>DATGNX010000068.1:0-36707 GCA_035306485.1 Burkholderiaceae bacterium
CCACTTACGTGATGCTGGCAAAAACAAAAAGCCGCTCCTTGCTAGGAGCGGCTAAAAGCTTGGTATTGCCCGAAAATGCTGGTGGGTCGTGCGCGACTCGAACGCGCGACCAACGGATTAAAAGTCCGCTGCTCTACCGACTGAGCTAACGACCCATGCCCAAAAACAGGCAAGAATCGAATTATGGCGGATTCAGCGGCACCCTGTCAAACGGGCGCCGCCAAACCGCATAATCAACGCGCTCGCGAGATGCGAACTTCTGCCCCGCGACGCTTCACCTCGAGACCTTCCGAAGGCATGATGCGCAGACCTTCCAGACCCTTGATGTAACTGGAGCCCTGCATCTGCATGACGCGAATCTTGTTGCGCATCACCACCGGGCTGTGCTCGGGCATGCCGAACATCCAGACCTCGTCCAGCAAACGGGCAGAGTTGAAATCTTCGGTATGCAGACCCCCCGGTCCAAGGCAGAGCATGTGACCTTCACGGCCGAACACGGGCAAGGTATCGAGACCGCACTCGACCTCCAGCACCTGACCGCCCTCGTATCGCCAGCCGGTGTTGAGGTCCCACCACGCCTGACCTTCCGGAAGGTAGACGCGGACCGTGTTGCCGGGTTCCAGTACTGGGGCTACCAGCAGGGCCGGACCGAGCAGGTATTGCGTGTCCCACGCTTGTGCTGTCGGGTCTGCCGGGAAGCTGAGCGCCATGGAACGTTGGACCGGCAGACCAGTACGCACAGCGTCTTCAATGATGCCCAGCACGTAGGGAATGAGGCGGTAACGCCATTGCAGCCAGTGGCGTACCAGTTCCTGCGTAGCGCTGTCGAAGGCCGACGGCAACAGCGCGGGTGTGCCCTGGAATGAGAAGTTGGCGGAGAAGACGCAAGCCGCCAGCCAACGCACGTAGAGCTCGGGCGTCATGCCATTCACAGGATGATGCGCCGAGCCCAGCCGGTGAGTTTGTACCGGAATACCGCTGTCACCCAGCGACAACGCGGTACGCAGGCTGGTTTCCATGCCTGCCCAGCTGTTCTCGCAACGCGGGCCTGCCTGCCAGGCACTACGTTGTACGGCGGGGAACAGGTCGGTACTGACGATCACGCCTTCCTGAGGCGTACGGTGGCCGGCCACAGCGTCGAAAAGCGCACGGCGAGCCAGCAGGGGGTAAACGGTGCGCAACACGGCGCGGCACTCGCCCCCACGGGCGGTCACGTCGTCGGGAATGTCCGTCTGGACGTTGCAAACCGGAGCGCCCAGACCTTCGTCGACCGCCAGCCGTTGACGCTCCACCCAGAGCTTGTAGACGTCTTTATTGGTGAGGTCGAGCAGACCGTAGGGCTGGCCACCCGTAAATTCGTTGCCGGGGAACACACAGGCGGACCCGTCCTCGTCGCGTATCAACAGCCAGCCGCGGTCTTCCCATTCGTCGAACAACGCCGTGCCTTGCAATACCGCAGGCAAGGTGGGAGCAGAAAGCTGGACACGCGCCTGTTGCAAGCGTGCGTGCAATTCACGAGGATCACCGCAACGGGCGGCATTCCATTCAAATACCGGTTTGTCGTCCTGGAAGCCATACGGCATCGGCGCAGCGAGTTGCAGGATATCGACGCTCCACTCGTTCGCGCGGAAGGTCTCGATAATGGCCAGGGTTTCGTCGAGCGTGGCGCCGGGTGCCTGTTCCAGCCACACGCCCATGGGCCACAAACCAGGCTGCCCTGCACGACCGGTTAGCGCCGTGAACTGGTTAAGGATCTCGGCGGGATCGCCGGCGAACAGGAAAAAGTCGAGCACGCTATCGTGCACGATGTGGCGGCAGATGTCAGACGATTCGGCGCCCAAATCGTGTTCCACCCGTCCCAAGGTATTGACGTACAGCCCCCAACCCTCGGTACTCCAGAGCAAGGAAGCGGCGCGGTCTGAGGGTTTGTCCGAAATGATGGTACAGCCGCGGCGGTCGGGATCGCCTGCGGTTTCGCCCAGCCCGTGCAAGTAGTCTTCGGACTGTAGCTCGGTGGAAAGACGCCATAAGGTGTCGCCATTGCGCTCTCCTTGCTCGAGCGTGCCTTCCGGCAGGCTGCGAAGCACGCAACGCTCGCCGCGATACAGCGCAAAGGACAAGGGGTCGGCGCCGACTTCCAGGGCAACCTCGCCCTGCTCCAACCGCCAGACCGACGCGCCCACTACCGAGCTGGTCGACATTTCGCCGACTGGCTCGTCCCGCGCCAACAGCATCTCGGAATGAGCCTTCTGCCGCATGGTGGGTTTTTCGTCGCGGGCAGCAAGCGTCTCGGGCGCGGCGCAACGTATGCGGTAGACGCCCGGGGCATGTGCCTCGACCTGCAACGCTAGGCCGGCCTCCGAAAAGGAGAACGAGGCCTTGACGGCGGAGGCATGGTTAAATTCCAAATGGGTCAGGGGAGTAACGTAAACTTGATCAGAGTCGTGCGGCACAGCGCAATCCTCGGGCCATGGCCCAAATAAGCATCCAAAGCCCCTATTCTGACGGATTTGGGCTATAAAATAAAATCCCGCTACATTTCAGTTGGAGATTCATCCGCCTCCGGCGGCGGAATCTCGGGCAAATGTCCCTCCTCTGAAGCCGTTCACCGTGGCCGCAGAGCGCTCAGCAAGTCCCTCTCCAGGGGCAAGGGTTCGCCCTCCAGTCGAGCCGCCATCACCTCCCCCGCCAGCGTCATCCAGCTCAACCCGCGCGAACCATAAGCGCAAGCCAGCCACAGCGTCGCCTCAGCATCCACCGGGCCAATCTCGGGCAAGTGGTCGCTCACAGCGGCTCGCCATCCGGCCCAACCGTCCGGCGTCGCGCGGGCCGACACCAGCCGTTCGGCGGGCCACTCCAGCAAGCCGGCGACCTTGTTCGACACCGCAAGAAAGCCCTCTTCAGTGGGTTCGCTGACCGGTTCATCAAACGTATAGGTACTGCCACCGACATGAACGCCATCATCGGCCGGCAGCCAATAGCCAGAGCCGGCGATGATGGCCTGTGCCGACGGCAGATCGTCGGCACGGAAATGCCCCACCTGCCCCCCCATACGCTGCAGACGTTCCAGTTTGGGACATGGCTGCGCCAAGGCGGCGCTCGCCAACAAAGCGGGCGTGTCAGCTGCGGTGGCGAGGACGACACGGGATGCCTCGCCCAGCGGCGAACCGTCTTCGGCAAATGCGAGCCAGCCTTCCCCCGCCCGCTTCAGACGCCCTACCCGCTGCGCACGGACGTCGATGAGATCATGCGACAACAGTCGAGCAACCAGGCGGGCCGGCCGCAGGCGCGCGCCCGCCCCCAGCCATATTCCGTCCCCTGAAACCGGGATGCCGCAGAGTGACTCGCTTTCCGGCGCGGCGCACCACCGAGCCCACTCCGCAGGGAACCGCCAAGTCTGCAGAGCATCACGCCAAGCATCGGCTTCGGCGGCGGGGATCCTCAGCAGGGTGCCACACGGCTCGTACAGCTCCTGCATATTCTTCCAACGCAACCGCCCCAGCAGAATTCCGCTACGGCTCAAACGAGAGAGCGGGTTGTCGTCGCGACTGAGGGCGGGTGTCATGGCGGCCGAGCGATGCCCCTCGTGGCTGCCGGACGGCCCGTTTGCGAACGCGGGATCCAGCACCTGAACGGTATGGCCTCGCAAAGCAAGAGAATGCGCCACCCCCGCGCCCGCCAGCCCGCCGCCCACAACGATGATTCTTTCCCGTTCACCTTTTGGGACGGGCTTGCCTAGCCCCGGCCGCAACACGGCGGTCGACATTTGGCGTTTACCGCCGAAGCCCGGTTCGCGCTTCACCAAGAAGCCGGCCGCTGAGAGGTTGCGTCGTACATGCCCGGCGCTGCACCATGTCGCGGCCGTGGCACCCACATTGGCGATACGCACCAATTGACCGAATAGTTCACGGGACCACATCGCCGGATTGCGATCCGGTGCGAAACCATCCAAGAAGTAGGCGTCAACACGGGCATCGATCTGGCGCGACAAATACTCCACAGTGCCGAAAGCCAGTGTCAGCGTGAGTCGCCCTCCTTCGAACTCGAGCCTGTGGAGGCCAGGCAGCAACATCGGCCAGTCGCGCAACAACGCGTCAGCCAATTCGCGGACTTCGCCGTGATGCACACTCAGTGCCGTGGCGAGATCGTCCCGCGTGAAAGGATGCGCTTCGAAGGAGATCACGTGCAGCCGCGGCCGGTGGGCCGAATGCCGCCAAGCCTGCCACAAGGCAAGGAAATTGTTGCCGCAGCCGAACCCGGTTTCGCAGACGGTAAAGGTCTCGCGGCCATCCCAACGCTCAAGCAGGCGATTACCGCCGATGAAGACATGCCGGGCTTGATCCAGGGCGCCCGCACGCGAATGGTAGACATCGCCATACAGCGGACTAGCGGGTACGCCGTCGTCATTGAAAGCGAGGGAAGCCGGCTCTAGCGGCTGGTGGTGGCCCTTCATCACCCGCTCCGACAAATTACCGCCACACGCGTCACGTACAATGGGCGACATCTACCACAGAGGGTCCGATGAGTCAGGAACAAGTCATGCAATCTTTACGTCTTCCCTTGAGTGAGTGCCTGGATGCCGCCGTCACGGCGGCCCATGCGGCTGCAGCAATTCTACAGTCGTACGCGCACAATCGAAGCGACCTGGTGATCGACACCAAGATGCGCAACGATCTGGTGTCCCAGGCCGACCGCGAAGCGGAACAGGCCATCATCGACATCCTGCTCGAACGTACTCCGCAGCTGGGCATTGTGGCCGAGGAGAGCGGCGGCAAAGCCTCCGACATCGCCACGTGGTACATCGACCCCCTGGACGGCACCACCAATTTCCTCCATGGCATTCCGCAGTACGCGGTGTCCATCGCCCTGATCGCACATGCCGGCGCCAAGGTGAACGGCGACGAGCCCCTGGCGAAAGATACGCCCGTGATCGGCGTGGTGTACGACCCTAACCGCGAAGAACTGTTCACCGGTCTGCACGGTGTTGGCGCCTGGCTGAACGGCCGCCGCATCCAGTGCTCGCGGGCCGAAAGCCTGGCGGAATCCGTCGTCGGCACCGGCTTCCCGTTCCGGGACTTCTCGTTCGCCGAGGAATACATGCCCACACTGCACCACGCCATCACGCACACCCGCGGCGTCAGACGCCACGGCGCCGCAGCACTGGACCTTGCGTGGGTGGCTTGCGGTCGCTACGATGCCTACTGGGAAATGGGACTGGCGCCCTGGGACGTCGCCGCGGGCACGGTGCTTGTACGCGAAGCCGGCGGCATCTGCGAAGACATCTTTCATGCGGACCCCTGGCCCATCGGTGGCTATGTCTATGCCGGTAACGAGCACACGGCTCCGGCACTCGACGCCATGATCCAGCCCCATATGAAACCGCGCTGATCCGCCATTTGGCCCGCCCCGCCGCCTGATCCCGGCGGGGCGCCGGCCCAGCGGTAGCCGTGTCGCGATCTTTTTTTGGAGCCCTTCATGAACTTGGCAGAACCCATCGTAGGCTGGCAGGACGAGATCGCCCGTATCCGCCGGGATATTCACCGACATCCGGAACTGGCGTACGAGGAAGTCCGTACCGCGGATCTCGTAGCAAACATGCTGGAATCCTGGGGCATCCCCGTGGTACGGGGCCTAGGCGTCACAGGAGTCGTGGGAACAATCAAGGGGCGTAGCGACAATGGCCGCGCGATCGGCCTGCGCGCCGACATGGACGCACTGCCCATGCAGGAACTCAATACCTTCGAACACGCAAGCAGCCACGACGGAAAAATGCATGCTTGCGGTCACGACGGCCACACCGCCATGCTGCTGGCCGCTGCCCGCTGCCTGGCTCAGGACCGCAGTTTCGACGGTACTGTGTACGTTATTTTCCAGCCTGCAGAGGAAGGCCACGGCGGCGCCAAGGCCATGATCGACGACGGTCTGTTTGAGCGCTTCCCTATGGACGCCGTATTCGGCATGCATAACTGGCCGGGCATGCCTGTCGGCAGCTTCGGCCTCACCGCCGGTCCCATCATGGCTTCCAGCAACACCTTCGGTGTGCGCATTGAAGGCAAGGGCGCGCACGGCGCCATGCCGAATCTCGGGGCGGACCCAATCATCGCCGCCGTGCAGATCGTGCAGAGCCTGCAAACGATCGTCACGCGCAACCGCGACCCGCTCGATCCCGCAGTGATCAGCGTCACTCAAATGCATGCCGGCTCGGCGGACAATGTCATCCCGACCGATGCCGAAATCCGCGGCACCGTACGCACGTTCTCCGATGCAACGCTCGATCTGATCGAGGCCCGCATGCAGGCCATATGTGAACAGACCGCCACGGCACTCGAATGCAAGGCGACGCTCGATTTCCAACGCAAGTATCCGCCGACGGTCAATACCGCCGCCGAAACGGAGTTCTGCGCCGCCGTCATGGAAGACATCGTGGGCGCAGACAAGGTCCAGCGAAACATCACGCCTTCCATGGGCGCCGAGGATTTCGCCTTTATGCTGCAGCACAAGCCCGGCTGCTACGTATGGATCGGCAACGGCAGTGGCGATCATCGCGACATCGGCCACGGCGCCGGCCCTTGCATGCTGCACAACGGCTCCTACGACTTCAACGACGCGCTCATTCCATTGGGCGGCACCTATTGGGTCGAGCTTGCCCGTCGCTGGCTGGCCAACCCGACTTGCTGATTTTAGAAATTCTGCCCTATGTGGAGCCGTTAAGTGAGCACTGAGCAACCCCTACTCTTGCCCTCCGACCGCCAGCCGGTATTACGGGTCATTCCCATGCCCAAAGACGCCAACTTGCACGGCGACGTCTTCGGCGGCTGGATCATGTCCCAGGTGGACATCGCCGGCTCCGTGCCGGCCACCCGGAGAGCAGGCGGTCGCGTTGCCACCGTCTCCGTCAACGCCTTCGTGTTCAAGCAACCGGTCTTCGTAGGCGACCTGCTGAGCTTTTACGCCGACATCATCAAGGTGGGACGCACCTCCATCACAATTTCCGTAGAGGTCTACGCGCAGCGCCAGCGCCTTGAGGCCGAAGTCGTGAAAGTGACGGAAGCGACCCTTACCTACGTCGCCACGGACGACAACCGCCGCAGCAGACCCCTGCCTCCCCTGTGAAGACAGAGTAGATACATGTCGGAAACAGAAGTCGATCCCGCAAAGGCGGTGACCATCCCCCGGAGGCTGGATCCGGAAGATGCGCATCAAGCGCTGCAGCAGCTGCAAAACATCCTCAAACGCCAAGAGGTGGTAGAGGCGCTCGCCCACAGGCAACACGAGGAAGAAGACCAATCCAACCTCCTGGAAGGGGTGCTGCACCGGCAACACGAGAACGAGATCCGGGCGATCGTCAACGACCTGCACCCGTCGGATATCGCCTTCATCCTGGAATCGCTGCCGGTCCATGAGCGCCAGGCCGTCTGGCAGCTAGTCAGCGCCGAACACGACGCGGACGTGCTGCTGGAAATCGAAGATTGGGCGCGTGAGTCCCTGATCGAATCGATGGACCACGAAGACCTCGTGGCGGCGGCCGAGCACATGGACGCCGACGAGATCGCGGATCTGGCGCCAGACCTGCCTCCGGACGTCGTCGCCGAAGTCCAGAAAGGGCTCACCGAACAGGAACGCGCCCAGCTGCTCGAAGCCATGGGCTATCCGGAGGGCACGGTCGGCGCGATCATGGACTTCGAGATGGTGCGGGTGCGCGAAGACGTCACGCTGGAGGTCGTGCTGCGCTACCTGCGCCGTCTGCAGGAGCTGCCGGATCACACGGACCAGATCTTCGTGGTGGACCGCCAGGATCGGCTGCAAGGCACCCTGCCGGTCAGCATCCTGCTCGTTCGCGAGCCGGAAACGCTCGTTTCCGAAGTGATGCTTACCGAACACCTCTCGCTCAACCCTCTGGATTCCGACGCGGAAGCGGCCGGCGCATTCGAACGCTACGACCTGGTGTCGGCGCCGGTCACGGACGACCAGGGCCGCTTGATCGGCCGCGTGACCATCGCCGAGGTGGTGGACGTGATCCAGGAAGACTCCCAGGAACAGGAACTGTCTCGCGCCGGTCTGCAGGAAGAAGACATTTTCGCACCCGTAGTGGCAGCGCTGCGTAACCGCGCGCCCTGGCTGATGGTCAACCTCATGACGGCGGCAACGGCTTCGCTGGTCGCATCGCGCTTCGAGCACACGGTGAGCCAGATCGTGATCCTGGCCTTCCTCATGTCCATCGTGGCGGGCATCGGCGGCAACTCGGGCAACCAGACCATGACCATGGTGATACGCGCCATGGCGGTGGGCCGCGTCACGGGAGCCAACGTGTGGCAGCTCGTGCGCCGTGAAATTCAGGTCACCTTCATGGTGGGCGCCTGTGGCGGCATTGTGGCGGCCGTGTTTGCGTGGCTTTTCTCGGGCTCCATCCCCGTCGCACTGGTGATGATGGCGGCCATCCTGGGCAACATGCTCATCGGCGCAGTGCTGGGCGTGCTCATTCCCATGCTCCGCGTACGCTTCGGCAAAGACCCCGCCGTCGGATCCTCGGTGTTGCTGACCTTCGCAACCGACTCGCTGGGCTTCTTCCTCTTTCTCGGCCTCGCCACCCTCTTCCTGCTGTAGGCGCTGATCGGGCTCAGACCCGGGCTTCTCGACAAAAACAATTTGGGGTCAGACCACCATCTATCGCAGTGCGAAAGATGGTGGTCTGACCCCAATAGCGAAAAACGGTGGTCCGACCCCAATAAACCCGAGAACGGGGGCGGTTTCGGTTAGACGAGCTTGCCGTGGCAGTGCTTGTACTTCTTGCCGCTGCCGCAAGGGCAAGGATCGTTGCGCCCAACCTTGGGGACCGCGCCGCCGGCCATGGCGGGCGTTTCGTCCAGACCGGGATCCTGACCACTGAGCGCCGCGTCGTAATCGGAATGATGGTAGCGAACGTTCACCGGCGACTCCTGCTCCGCCGGCTGCTCCACTTGTTCCGGCGTCTGTACGCGCACCGTCAGCAGTACACGCACCACGTCGTTGCGGATGCGATCCAGCATATCGGAGAACAGTACAAAGGCTTCGCGCTTGTATTCCTGCTTAGGATCGCGCTGCGCATAACCACGCAGGTGGATACCCTGGCGCAGGTGATCCAAGGCCTGCAGATGGCCGCGCCAATTGGTATCGATCGACTGCAGCAACACCGAACGCTCGAACGGTGCCCAGGCCTCGCGACTCACCAGTTCCACCTTCGCGTCGTAGACGCGGTTGGCTTCGACCAGTACGCGTTCCAGGAGGTCGTCGTCGGTGAGCTCGGGTTCTTTCTCGAGGATCTCGGTCAACGGGAGGTCCAGTGCCCAGTCGGACTCCAGCGCGGCTTGCAAGCCGGGCACATCCCATTGTTCTTCGACGGACCCTTCCGGAATGTAATTACGGAATTGCTCGGAGACGGCCGCTTGAATCAGTCCTCGGACAGTCTCGCCGACGTCGGCGGATTCCAGCACCTCATTACGCTGCGTATACAGCACCTTGCGCTGGTCGTTGGCCACATCGTCGTATTCGAGCAGCTGCTTGCGGATGTCGAAGTTGCGAGCCTCGACCTTACGCTGTGCCGACTCAATGGAACGCGACACCATGCGCGCTTCGATCGGCTCGCCTTCGGGCAGACGCAGGCGCTCCATGATCGCCCGCACACGATCGCCGGCGAAGATGCGCATCAGCGGATCCTCGAGCGACAGGTAGAAGCGCGATGAGCCCGGGTCGCCCTGGCGCCCCGCACGACCGCGCAGCTGATTGTCGATACGGCGGGATTCGTGACGTTCGGTGCCGATGATGCGCAAGCCACCGGCCGCCTTCACCGCCGCGTTGGCCGGCGCCCATTCCGCGCGGATCTGTTCGATGCGGGCGTTCTTTTCCTCTTCGGACAGGGATTCGTCCTTGCGTACCAGGTCGATCATCTTGTCGACACTGCCGCCCAGCACAATGTCGGTACCGCGACCTGCCATGTTGGTGGCAATGGTGATGTGCCCCGGCTTGCCGGCTTCAGCGACGATCTCGGCTTCACGCGCGTGCTGCTTCGCGTTAAGCACTTCGTGCGGGAGCTTGTGCTCCTTCAGCAGAGCCGACAGGCGCTCGGAGTTCTCGATACTGGTGGTACCCACCAGCACCGGCTGCCCGCGCTCGTAGCAATCCCGGATATCGGCCACGATGGCGTTGAATTTCTCGACGTCCGTCTTGTAGACCTGATCGTTCTGGTCGTCTCGCGCCATGGGCCGGTTGGTCGGCACGAGCACCGTCTCCAGACCATAAATCTGCTGGAACTCGTAGGCTTCCGTGTCGGCCGTCCCGGTCATGCCCGCCAGCTTCTCGTACATGCGGAAGTAGTTCTGGAAGGTGATGGAAGCCAGGGTTTGATTCTCGTTTTGAATCTGCACCCCTTCCTTCGCCTCGACCGCCTGATGCAGGCCGTCCGACCAGCGGCGTCCCACCATGAGGCGCCCGGTGAACTCGTCCACGATGATCACTTCGCCATTCTGGACGACGTACTGCTGGTCCCGGAAGAACAGGTTATGGGCACGCAGCGCCACCATCAGGTGATGCACCAGCGAAATATTGCGCGGATCGTAGAGCGATTCGCCTTCGGGCAGCAGACCGTGCTTGCTGAGCAGTTCCTCGGCCTTCACGTGACCGGCTTCGGAAATATGTACCTGCTGACCCTTTTCATCTACCCAGAAGTCGCCTTCGGGTTCCGGCTCCTGCGGCTTGGGTTCGCTCGCCATGCGCACCAACAGCGGAGCGATCTCGTTCATGCGACGATATAGCTCGGTGTTGTCCTCGGCCTGACCGGAAATGATGAGCGGGGTACGGGCTTCGTCGATCAGGATGGAGTCGACTTCGTCGACGATCGCATAGAACAATTCACGCTGGCGACGATCTTCGACACGGTACTCCATGTTGTCGCGCAGGTAGTCGAAGCCGAACTCATTGTTCGTACCGTAGGTAATGTCGGCCCGATAGGCGGCGATCTTCTCGGCGTTGTCCTGCTGCGGCACCACGGTGCCCACGGTCATGCCCAGAAAGTTGTAGAGCCGTCCCATCCATTCCGCGTCGCGACGAGCCAGGTAATCGTTGACGGTCACAACATGCACGCCCTTGGCCGGCAATGCGTTCAGGTAGACCGGCAAAGTTGCCGTCAGGGTCTTACCTTCGCCCGTCCGCATTTCCGCGATCTTGCCGTTGTGCAGGGCGATACCGCCCAACATCTGCACATCGAAATGCCGCATACCGAATACGCGCTTGCTGCCTTCGCGCACAACGGCGTAAGCCTCCGGCAGAAGGTCGTCCAGGGTCGCGCCCTGCTCCAGCCGCTGACGAAACTCAACCGTCTTGGCTCTGAGCTGTTCATCGCTCAATTGGGCAAGCTTCGGTTCCAGTTCATTGATCTGTGCGACCTGGCGCCGATACTGTTTAAGTATGCGATCGTTACGACTGCCGAAAAGCGCTTTTATCAGGGATACCATTCTTGTGTCGTCGCTCTCCCGCCGGGAAGCTCCCGCCGGGACATGTGGTTTGATGGGCGGTGGAACCGCAGAAAACGATACAGTTTAACGCAGCTGCTGTGCCTGGGAAGTGGCGCTACGAATACGAGGGCCGACGCATACTTCGCCGCCCCCCGTCGCCCCCGCCCACGTGGCCCCCGTAATGGAAGCGTCTACGCGCCTAATGTGCTGCTGCGAGTACCGGCTGGCCGGGCTCCGATGCGTCGTCAAGCGCTTCGTTTTCATCGAAGAATAACTTGGGGTCTAAAGGATGACCGGCGATGCGCACCTCAAAATGCAGATGTGCGCCGGTACTGCGCCCGGTGGAACCCACCCGTGCAATCTGTTGCCCCTTGGAGACCAGCTCGCCCAACTTGACCGAGATGGAAGACGCATGCGCATAGCGCGTTACCAGGCCGTTGCCATGATTGATCTCCACCATCTTGCCGTAACCGGGCACATAGCGGGCTTCCGTCACCACACCACCCGATGCAGCCAGAATCGGCGTACCGCGAGGCGCCGCGAAGTCCAGCCCTTCGTGCATCGCATGGCGGCCGGTCACGGGATGCCGCCGCCAACCATAGGAAGACGACAGATAGGGATGATCCACCGGCCGTAATGAAGGGAGGGTCTCCTTCATGCCGGTACGCTGAGTGAGCAGGGTATCGAGCAGATGCAGCCGGTCCGTGCCTGCGGCGAGTTCGCGCTCGAGCATATCCAACTCGCGTCCCAGAGACTCCGCTGTCCAGGCTTGGTCGAGCACTTGCGCAACAGCGACGTCCGCTCCGGCTGAACCCTCGAGTTCCGCATGGATTTCGGGCGCGGTGTACGGTACGCCCGCTGCTTCCGTCACGCGCTGGGCAAGGCCTTCCATGACCACCAGCTTGGCTTGCATCTCGCCGACCTTAGCCGCTAGCACCCCAATATTCTCGCGTATGTAGTCCGCGTCGCGGCGGGACTGTTCTATAAGCTGGCCTTCATATCCGGTGGCCGGCCCCGCAGCCGGGGCCAAGTGCGATTGCATCCAGGCGCCGGCCACCGCCGACACGGCCATCGCGGCGCCCGCGGCCATGGAGATGCAGAGGACCCTGAGGGCTTTGGAAGTAGAATGAGATGGATTGCTACCCATATCGGGATTCCGGTTTGAATATGTTCAACACACGCGCCCCACGGGCACGCACAAAACGATCGGGCCAGGGAAACCACCCGGCCGCTTTGGCCCTGAAGTGGCTCGCACTGGATGAAACAGGTGCCGGCGTCATGGCGATGGCACAGAACCTGATGCAGGCTGAGCAGGTGGTCCGCAAGGCATTGCCGCCCGTGCTCGCGCAGAGCTGCCGAGTAGCCAATCTAGACAGACAGTGTCTGACGCTGGCGGTTCCCGCAGCCGCTCACGCGACGCGTTTGCGCCAACTGAAGCCGACGCTATTGCGCGCCATGACGGCAGCAGGCTGGAACCTTACCGATGTCGAGATCCGCGTTCAAGCGGGCCTAGCCGGCCAGAACCGGCCGGCTCCACCCCGGGAAGTACGGCCGTTGGACCGTCCCGCCCTGGAATGCTTCCGGGAACTGCAGGAAAGCGTCGCCCCCGGCCCACTGGCCGATGCCATCCAAAAGCTATTGGTGCATCACGGTGCCGGAAAGGGCTGACGCACTTTAGAGGCTAAAGCTCTGTAGAGAGGAACAGACCCAAGGCGCTCGGCCTCAGGCGAATTTCCACTCGTAGTCGAACGCCTTGGGTGCCACTTCGGGCGACTCGTACGTGACGATTTCCCAGGCATCCTGCTGCGCCAGCAACGCGCGGGCGAGCTGGTTATTCAGGCCGTGACCTGACTTGCAGGCGACATAATGCGCCACCAACGGGCGACCAATGAGGTACAGGTCGCCGATTGCGTCGAGGATCTTGTGCTTGACGAATTCGTCGTCAAAGCGCAGGCCGTCGGAATTAAGGACGCGGTATTCGTCCATCACAATTGCGTTATCGAGACTGCCGCCGCGAGCCAGGCCTGCGGAGCGCAAGGCTTCGACCTCGCTGGCAAAGCCGAAGGTACGCGCCCGGGCGATCGTCTTGACGTAGGAATCTTTCTCGAAATCCACCTTGGCGAAATTCGCAGTGGAGTCGATGGCCGGATGCTTGAAGTCGATGGAGAACGACAGTGCAAAGCCGTTATATGGCTCGAGTCGCGCCCATTTAGCGTCCTTGCCTTCGCCCTCGCGGACTTCCACGGGCTTCAGGACGCGCAGAAACTTCTTGGGTGCAGCCTGTTCTTGCAGCCCTGCCGAGCGCAGCAGATACACAAAGGTGCCTGCGCTGCCGTCCATGATGGGGACTTCTTCTGCAGTGAGATCCACATGCAGATTGTCGATACCTAAGCCGGCCAGTGCCGACATCAGGTGCTCCACCGTGGAGACACGAACGTCGCCCTGCTGCAGCACGGAGGCCATGCGGGTATTACCCACCTGGTGTGCAGTAGCGGGAAGATCCACCACTTCCGGAAGGTCGACGCGATGGAAAACGATGCCCGTGTTCGGAGCGGCCGGGCGGAGCGTGAGCTCAACGCGACGACCGGAATGAAGACCGACGCCTTTTGTGGAGATCGCTTTCTGTATGGTGCGTTGACGTAGCATGGAGGATCGCTGTTGCGTGTTCTGGTTCTTTACGTGACACCGCATTGTAACCGGTATGCGGGTATACCATTAAATTTCAAGTGTTTCAAACGACTGCGCGCTCACGCGCCCTGTGTGCGGGGGCAATGACGCGCCGGATTGTTCGACACATCTGAACACTCCATTGTTACACATTATGAACGACGAGCGGATTCCAAGACGCGCTTCCCCGGGGAAAGAGGAAGCGCGTCGAGGGGATCCCGGTGCGGCGGAGGAACCGCTACCGGTCATGTGAAGGAAGCGTGGGTGCTCCTCAATCGGCCTGCTTGCGCAGGAAGGCAGGGATATCGTAGTGATCCATGCCGGCCGTTTCCAAGGCACGCACCTGGGCCGAAGCCTGGCTACGCGGGTTGCGGAACACGGACGGCACATCCAGATCCTGCGAACCGACCAGGCGATCGTCCGTACCGGTGCGCAGCACTTCCGCGTTGTTTTGCACCAGTTGGGGACGGGCGTTCTGACGGCCCAGGCCAGTGGCCACGACGGTGACGCGCAGGTTTTCACCCATGGAATCGTCGTAAGCCGTACCGAAGATCACGGTTGCGTCCTCGGCTGCATAGCCGCGGATGGTTTCCATGATTTCGCGGGTTTCGCGCATCTTCAGCGAGCGGCTGGCCGTGATGTTGACCAGCATGCCGCGGGCGCCGTGGAGATCCACACCTTCCAGCAGCGGGCAAGCGATCGCCTGTTCCGCGGCGACTCGCGCGCGATCAGCGCCGGAAGCCACGGCCGTGCCCATCATGGCCTGGCCTTGTTCGCCCATGATGGTCTTCACGTCTTCGAAGTCGACGTTGACGTTCCCTTCGACATTGATGATTTCCGCGATGCCCGCGCAGGCATTGTGGAGCACATCGTCAGCAGACTTGAAGCAGTCTTCCTGAGTGGCGTCCTCGTCGAGAAGGTCGTACAGGTTTTCGTTCAGCACCACGATCAGCGAATGCACGTGGCGGGAAAGTTCAGCGATGCCCTCCTCGGCCATGCGCATGCGCTTGGTGCCCTCGAAGGAAAACGGCTTGGTGACGACACCGACGGTGAGGATGCCCAATTCCTTGGCTACCTCGGCCACAACGGGGCTGGCACCGGTACCCGTACCGCCACCCATGCCGGCGGTAATGAACACCATGTTGGCGCCGTTGAGTGCCGCGCGGATTTCCTCGCGAGCAGTCTCGGCAGCGGCACGTCCCTGCTCCGGCTTAGCACCGGCTCCCAGCCCGGTGCGACCCAGGCGGATCTGGACGGGCGCATCGGACGCGGCCAGCGCTTGAGCATCCGTATTGCAGCAAATGAATTCCACTCCCTGCACGCCGGAATGGATCATGTGCCCCACGGCATTGCCGCCGGCACCACCGACGCCTACGACCTTGATCACGGTCCCGTTGGCGCTGGTGTCAAGCATTTCAAAGTTCATCATGATTGGACTCCCTCACATATATCCATAAATCGATATGAATCAAACTTCATTTCCCCTAGTACTACTGTTGCGAGCTACGCTGGCCCGCGCTTAGGACTCGCGCCCTAATTCATGAACCACTCCTTCATACGCGCGAGCAACGTGGCGAAGCTGCCTTTCTGCTGAGCGACCTTGCGGCCGCGCGCGCGTTGCAGACGGGCTTCCTGCAGCAAGCCCATCACCGTGGAAAATCTTGGGTTGTGCATCACGTCGGCCAGACTGCCCTCGTAGGCGGGTACGCCCACGCGCACCGGCTTGAGGAATACGTCCTCGGCCAACTCGACGATGCCCGGCAGCAACGATGTACCGCCCGTCAGCACGACACCGGACGCCAGCAAATCCTCGTAGCCGGACTCCCGGATCACTTGCTGCACGAAACTGAACAACTCTTCGACGCGGGGCTCAATGACGGCACCCAGCGCCTGGCGCTTCACCTGACGATTGGGCCGATCGCCCAGACCCGGCACCTCAATCTGCTCGTCCGGGTTGACCAGCACCTGTTTGGCGATGCCATAGCGGATCTTGATTTCTTCGGCGTCCGGCGTCGGCGTACGCAGCATGGCGGCGATGTCGCTGGTGATTTGATCGCCCGCGATCGGCACCACGGCAGTGTGCCGGATGGCGCCATTGGTATAGATGGCCACGTCGGTGGTACCGCCGCCAATATCGACCAGTACCACTCCCAACTCTTTTTCGTCGGAGGTCAGGCAGGCCAGGCTCGAGGCCAGCGGCTGAAGAATCAAGTCCTGCACTTCCAGGCCGCAGCGTCGTACGCACTTCACGATATTCTGGGCGGCACTGACCGCGCCCGTGACGATGTGCACGCGCACTTCCAACCTCAGCCCACTCATGCCGATGGGCTCGCGGATATCCTCCTGCGAATCGACAATGAACTCCTGCGTAAGCACGTGCAGGACTTGCTGGTCGGTCGGGATGTTCACCGCCTTGGCGGTTTCGATCACTCGGGCCACATCCGTCGCCGTCACTTCCTTGTCCTTGACCGCCACCATGCCACTGGAGTTGAAGCTGGTGATATGGCTGCCCGCGATGCCCGTGTAGACTTCGCGAATCTTGCAGTCGGCCATCAGCTCCGCCTCTTCGAGTGCACGCTGAATGGAATTGACGGTGGATTCGATATTCACCACCACGCCCTTGCGCATGCCGCGCGACTCGTGCTGGCCCAGGCCCAGTACCTCGAAGCGTCCTTCCGGCAGTATCTCGGCTACCACCGCCACCACTTTGCTGGTGCCGATGTCGAGTGCAACGATCAGGTCCTTGATGTCACGGGTCATAGTTATTTACTTGCTCGGTATAGGGGTAACAGGCGCCAGCGTGATGGCAAATCCATTCGGGTAACGAAGGTCGGCGGAAGCAATGGCACGGCCGTTCAGGCTCTGGGCCAGCTTGGGCCAAGCTTCCACAAAGCGCTCAATTCTTGCGGCAAACGGCAGTGCGCCGGAGCGGCCGTGCGGGTCGGCAATGTCCGCCGCCGGGTCGCGTCCCAGATTCAGCCGCATGCCGTCCGATAATGTGACTTCCCAGGCATAGCGGGGGCTGAGCGCCAATTCATTCACGCGCAGTTGCAGCGGCGCCATCCACCGCGCAACCTCGGCGTAGCGCTGCACGACGAGGCGCTCGGAATCTTCCGGCCCCTTCAAGTGCGGCAGGCTCACGCCTTCCGGCAGGTCGCCGGCATAGGCGGAGAACGCTTCCCCCCAGGTATTGATCATCTGGTTCTCGTTCCACAGCGCCAGCGGCTGATGCTCTTCCACGTACACCGTCAGGGCGTTGGGCCAGACCCTTTGCACACGTGCATGCCGCACCCAGGGCGTGGTTTCCACCAGGCGCCGAGCGGCGTCCAGATCGATGAAGAAGAAGTTGCCGCGCAGCTTGCCCGCAAGCGTCTGGTTCAGGCTGGATGCCGTCACGAACCGCAGTTCGGAAGTTTCATCCGCCGGCGCAAGCCGCAGCGTAGTGATAGAGAAGTAGGGACGCTGCGCGATCCAGACGACGACGCCCAGCAACAACGCAGCCACCGCCAGCAAAGCCAGCGAGTTTGCGATGAAGTTGATGAGCTTGGCGTCCTGGAACACGTTTCCTACCTCATTCCTGTTGTGGGCTACGCACTTTGCACGTTGCGGTCGAAAGGATGGCTATGCAAAGCTCGGCATAGCTCATCCCCGCGGCGCGCGCGCTCATGGGCACCAGTGAATGGCCGGTCATCCCGGGCGACGTATTCATTTCCAGCAGCCAGGGCCGCCCTTCTTCGTCCAGCATGAAATCGGCGCGGCCCCAACCTTCGCAACCGAGGCTGCGATAGGCCTGTACCGCCAATTCCTGAATCTGTTCGGTCAACCCGGCATCGAGCTCAGCCGGGCAGATGTAGCGCGTGTCGTCCGAGTGGTACTTGTGCTCGTAGTCGTAGTTGCCGCCAGGCGCGATGATCTCCACGATCGGCAGCGCACGCGCGGATTTGCCCTTGCCCAGCAGAGCCACCGTGAGCTCCCGCCCCTGGATGAACTGTTCAGCAAGCACTTCCTCGTCGAAGCCAGCTGCAAAGTCATAAGCAGCCTTCAGGTCCGTCATTGCTTCGACCTTGGTGATCCCCAGGGTCGATCCTTCATGCGGCGGCTTGATCATCACGGGCCAGCCTAACGAGGCGACGCGCTCCAGGTCGTCTGCACTGCTCAGCTGCACAAAGCCCGGCGTAGGCAGACCATGCTGCAACCAAATCCGCTTCGTCATGATCTTGTCCATGGACAAGCTCGACGCCATGGGCCCACTGCCGGTATAGGGAAGCCGCAGCAGTTCCAGCGCGCCCTGGATGGTGCCGTCTTCTCCGTAACGACCATGCAGCGCGATGAAGATCCGGTCGAAGCCCGCATTGGCGAGATCCACCATGGTGTGCCGGCCAGTGTCGAACAGATGCGCGTCGATACCGGCGCCGCGCAAGGCGTCATGCACGCCCCGGCCCGACATCAGCGACACTTCACGTTCCGCCGACCGTCCGCCGAAAAGCACACCTACGCGGCCAAAATCCGTACTCATTCCAAATCTCCCAACTGGGCCGGCACCCTACTGATGGAGCCCGCCCCCATGATCACGACGACGTCGCCATCACGTACAAAATCCCGTATCGCCTGCGGAAGCTCGGCAACGTCTTCGACGAAGACCGGCTCCACGCGGCCTGCCACCCGCAGGGCTCTCGCCAGCGCCCGACCGTCGGCGGCCACCAGAGGCTGCTCGCCAGCCGAATAGACCTCCGTCAGCAGTACCGCATCGGCTGCGCCAATGACACGCACAAAATCTTCGAAGCAGTCACGCGTGCGGGTGTAGCGATGCGGCTGGAAAGCCAGCACGATGCGCCGCTCCGGCCAGGCGCCACGCGCGGCCTGGAGAGTCGCAGCCATCTCGTTGGGGTGATGACCATAGTCATCCACCACGGTGTAGCGTCCGCCCCCGTGGCTGGCCGGGACATCGAAATCCCCCACGAGACTGAATCGCCGGCCCACGCCCTTGAAGGTCTCGAGGGCACCGGCAATGTTCTGATCTGACACGCCCAGCTCCGTCGCAACGGCAATGGCCGCCAGGGCGTTCAACACATTGTGGTGACCGGGAAGATTGAGCTTCACCGACAGCGGCGGCAGCTCCCCCGTTGCACCGCGACGCTCGACGTCGAAGCACATGGCCGTGCCATCAGCCCGCACGTTGCGCGCCATCACCTGAGCGTCGTGTTCGATCCCGTAGGTGGTGACAGGACGCGACACGAAAGGAATGATCTCCCGTACATTCGCGTCGTCGTTGCACAGGATCGCCGAACCATAGAAAGGCAGGCGCTGCGTGAACTCGACGAAGGCGCTCTTGAGCCGCGCCACGTCGTGCCCATACGTGTCCATGTGATCGACATCGATATTGGTGATGATCGCCATCACCGGCAGCAGATTGAGGAAGGAAGCGTCCGACTCGTCCGCTTCGACCACAATGAATTCGCCCTGGCCCAGGCGCGCGTTCGCACCAGCCGAATTCAGCCGTCCGCCGATCACAAAGGTGGGATCCAGGTCGCCAGCAGCCAACACACTCGCCACGAGGCTAGTGGTAGTCGTCTTGCCGTGTGTGCCGGCCACCGCAATACCGCGCTTCAAGCGCATGAGTTCCGCTAGCATCAGGGCGCGCGGAACTACGGGGATACGCGCGGCGCGGGCCGCGAGTACTTCGGGGTTGTCCGCGCTCACGGCGGTGGAAACGACGATAGCGCCGACGCCTTTAACGTTCTCCGCGCTGTGCCCAATCGATACACGGGCCCCCAGTGCCTGCAGCCGACGCGTCACGGCCGAGGACTGCAGGTCCGACCCGCTGATCGCGTAGCCCAGGTTGAGCAGGACCTCTGCTATGCCGCTCATGCCGGAGCCGCCAATGCCGACGAAGTGGATGCTCTGTATACGGTGCTTCATGGTTTCCTCCGTGCGACCTGCTCGCAGGCATCGGCGATCAAGCGCGTAGCGGACAGGCACGCATGCTCATGGGCATGCTCGGCGACCCGGCTCAGCACACTACGATCAAGCGAACGGAACCACTCGGCGAGCCACTCCGGCGTGAACTCGGACTGCTTGCGCACCCACGCTCCTTCGCAGTCCGCCAGATAGCGCGCATTGGCAGTCTGGTGATCGTCGATGGCATGAGGCAGAGGAACGAACAATGCGGCCACACCGGCGGCGGCCACTTCGGCGACGGTCATCGCGCCGGCACGACAAACCACGATGTCCGCCTGCGCATAGGCATCGGCCATGTCTTCAATAAAGGCCCGGCAGTCCGCTTCCACGCCCTGGGCGCGATAGCGTTCCTGCAAGGCGTCGATATGTTGAGTACCCGCTTGGTGCGTGACTTGGGGACGCTCCGCCGGATCGAGCAAGGCCAGCGCCTGAGGCACCACCTCGTTCAGAATCGACGCGCCCAGACTGCCCCCCACCACCAGCAGGCGCAATGGGCCTTGCCGGTCTGCATAGCGCTCGGCTGCGGGAGCCAGTTTGGTAAAGGCTGTACGTACGGGATTCCCCACCATTACGGCCGACGGCAGGGCGCCGGGGAAGCCCGCCAGCGCCTTGCGCGCAATGCGGGCCAGCCACCGGTTTGCTGTACCGGCCACGGCATTCTGTTCGTGCACCACTAGCGGAATACCCGCCGCCCGAGCCATGAGGCCACCGGGGAACGCAACGTAGCCGCCCATACCCAGCACCACGTCCGCTCGGGCGCGAGCGAGGGAGCGACGCGCCTGCAGGCATGCTCGACTCAACGTGAAGGGCAGCTTCGCCAGCGCGATCACGCCCTTGCCGCGCAGACCGGCGAACGCCAGCGGCAGCATCTCGAAACCATGCTCCGGCACCAAGCGGCCTTCCATGCGCTCGGGGTTGCCCATCCACAGTACGCGCCAGCCGCGCGCTTTCATCTCGTGCGCGACCGCCAGCCCGGGCATGATGTGCCCGCCGGTGCCGCCCGCCATGATCACCAGGGTACGCGCGCTCATGTCCGCTTCCCCCTCATCATGTTGCGGTTCTCGTAATCCACTCGCAGCAGCAGCGCGACCGCCACGACATTCATCACGATGCCCGTGCCGCCATAGCTCACCATGGGCAGCGTCAGGCCCTTGGTCGGCAATAGGCCGATGCACACGCCGATATTGATGAAGGACTGCACGCCGAACCACAGGGCCACACCCTGGGCCACCAGCCCGCTGAAGATGCGTTCCATGGCGATGGCCTGACGGCCGATCTCGAACCCCCGCCACACCATGAACACGAATAGGGCGAGCAAGCCTGCCACGCCGACGAAACCGAGCTCTTCGCCGATCACGGCCACAATGAAGTCGGTATGCGCTTCAGGCAGATAGTGAAGCTTCTCGACGCTGGCTCCGAGGCCCACGCCAAACCATTCCCCTCGACCAAGTGCAATCAAGGAGTGGGAGAGCTGATAGGCGCTGCCGTAGGCGTTCTCGGGATTCCAGGGATCCAGGTACACGAACAGGCGCTCGCGACGCCAGGGCGACAACCAGATCAGTGCCAGGAAGCTGAGGACCATGCTGCTCAACAGCACAGAGAACAACTTGCCATTAATGCCGCCGATGAACAGCAAACCGACCGCAATGGCCACGATCACCATAAAGGCGCCCAGGTCCGGCTCAAGAAGAAGCAGGATGCCGACCACCGCCAGTGCGCAGGTCATCGGCAGAAAACCTCGAAGAAAATTCTGCATGTGCTGTTGCTTGCGCACCGTGTAATCGGCGGCGAACAGCACGACTGCGACCTTCATCAATTCGGAAGGCTGGAAGTTGACGACGCCCAGCGGCAGCCAGCGGCGCGCGCCATTGACTTCTCTGCCGATCCCGGGGATGAGCACCACGACGAGCAACAGCAGACACGCCAGGAACAACGGCACGGCGAGCTGTTCCCACACCCTCATGGGCACGGTCAGCGTCACCAGCGCGGCCACCACACCCACGGCGATAAAGACGCCGTGGCGAAGCACAAAGTAATACTGGCCGTAGCTGGCGTAGCGAGGGCCGTCGGCCAGGGCGATCGAAGCGGAATACACCATGAGCAGACCGAACAGCAACAACGTCGCAGCCACCACAATGAGCGGGGCGTCGAACAAAGGCATGCGCGTACGGCCGGGCCGCACGGCATTCACACCGGTGCTGAGTTCGGAGAACAGGCTCATGCCACCTCCCCCCTATCGAGCGCCAGTTCCTTGACCGCCTCGACGAAACATTCGCCGCGATGCGGGTAGTTCCGGAACATGTCCATGCTCGCGCAAGCCGGAGACAACAGCACCACGTCTCCCGTTGCTGCCGCATCCATGGCGACCTGCACGGCGGCTTCCATGGAATCCGCCGCGTGCTGCTCAACGCCGCCGCTGCCCAAGGCATCGCGAATCAGCGGGGCATCTTGACCGATGAGCACCACGGCCTTGGCGTGACGACGAATGGCGTTCGCCAGCGGACCGAAGTCCTGACCCTTGCCCAAGCCGCCGGCAATGAGTACCACCGGCCGACCCATCCCTTCCAACGCTGCGACGGTCGCGCCGACATTCGTACCCTTGCTGTCGTTCACGAAATCAACCCCGGCAATATTGCGAACGAATTCGCAACGATGCGGCTCACCGCCATAATCGCGCAGGGCATGCAGCATGGCAGCGAGACCGCCTCCCAAGGCTTGCACCAGAGACAAGGCGGCCAAGGCGTTCAGCGCATTGTGACGCCCACGCAGGCGCAGAGCTTCCGTAGGCATCAGACGCTGGGCGCTGCCCACGCGGCGAACCGGCGTGACGACTGCCTTGCGGCGGCCGGATGACGTGGTCGGTTCCGCTTCAGCCACGGGCACTGCCGCTAGCCACTCGATGCCGTCGCTCTCTTCAAGCCCGAGGTCGCCTTCATACTTGGGCACGCCCTTGCCGAAGCTGCGCACCTGCATGTCTTCCAGACCGCTCACCATTTCCATGACCAGCGGATCATCGCGATTCACGATAGTGATTGACGCGCCTTTGAAGATGCGCGCCTTGGCGGCGGCATAGGCCTGCATGGAGCCGTGCCAATCCAGATGATCCTGGCTCAGGTTGAGCACCACGGCCGCATCGGCGGCAAGACTGTATGTGCTTTCAAGCTGGAAGCTGGAAAGCTCCAGCACCCAGACCTCCGGCAATGCATCCTGCTCCAGCGCGGTGGTCAGCGCGGTGAGCGCGGAGGGACTGATGTTGCCCGCCGCGACGGCGGTATAGCCCGCGGCCTCGGCCATGCGGCGCGCCAATGCGGTCACCGTGGTCTTGCCATTGGTGCCCGTCACCGCGAGGACACGCGGCCGGTAATCCTGTTGTGCCAGGTCGTTGAGCGCCTGGCAGAAGAGTTCGATCTCGCCGATGATCTCGGCACCCCGCTCGCGCGCCTGCTCCAGGAAGCCGGCCAGCGGTGCCTCCGTTGGGCACAGACCGGGGCTGATCACGATCCGAGTCACATCTTCGAGGGTGGCATCCTCGAGTGCCACCGTTCCCAAGCGGGCGTCCAGGTCGCCATTGGCCTCCGAGCGCAGTGCTTCGAGACCAGCCGGTGCTTCCCGCGTGTCCGCCACGCGCAGCGCCACGCCATGGCGCAGACACCAACGTGCCGACGCCATGCCGGTTTCGCCCAGACCCAGGATCAGGGTCAGGCCGGCTTGCTGCAGAGAGGGAAACGCAAAATTCTTCATCGCAACTTCAACGTGGCCAGGCCGACCAGCACGAGCATCATGGTGATGATCCAGAACCGCACAACGACCTGGGTCTCCTTCCAGCCGGTTACTTCAAAATGATGGTGCAGAGGCGCCATGCGGAATATGCGTCGCCCCTCCCCATAACGTTTCTTCGTGTACTTGAACCAAGTGACTTGCAGCATCACCGAAAGCGTCTCCACGACGAAGACGCCACCCATGATGAACAGCACGATCTCCTGGCGTACGATCACCGCGATCGTGCCCAGCGCACCGCCCAATGCCAGGGCTCCGACATCGCCCATGAAGACCTGCGCCGGATACGCGTTGAACCAAAGAAAGGCCAGGCCCGCGCCGGCGATCGCCGCGCAGATCACCATCAGTTCGGATGCGCCGGGAATGTACGGGAACAGCAGGTATTTGGAATAGTCGATACGGCCGACCACGTAGGCGAAAATGCCCAGCGCACTGCCTACCATTACCGTCGGCATGATCGCCAGACCGTCCAGACCATCGGTCAGATTCACCGCATTGCTGGAACCCACGATCACGAGCCAGGTCAGGGCTGCGAAGCCAAAGACGCCTAGCGGATAGCTCACCGATTTGAAGAACGGCACGATCAGGTCCGCGCGCGTCGGCAGACTCATGGTGAACCCGCTCATGACCCAGTCGCGGAAGAGCGGCCACAGCTCGGCGTTGTCCGGCGCCGCCACGGCAAAGGTCAGATAGACAGCCGCAATGCCGCCAATGACGGCTTGATAGAAGAATTTGCGACGCGAAGACATGCCTTCGGGATCGCGATTGACCACCTTCTTGTAATCGTCGGCCCAGCCTATCCAGCCGAAACCGAAGGTCACCAGCAACACCACCCAGACGAAACGATTGGTCCAATCCGCCCACAACAGGGTGGCCACACCAATGGCAATCAGAATCAGCGCGCCACCCATGGTGGGCGTACCGGTCTTCTGCAAGTGGCTTTCCGGCCCGTAACTGCGCACGGCCTGACCGATCTTCAGTTCGGTGAGGCGACGTATCACCCACGGCCCTGCCATCAGGCCAATCACCAATGCCGTAGCGCACGCCAACACAGCGCGCAGCGTGATGTATTCAATGACACCAAAGGCCCTGAAATGCTCGTCGGACAACCAGCGCGCCAGTTCAAGCAGCATGGTGCCCCCCCGCCTGTCCCTTCAACGCTGGGACAATCGCTTCTATGACTCTTTCCATCCGGGTACTGCGGGATCCTTTGACCAGAATATGTCCCGGGGACAGCTTGGCCAGCTCTGCCACCAGGTGGAAGATGTCGTCGAATGCGTGGGCGCCATCCCCGAAAGCGGACGCGGCATGAGCCGCCTCCGCACCAAAAGTGAAAAGTACGTCTATGCCGCGGTCGCGCGCGTAGGCGCCGACTTCGGCATGCATGGCGGGGCTGTTGGTTCCGATTTCGCCCATGGTGCCCAGCACCAGGGTGCGATGCCCCGGCAACGCGGCCAAGACGTCGATGGCCGCGCGCACGGAATCGGGGTTGGCATTGTAGCTGTCGTCGATGAGCTGATGCCCACTTGGCAGTGTGTGCAATTGCATCCGTCCGGCCACGGGATTGAACGCTTCCAAGCCGCTCACGATATCGGCCAGCGGCGCACCGGCGGCCACGCAGCAGGCGGCGGCTGCAAGGGCATTGCGCAGGTTGTGCACGCCGGCGGCCCGCAATGTCAGCACTGCGCTGCCCAGCGGCGTGTGCAGACGGAAACGCGTCTGCGCCGGCTCCGCATGGATCTCGTCCGCGTGCACTGGAAAAGCGGAATCAAAACCGAAGCACAGGCTGTCGGCCTCGCCCGCCATCTCGCGCCAGAGATCGGTATAGGTATCGTCGCCCGGATACACCGCGACACCAGTTTCCCCGAGATCCTGCAAGACCGTACCGTTCTCGCGGGCCACGGCTTCAACGGTATGCATGAATTCCTGGTGTTCGCGCTGCGCGTTATTCACCAGAGCAATCGTGGGCCGCGCCATGTCGGCAAGCGTAAGAATCTCGCCGGGATGGTTCATGCCCAACTCGAAGACGGCCGCCTGATGGGCGGCCGATAAGCGCAGCAGACTCAGTGGCACCCCAATGTCGTTATTGAGGTTGCCACGGGTCGCCACCATGGCATCGGCGCCCAGCCATGCGCGAAGAATGCTGGCGATCATCTCCTTGGTGGTCGTCTTACCGTTGCTGCCCGTGACGGCGATTACCGGGATATCGAATCGCTCGCGCCAGGCACTGGCAATTCGCATCAGCGCCTGATGCGTGTCGCCCAAAACAAACTGAGGGATGGTCACGTCCGCAATGCGATGGGAAACGATCGCGGCCGCAGCGCCGCGCTCGGCTGCCTGTGCTACGTAATCGTGGCCGTCGTAACGCTCACCGCTCAGGGCAAGGAAGAACTGACCCGGTTCGATCACGCGGGTGTCGGTCGTAATGGCGGGTGTTCCGCCCCAGCTCAATGCAAAACGGGCCCATTCGCGATCGTCGAATGGAGTGCGGCGACCGGCGGTCTCCTGATAGGTTTCATGCCCTTTACCGGCCAGAAGCACGACGTCTACAGACTGCGCTGCCCAGACGGTTTCCAGGATCGCGACCGCCCGGTCCAGCTCCACATGGGGCGCTTGCGCCATGCCGGAAAGAATCTCCGCCACGATGTCCATGGGATCCTCATCGCGCGGATTATCGTTCGTGACGATGACTTCGTCGGCCAGCTGATCGGCTAGCTCGCCCATCACCCGGCGCTTGCCGCGATCCCGGTTCCCCCCGCAACCGAACAGGCAAATCACTCGGCCGCCCCGCGCTTCCGCCACACTGCGCAGCGCTTGCAGCGCGCGTTCAAGTGCATCGGGCGTGTGTGCATAATCCACCACCACCATGGGGCCCGCGACCTGGCGCCCACCTTCGGCTTCGACGATCTGCAGTCGGCCTTCAACCGAACGCAGGCCGGCAAGCGCCCGCGCCGTGCGGGACAGCGACCAGCCCAGCTCCTGCAGCACACCCGCGACGAGCAGCTGGTTCGAGACGTTGTGCATGCCGATGAGCCGGGTCAGCATCTGCATGCTGCCTTCCGTACCGCAAATATTGAAGACCAGACCATACGTGCCGGCGTGCACGTCCATGGCAACGATATCGGCGCCGGTCGAAGGATCCAGTGAATAGGAAACTGTCTTGCGTCCCTGCTGTCTGACGAGCAGCTCCGCGCCCGCCGGGTCGTCCACATTGATCACAGCGCTGCGCAGCCCGGGCCACTCGAACAGCGCGAACTTGGCATCCCGGTAAGCTTCGAAGGTACCGTGGTAATCAAGGTGATCGCGTGTGAGGTTCGTGAAGGCGGCGATCTCGATATGCACGGAATCCAGCCGACCCTGCGCAACGCCAATAGAGGACGCCTCCACGGCCACGACCGCGGCACCGGCGTCGCGCATCGCGGCCAGGTAGCCGTGCATCGACAGGACGTCCGGCGTCGTGAGCTCGCCGCCCAGATTAGTGCCGTCGGGCAAAGTGACGCCCAATGTACCGATCGTGCCGCAGGGTGTGCCGCCGTCATTTAAAGCCGCAGCGATCCACTGCACAGTCGATGTCTTGCCGTTAGTGCCGGTGACGGCCACGACCGCCAATTGCTCGGACGGCCGCCCATACCAAAGGTGAGCGACTTCGCCCAGCAGGGACACCAAGCCAGCAACTTCCAGGACAGGAACGTGCACGCTGTCACTCGCAAGTTGCGCCGGCGCCGGGGCCTGGACGACCAGCGCGGCCGCTCCGGCAGCGATAGCCGCATCGACGTGTGATCGTCCGTCGCCGGAAATGCCCGGACATGCGAAAAAGACGTCGCCGGGCGTCACGGTACGCGAATCCAGCCGGAGTCGTGCTCCGGCCTGAACATGATTCTGCAGCCAGTCGTAGATGTCCTGTGGCGTCATCGTGTGCGCTCTCCATTGGGGCCTGCCGCCACCAGTGATTCAATTGGTGCGTCAGGCTGGACGCCCAGCCGCCGCAGACTACTGGCGACCACCTCGGAGAACACCGGCGCTGCGACACGACCACCGTAGTAGGCGCCGGCGCGCGGTTCATCAATGCTGACGGCCACCACAATGCGGGGATCTGAAACGGGCGCAAACCCCACGAAGGAGCTGCGATAGTCGGAAGTGCTGTACTTGCCGTTGACGATCTTGCGCGCCGTACCGCTCTTGCCCGCGACCCGATACCCCTGGACCTGCGCAAGCTTTGCCCCATCTGGACCGGCCGCGGCTTCCAGGATCGCACGGACCTGGCGCGCCACCTGGGGGCTATAGACCTGCTTGCTGGTGGCTGCGCCGTCACGCTTGAGCAGCGACAAGGACACCATGTCGCCGTCGCGTGCAAATACGGTATAAGCCTGCGCCATTTGCAGCAGCGAGACGGACAGGCCGTAGCCATAAGCCATGGTCGCCTGCTCAATCGGGCGCCAGCGCTCCCAGGGCCGTAGCCGCCCAGCTGCCACGCCAGGGAAGTTGGCTTCCGGTGGACGACCGAAACCGAGTTCGCTGAACGTAGCCCACATTTCCTTGGCGGCGAGCCGCTCCGAAATCATGGCCATTCCGATATTGCTGGAGCGCCTGAGGATGTCGGCGACATTCACTTGGCCATTGCGGCTTACGTCGGAAATCGTGGCGCCGTGAAACCGATACTGGCCGTTGCCGGTGTCAAACACCGTATTCATGTTCACCTTGCGGCTGTCCAAAGCCAATGCAATGGTGAAGGGCTTCATGGTCGAACCCGGCTCGAACGTGTCTACCATCGCCCTGTTGCGCAATGCCGGGCCCTTGCGGTCGCTTCTGTCGTTCGGATCATAAGAAGGCAGGTTCACCAGAGCCAGGATCTCGCCGGTGCGTACATCCAGCACGATGCCGGCAGCGGCCTTGGCCTTGTTGTCCTCCATGGCCTGCTTGAGCGCCATATAGGTGTCGTATTGCAGACCCGCATCGATGGAAATATGCAGATCGCGGCCGTCCGTCGGGGGTACGACCGCCTGCACGTCTTCGATAACGCGCCCCAGGCGGTCCTTGATCACGCGACGGGATCCCGGCTGACCGGAAAGGGCTTCGTTGAACGCGAGCTCGATCCCCTCGATACCTTCATCTTCGATATTCGTGAAGCCCAGCACGTGGGCCATCAGGCTGCCTTCCGGATAGAAGCGACGCATTTCACCTTGCTGGTGGAACCCGGGAATATTCAGCTTGCGAATCTTGTCCGCCGTCTCCAGGGAGACCTGACGCTTGATGTAGACAAAGGTGCGCTTGGTATCCGCGACACGAGCACGGATGTCCGACACCTTCATGTCCAGCAGCTTGGCCAGTTGCTCAAGCTGCGCGTCCGTCGCGGCACGCGTGTCTTCGGGAATCGCCCAGATGGCACGCGCCGGCACGCTGGCCGCCAACACGACGGAGCCGCTGCGATCGAAGATCTTGCCGCGGGTCGCCGGCAGCACCAGCGTCCGCTCATAGCGGCGCTCACCTTGGGCCTGCAAGAACTCATCGTCCATGCCTTGCAGATATAGCGCCTTGGCAAATAAAGCCGCGAAACCGGCCATCAGCAACAAGAACACCAGCTTCGCCCGCCACATGGGCATCTGACGATCCAGCACGGGGCTATTGAAGAAGGGAATGCGCTTCACTGCCGCCCTCCTTCATGCTGTGCAACACCGTTCAAGTAAATGCTGCGGTCGTGCGTGGCGGTCACCATGCCGAGGTCGCTACGCGCAATATGGTCGATGCGTGCGTTGCGGGCCAGTTCGGCGCGTTCAAGCTGGAGACGCCGCCATTCGATGTCCAGTTCGCGGCTTCGATCTTCGAGCCGCTCCACCGCCACAAACAACTGACGCGATTGGTGACGCGCCGTGACGAGCGAGATTGCCGACACCATCAGACCGAACGCCACGAGCATGCACAGACGACCCATCAGCCGCGCCCTCCCGCGGAAGCCGCAGTGTGCAACGGCACGAGGCGCATCGCCTTCACGAACGACGCGCCTTGGTCGGCAGGCAAAGGAGCGGACGTGCGTTCTGCGACGCGCATGATCGCCGAACGCGCTCGGACATTTTCAGTGGCCTCCTCCGCGGTGGGCACCACCTTGCCCAGTGAAGTCAGCACCGGGGGCGGCATCTGGCTTTCAGGAATGGGGAGGCGGGCCAATGCGGCAGCGGGCCGCGCTGCAGCCGCGATGCATTGCTTCACCATGCGGTCTTCCAGTGAATGGAAGCTGATGATGGCAAGCCGCCCACCGGGAGCCAGGACTTTCAGAATTGCCGCGAGGGCGCGAGCGAGTTCCTGGAGTTCTTGGTTGATGTGAATCCGTATAGCTTGAAAGCTGCGTGTGGCCGGATGCTGGCCTTTCTCGCGAGTGCGGACGGCGCCGGCGACGAGCTCGGCGAGTTCGAGCGTGGTGCGCAACGGCCGGGATTCGCGGCCAGCAACAATCGCCTTTGCAATCTGGAAAGCAAACCGTTCTTCGCCATAATTTGCTATGACCTCCTTGATCTCTTCAAGACTGGCATGTTCCAGCCATTCGGCAGCGGTGGGCCCGCTGCTGGTATCCATACGCATATCGAGCGGGCCTTCTCGCATGAACGAGAAGCCGCGCGATGCATCATCGATTTGTGGCGAAGACACTCCCAGGTCCAGCAAGACGCCGTGAACCTGCTCTATGCCCAGCGCCTGAAGATGGTCCGGCATGTCGCCGAAACCGCCATGTACGACCTGTACTCTGGGGTCTTCTTCGGCCAGGGCCTGTGCGGTCTGGATGGCTTGCGGGTCCTTGTCGAACACGACCAGTCGCGCGCCGGGCGCCAAGCGCTCCAGAAGGCGGCGGCTGTGCCCGCCCCGGCCAAAAGTGCCGTCTACATATATGCCGTCAAGCGGGGGTGCACTTACCGCGGAGGAGCCGCCTCCGCGACGCTTACCGAACGTGGCGTTCAGCAAGGCGTCGACTGCGGGCTCCAACAGCACGGAACGGTGCACGAATTCCATAGACCGCTCAGAAAGAAAAGTTATCGAGAATGTCCGTCATGCCCTTGGCCAGATCCTCGGCTTCGCGGCGTTGCAGCGTGACGGCATCCCACAGCTCGAAATGGCCACCCATGCCCAGCAGCATGACTTCCTTGCTGAGCCCTGCGGCACTACGCAGTTCGGGTGCCACCAGAATGCGCCCCGCACCGTCGATATCGACGTCCTGGGCATTTCCCAACATGAGTCGTTGCAAGACGCGCGCACCTGCAGGGAGGCGGGCGATCTCTTCGCGTTTGATTTCCCACACGGGGCGGGGGTAGATCAGCAGGCATCCATCCGGGTGGCGGGTGAGCGTCAGCTGACCACCAGCCTGGTTCGCGAGCGCGTCACGATGCCGGGTCGGTATGGTAAGCCGACCCTTAGCATCCAACGAGAGAGCGCTGCTGCCCTGGAACAAGATGAAATCCCCACTTTCGTGCACATTATCCTACTTTCTCCCACTCTACGGTAAGCCGATGGTCCGGTCAAGCGCCGGTAGCTATTTTTTTCAATGACAACAAGCACTTAGCGGCGAAACGCGAAGTTCGCCGCCATAAAAACCATTTGTAAATCAAGGGATTGGCGCAGGAACTAAAAGAAGTTCTTAAGATTGGAGCGCAAAAAGAGGGGGAAACCCGGGGAAAAGTGTGAGGCGAGTCTATAGGCCGGATTCTGTACGCCGGAAGACCGACTGGCAGCCATTCATCTGGGCGCGACATTGCTGCCGCGCTCGTGCCATCTACCCGCATGCTCGGGCGGGCCGCCCTGCCGGCCGTCTGGCCATCGCATGCCTATTTGATGTTGCTCCGGATAGAGGTTGCCGCGTTTCACCCTGCAGCGACATGGCGGTTGCCCACCATGGAGTACGGAGTGGCCGTACCCGTGCCCGAAGGCCCCCGCCGCAGACTCGTCTCTGTGGCCCTATTCCTCGGCTTGACGACGCTTGCGCGCCGCGACGCCGGACGGCCGTTAGCCGCTATCCTGCCCTGCGGAGTCCGGACCTTCCTCGATGCTTGCACACCGCGACTGCCCGACCCGCCCCACCGGCGCATTGTAACCTGCGACAATAGGCTTTCTTCGCAGGTTTTGACTGTTTCTTCGCACCATGGCCGTATCTCTCATCACCCTCACCAATATCCAGCTGGCTTTCGGGCACCATCCCCTCTTGGACGGCGCCGACTTCACGATCCAGCAGGGCGACCGCATCGGACTGATCGGTCGAAACGGCGCAGGGAAGTCCTCCCTCCTGAAGATACTGGATGGCCGGATCGAACCCGATGACGGCGAAGTCATGCGCACGAGCGGTCTCACCGTAGCCACCGTGGAACAAGAACCGGATCTCGATGAGAGCGCCACGGTCATGGAGGAGCTCTGCGGGAACTACATCGAACGCGAAGACTGGCAGCGGCCGGCCATCGCGGGCGCACTGATCGATCAACTGGGGCTGCAAGCCGATGCTCCGATCGCTGGCCTCTCGGGCGGTACACGCAAACGGGTGGCCCTAGCCCGTGCGCTGGCCGACCGGCCCGACCTGCTCCTGCTGGACGAACCCACCAACCACCTGGACTTCGACGGCATCCTGTGGCTGCAACGCATGCTGGCCGAAACACGGATCACCGTCCTCGTGATCACACACGACCGCCGCTTCCTGGACGAAACCGCGACGCGCATCGTCGAGTTGGATCGCGGCAAGCTCTATAGCTTCCCAGGCAATTTCTCGCAGTGGCAGGCGCGAAAGGCGGAGATGCTGGAAGCCGAACAGCAGCAACAAGCACGCTTCGACAAATTCCTCGCCCAGGAGGAAGTCTGGATCCGCAAAGGCGTGGAAGCTCGCCGCACGCGCAACGAAGGACGGGTACGCCGTTTGGAACAGTTGCGACGCGAGCGCGCCGAACGGCGGGAACGCATGGGAAACGTACGTATGGCGGTCGCGGAAGGGGCCCGCTCCGGCAAGCTTGTCGCCGAACTGGAAAACGTCAGCCACCGTTATGGCGACCGTGTCATTGTCCGCAATCTATCTACCTCCATCATGCGGGGCGACCGTATCGGCCTGCTCGGTCCCAACGGCGCCGGCAAGACGACCTTGTTGCGCATCATGCTGGGCGAGCTGCAGCCAGACGAAGGTTCCGTACGCCTGGGTACCAAAGTGACTGTGGGGTACTTCGACCAGATGCGCAGCGTGCTGGACGAAAGCGCTACGCTGGCCGACACCATTAATCCCGGCAGCGAATGGGTGGAGATCGGCGACCAGCGCAAGCACGTCATGAGCTACCTGGAGGACTTCCTCTTTCCTCCGGCACGTGCCCAGTCGCCGGTATCCAGTCTATCCGGAGGCGAGCGCGCCCGCCTGGCCTTGGCCCGTATGTTCGCCCGCCCCACGAATGTGCTGGTACTCGATGAACCGACCAACGATCTCGATATCGAAACCTTGGAGCTCCTGGAAGAGCTTCTTCAAGATTACAACGGCACCGTGCTTCTCGTGAGCCACGATCGTACGTTCCTGGATAACGTCGTGACCCAGACTCTTGTCGCTGAGGGCGACGGTGTCTGGGGCGAGTATGTTGGGGGGTACGACGATTGGCTCGCCCAGCGGCGCGAACCTGAACCGGTAGCCGAATCTCGTTCGACAGCGGCTAATAGCGCGTCGACCGAGGAGCCGGCCTCCAAGAAGCCTGCTGCTCCTGCAAGACCCCGGCCGCAACGCGGCGGCCGGCTGAGCAGCTGGGAGGCCAAAGAGCTCGAGTCGCTACCCGACGCCATTGCGGAAGTGGAAGCCCAACAGGAAGCCCTGACGGCCCGGCTCTCCGATCCAACGCTATATCAAGAAGAGCCGGAACGCGTGGCGGAGATCAACGAGGAACTCGCTGCGTTAGAAGATAAGCTGAGCGAACTCTTCGATCGCTGGGAAGTGCTCGAAGCGAAGCGGGCCAACGAATAAACGATTCGCCGGCCTCGGGCCGGCCACTGACACCGAAAAGCTCAGGACTGCTGCAGCGTCCAGTTCAGCGTTTCACCTGCGGCCAGCGGCACCAGAGTGTCGCCGCCCATGGGCAACTCCTGCGGAATCGTGAACGGCTTGCGCTCCAGCGTCAGTGTGCCGGTATTCACGGGCAAGCCATAGAATGCGGGCCCATTCCGGCTCGCAAAGGCTTCCAGCCGATCAAGACGACCGGCCCGCTCGAATGCGGTGGCGTAGAGCTCCATTGCATGCAGGGCGGTATAACAGCCCGCACAACCGCAGGCGTGTTCCTTGAGCCCGCGGGGATGCGGTGCACTGTCCGTGCCCAGGAAGAAGCGATCGGAGTCGCTAGTCGCGGCATCCAGTAGCGCTTTGCGGTGCACCTCGCGCTTCAGCACGGGCAGGCAATACCAGTGCGGCCGCAATCCACCCTGGAAGATAGCATTGCGATTGTAGAGAAGATGATGGGCGGTAATGGTTGCCGCCACCGGGCCTTCCGCGTCGCGGACATAGTCGACGCCATCCTTGGTGGTGATGTGCTCGAACACCACCTTCAGCTCCGGGAACGCCTTGCGCAACGGCACCATCACACGCTCGATGAACACCGCCTCGCGATCGAATACGTCCACTGCCGGGTCCGTAACTTCGCCATGGACCAGCAACGGCATGCCAATCTCTTGCATCGCCTCCAGCGCTTCCGCGCAGCGGCCCATCAAATCCGTAACACCCGCGTCCGAGTTCGTGGTCGCTCCGGCAGGATACAGTTTTACAGCATGGATCACGCCGGTTCCGTGCGCCATGCGGATCTCGTCGGCCGACGTGTTGTCCGTGAGATAGAGCGTCATCAGCGGCGTGAACGCGTCGGACGGCAGGCCGGCCAGCGTCACGGCATCGAGAATCCGCTCGCGATACTCCAACGCCTGTTCTGCCGTTGTGACGGGCGGACGGAGGTTCGGCATCACGATGGCCCGCTGGAATTGTCGCGCGGTATCGGCAATGACGGCGTTGAGTGTTTCACCATCGCGCAAATGCAGATGCCAGTCGTCGGGGCGGATGAGAGTCAGAGTCTGAGGCGTGGATTGAGGCATGAGCGGTTCTATCGAGAAATCTGGCCGTCGGCGAGCGGCATGCTGCGCTCGACGAGTCGTACGAACATTGCGCAACCGGCGGGAATGACGGCATCGTTGAAGTCAAAGGCAGCATTATGCAGGACGCAGCCGGACTCGGCGCCACCCTGCCCCAGCCTGAAGTAAGCACCGGGCCGTTGCTGCAGCATGAAAGAGAAATCCTCGGAACCCATCGAGGGCACAAGGTTGCGCACCACCTGATCCTCGCCGAATAGCTCGGCGGCAACATCGGCTACGAATTCGGCATGATGCGGCGTGTTGATGGTGGCTGGAAACAAGCGCCGGTATTCGAGCGTAATGGGTGCCTTGAAGGCGGCCGACATCCCGTCCACCACTTCCTGCATACGCTGAATGATCTGTTCCTGGACGACCGGATTGAACGTCCTGACGGTGCCGACCATACGCGCTTCATGCGGAATCACATTCATGGCGTCTTGTCTTCCTGCATTGACCGCTGCAATCGTCAACACCGCGGCATCTGGAGCCGGTACGTTGCGCGACACGATGGTCTGGAGCGCCGTGATCAGCTGGGCGGCAATCACAACGGGATCATTCGTCTGATACGGATGGGCGCCGTGCCCGCCACGCCCCTGAATATGAATCTCGAATTGATCGGCCGCCGCCATCATGGGACCGGGATTGACGCCGATGACGCCCGGTTTCAGACCGGGCCAGTTGTGCAGAGCGTAGATGGCGTCGCACGGGAAGCGTTCGAAGAGCCCGTCTTCCAGCATGGCTTGGGCGCCGCCAAGGCCTTCTTCAGCAGGTTGGAAAATCAGTACCACGCGGCCATTGAAGTTCCGCGTTTCGGCCAGGTAACGCGCGGCACCCAACAGTACCGCCGTGTGACCGTCGTGTCCGCATGCGTGCATAACACCAGGCACGGTAGATCGGTGCGCGAGATCGCCGGTCTCATATATGGGCAAGGCATCCATGTCGGCACGTAGCCCGATGGACAGGCCGCTATCATTGGCCCGGCCGTCTAGTACGCCGACCACTCCAGTGCGTCCAATTCCGGTATGAACTTCGTAACCCAAGGCGCGAAGCATACCCGCCACGAGGGCCGAGGTACGGGATTCTTGGAAGCCGAGTTCGGGGTGTGCGTGGATGTCCCGACGGATCGCAACCAGCTCGTTATGGAACAAGCTGATGGCACGCACTACATGTTGATACGACATTCTCGCGAAATCCCTGGACAATCCGGATGTATGGCGCAAAGCGGTACATTAACATAGCGCAGTATCACTACCATACGGCGTTCCCTGTCAACACCCCGTCGCACATTCCACACAGAGCGCTGGTGTCGGCGTACCTCTCACGTTATGCTGCACACCATACTTTCGATCAACAAATACAAATTAGGAGCCCTCTTCTATGGCCACTTCTCAAAAAACCGCTCGCAAGCCCAACGCAGCGTTCATGAAACCTCTCACCCCGAGCGCCACGCTGGCAGCCGTGATCGGTTCGGAGCCGGTACCCCGTACCGAGGTCACCAAGAAGATCTGGGACTACATCAAGAAGCATGACTTGCAGGATCCCAAGAATCGCCGCAACATCAATGCCGATGACAAGCTGCGCCCCTTGTTCGGCAAGGACCAGGTCTCGATGTTCGAACTGACCAAGCTGGTCAGTGCGCATCTCAAGTAAGCACGCGTTGCTTGGCCGGGGTGCGCAGGGCACCCGAAAGAAAAAACGCTGACCGGAAGATCAGCGTTTTTT
>DATGNX010000069.1:0-22680 GCA_035306485.1 Burkholderiaceae bacterium
TGCGGCGCAATTTCAGCCCGGAGAGCGGCCGGCCCGATAGCCTGATCGTCCCGGAAGTGGTCTGGGAATACTGTGCGTCTACCGTGTTCACCATGGAGTGGATGCGCGGGATTCCGGTCAGTCACATCGACCGGCTGCGCGATGCCGGTGTGGACACCAAGGCGCTGGCCCGCACCGGCGTGGAGATCTTCTTCACCCAGGTATTCACTGACGGCTTCTTTCATGCCGACATGCACCCGGGCAACATCTATGTATCCGACGAACCGGAAACACTGGGACGCTACATCGCCCTAGATTTCGGCATCGTGGGTACGCTGTCGGAGTTCGACAAGAACTACCTCGCACAGAACTTCCTGGCCTTTTTCAGGCGCGACTACCGTCGCGTGGCTCAGCTGCACATCGAGTCCGGCTGGGCGCCTGCGACCACGCGGGAAGAAGAGCTGGAAGGCGCGGTGCGTGCGGTATGCGAACCGTATTTCGATCGGCCGCTGTCGGAGATCTCGCTGGGCCAGGTGCTATTGAGGCTGTTCCAGACCTCGCGGCGTTTCAATGTGGAGATCCAGCCGCAACTGGTGCTGCTGCAAAAGACGCTTCTGAACGTGGAAGGCATGGGGCGGGAGCTGGATCCCTCGCTGGATCTTTGGCAAACGGCCAAGCCGTACCTGGAGCGGTGGATGCACGAGCGTATCGGTCTGCCGGGGCTCAAGCGGCAGATGGATAAAGAGGCGACCCAGTGGGCTCAGCTGCTTCCGCAGTTTCCGCGGCTCATGCACGCCCGGCTCAGCCGGCCCGACGTGGGACCGGCTACCTATTTGGAAGTCCAGCGTCTGGTCCAGACACAACAGCGCACCAACCGCCTGCTCGCTGCGTTGCTGGTGGTATTGGCCACCGGCGTCGGCGTGGCGATCTGGGCGCTTTTCTCTCGTATGTGAACCGTACATTCATGGCCGCAAGTTTCGAATCAAAGATTCTCGATCCCGACACGCTACTGCGTACCATTAACGACGGGTCGCTGCCACGACCGCTGGTCTTCACCAACGGTGTATTCGATATCCTGCACCGCGGGCATGCCACCTACCTCGATGCCGCCGCGCAGTTGGGGGCGACTTTAGTGGTGGCGTTGAATACCGACGCTTCGGTACGGAGGCTGGGTAAAGGCGACGACCGGCCGCTGAACGTGCTGGCAGACCGCCTGGCGATGATGGCGGCGCTCGGCTGTGTAGATGCCGTGACCTGGTTCGACGAAGACACGCCCCAGGCATTGATCGAACGCCTGCGCCCGGAACTGATCGTTAAGGGCGGCGACTACGATATGGAAACCTTGCCCGAGACGGCCGCCGTGCGCAGTTGGGGCGGCGATGCGGTGGCGATTCCTTTCGAATTTGAACGCTCGACTACTGCGCTGCTGAAGAAGATTCGATCGGCGTAAGCAAGCTGTTGATGGCGGCCAGGTCCTGTTCTTCCAGGATGCCGGCGGCCGCCTTCAGGCGCAGGCCGTTCATCAGTGTGTCGTAGCGGGCTCGCGCCAGTGCGCGCTGCGTGACGTAGAGCTGCTGCTCCGCGTTCAGCACATCGATATTAATGCGCACCCCAATCTCGTATCCGGTCCGGTTGGCCTCCAGTGCGGCCTGGCTGGAACGTTCGGCCGCCTGGAGCGCCGCTACCTGCTGCAGCCCGGATACGACGCCGCTGAAGTGCCGCTGGGCGGCCTGGACTGCTTCGCGCCGTGTGTTCTCCAGCTGGGCGCGGGCGTATTGCAGTCGCGAGGTCTGCTCGCGTACGCGCGAGGAAATCTCGCCCCCGGTGAAGATAGGAATGGAGAGCTGGATGCCTACGGAGCTGTCGAGCGAGCGCGGGCCGGCGCGATAGCCGTCCACACCGTAATCCGATGCGCTGCCGGTCTGCGCGACGATATCGACGCTGGGTGCGCGCGTACCCTTCGCGATCTCGATCTCTTTTTGCGCAATGCGCGTCTGCAGCTCCGCGTTGGTGACGGTGAGCCCTGCATGGGAGGCCTGGTCCGTCCAGGCGTCGATGCGGTTCGGCTCCGGCGACGGCAGGGGCGCTTCGGGCGCCAGGTGGGCCAGGGGCCCGGGCCGTTCGGCAATGATGCGCGCCAGCGCGTCTTCCGCCAGTTGTACCTCGTTGCGCAAGTTGACTTCGCTCGCCAGTACAAGGTCTAGCCGGGCCTGCGCTTCATGAGCGTCGGTGATCGTAGTGGCGCCGAGTTCGAAACTCTGTTGTGCCGCCTGCAGCTGGGTCTGGATGGCCGCCTTCTCGCTCAACAGCGCACGTAGGCTATCTTGAGCGGCCAGTACGTCGAAATAGGCTTGCGCGGTGCGCAGCAGCAGGTCTTGATAGGCGATGCGGTACGCGATGTCTGCCTGGCTGGCCTCGTAATCGGCGCGCTGAAAGGTGTTCCAGGCCGGCAGATTGAACACGGGCTGCACCAGCGCAAGCGACCAGGCAGCGTAGCGGTCGGTATTGCTATCGGCAAGCGTGCGTGCGCGGCGCGTGTTGTCCACGGTGGCGCCCGCCTGAGCGGTGACATAGGGCAGCAGTCGCGCGCGCGCCTGCGGTACTCGTTCCTGATCGGCGCTGCGGGCATAGCCGCTGGCCGCGTAAATGGGGTCGCGTTCCAGTGCCAGCAGCCAAACATCCATGAGGTCGCGCGCGTGGGCGACGGACAGGCCCGTACAAAGGGCCATGAACAGGAAGAGCCGCCGGTACAACTGGCGCGATTGCATTCAGAACTTGAATTGGGAGACCGAAACCCCGCGCAAAGGCTTGATCAGGGTGTCGAACAACGGCGTGGTCTCGAAGCTTGCGGCACTGCTGCGCGTGATGCGACAGGCGGTCATCACGGGAGCCTGTCCGACCACGACGACCAGGCGACCGCCGATGCGCAGCTGGTACTTGAGGGCGTCCGGAACGGCGGGGACGGAACCCGTGACCAGGATGGCGTCGTATTCGGTGGTGCCCCAGCCTTCGTGGGCGTCGCCGGTTTCTACCGTGACGTTGTTCACCTGGTTGCGCGCCAGGTTCTCGGCGCCGAACGCGGCCAGCTTACTGTCGACTTCCACAGACGTGACTTGCTGTGCCAGTTGCGCAAGCAGCGCGGCCTGGTAGCCGGAACCCGTGCCGATTTCCAGCACGCAGTCGGTGGGTTTGAGCAGCAGTTCCTGAGCGAGACGGGCCTCGACCTTGGGCGTGAGCATGGTCTCGTGCGTGTCGACGGAGTTGATGACGAGCGGAAGTTCGACATCGGAAAACGCCAAACCTTTCATGGGCGCGGGAACATAGCGTTCACGCGGCACATCGAAGAGGGCCTGCAGAACGCGTTCGTCGCTGACATCCCATGGGCGGATCTGTTGTTCCACCATGTTGAAGCGGGCGTGTTCGAGTTCGGAAAGTGCTGTGGCGTTCATGGTCTTATTTCTGTTTAACTTGCTTACTATAGCCGATTTGCGTCGGGCCACAAGGCATGGAAGTGATGCACCGGTCCATGCCCGAAGCCCACCTCCAGGTCTCCCGAACGGGCAATGGCTTCCACCAGGTAGGCCTTCGCTCGATTGGCGGCTTCCGGTACGTCGCGGCACTGAGGCAGCAGCGCGGCCAACGCGGCCGAAAGCGTGCAGCCCGTGCCGTGCGTATTGCGGGTAGGGATACGGGTGCCCGGCAGCTCGATCATCACGTCCCCGTCGTGCAGGACGTCGATGGTGTCGTTGCCCGGCAGGTGACCGCCCTTCAGGAAGACCCAGCGGCGGTCATCGTCGGCCAGCAGCCGACGCAGGCGCTCGGCAGTGCGGCGCATTTCCTTCACGGTCTCCACAGGTCGGCTGTCCAGCAAGACGCCGGCTTCCGGGAGGTTGGGCGTGATCATGGTGGCTTGGGGCACCAGGCTTTCTCGCAACTCGTTGATGGCCTCGCGCTCCAGCAGGGCGTCACCGCTCTTGGCGATCATCACGGGATCCAGCACCAGATGGGTCGGCTTCCAGTGCGCCATGCGCTCCGCCACGACGCGCGTGACGGTCTGCTGACCCAGCATGCCGATCTTGACTGCATCGATGCGCACATCGGCAAACAGGGTGTCGATCTGCGTGGCGACGAAGCCCGGCGCGACCGGCGCTATGTCGGTCACGCCCAGCGTGTTCTGCGCGGTGAGGGCGGCCACCACCGCCGTGCCGTAGGCGCCCAGGGCGCTCATGGCTTTGATGTCGGCCAAGATGCCGGCGCCGCCGGAGGGGTCGACCCCGGCGATGGTCAGTGTATTGGGGATCATTGCTTCAGGAGTTGTTCAACGGCTGTAGCAGCCCTTCTTCGGGGGAACTCGGGTCGGCACTGTAATACTTACGTGGAATGCGGCCGGCCAGCCAGGCCTCGCGGCCCGCCTGCACCGCCTTTTTCATGGCGCTGGCCATGAGTACGGGGTTGCGCGCGCCCGCAATGGCGGTGTTCATCAGTACGCCGTCGCAGCCCAGCTCCATGGCGATGGCGGCGTCGGACGCCGTGCCCACTCCGGCATCCACCAGCACCGGCACCTGGCTCTGGTCGATGATCAACCGCAGATTCCACGGGTTGAGTATGCCCATGCCCGAGCCGATCAGCGATGCCAGCGGCATGATGGCCACGCAGCCGATGTCCTCCAGCATGCGGCACTGGATGGGGTCGTCGGTGCAGTACACCATTACCTTGAAGCCGTCAGCCACCAGGGTGCGGGCGGCCTCCAGTGTGGCCGGCATGTTCGGAAACAGGTTGTCCTTGTCGCCGAGCACTTCCAGCTTCACCAGGTTGTGGCCGTCCAGCAGCTCACGCGCCAAGCGCAGGGTGCGTACCGCATCTTGCGCGGTGTAGCAGCCCGCGGTGTTGGGCAATATGGTGTAGCGGTCGGGCGGTAGGAAATCCAGCAGATTCGGCTCGCCGGCATTCTGCCCAATATTGGTGCGGCGAATTGCCACGGTGATGATCTCGGCCTCGCTGGCTTCGATTGCCAGGCGGGTTTCCTCGAAATCCTTGTATTTGCCGGTGCCTACCAAGAGGCGGGAACGATATTCGCGGCCGGCAATGGTGAAGGTGTCTGCTTGAGTCATGATGGTTTGGGTCGATACCGCTGTTTGGATCGAATCTCTAAGGATAATCCATTCTGGCCGCGTCGATGGCAGCGCAGAGGGCTTCCGTGGCGTCGATCAGGCGGGGGCCCGGCCGGAAGAGGGCGTCGGGATCCACGCCAAGGACGCGGCCCTCAATTGCCGCCTTCAACCCATAGGAAGCCCAGCGCTTGCGCCGCAGGGTCACGTCATCGTTGTCGCGCGCCGGCACGATGACCAGTCGGGGGTCTTGCGTCAATACGCCTTCGACGGGAACGCGTGGTGCCGGCACTCGGCTGGCGCCATAGAGATTGACGCCTCCGCAGATGCGCAGCGCGTCGTTGACAAGCGGATCGTTGCCGATCGTGTAGAGCGGGGTGCTGCCCACCTCGATAAAGACCGAAACCGGCCGGCGCCCGGCATATTGAGACTCGAGCGCATCGATACGCGCCTCCATCGCCGCGGCGTTGTCGTTGGCGGTGCTGGTCGTGCCCAGCAGCGTACCGAGGCGGCGTACATCCGCCGGAATGTCCAACAGGCGGGCGGGCGTGGTGTAGGTCATTTCCGCGCCCAGTTGTTTGGCCAGCGCTTCCACCTCCGGCGCGATGCCCGACCGCAGCCAGCCGACGATCAGGGTGGGGCGCAACACCATGATGCGCTCGGCGTTCAGGACGATGCCGTCTCCGATGCGGGGTAGCGACTTTGCGGCCGGGGGGAAATCGCTGCTGGTGACGGTGCCGGCCATCTGGTCTCCGCCGCCTGCGGCGTAGACGATCTCCGTCGCGTTGGGGGCCAGCGTGACGATGCGCTGTGCTGACACGGATGTCGCCGCTGCCTCCGATGTCGCCGGCAGGTCGGATGCGATGGCCGAGCCGGCTAAACAGGCCAGGCAAGCCAGCACGTTGCGCCAGCGTTTCATGCGGGCCCCCATCATGGCTACATGCGCAGCGAAAGGTTCACGAATACGTTGGAACCGGGTGTCTGGTAGCCATGGACATTGGTGTAGTCCTTGTCGAAGACGTTGTTCCAGCGCACCTGGACCGACGCGTGGGAGGTCAGCGCGTAGGCCGCGGTCAAGTCCACCAGACCATAGCCGCCGAGCCGCCGCTCGTTCGCGACGTCGTCATAGCGGTGACCGGTGTAGCGGTACTCCGCCCCAAGACTCAAATCGCCGATCTGGTGTTCCGCCCCCATGCGATAGCTCTGCTTGGCGCGATGGGGCAGCCGCAGGCCGGTGCTGTCGTTGTTCGCATGGAGAAAGTCGGTACCTGCGTAGACGGAGGTGTTGTCCCACTTGCGCTTGGCGGTCAGCGATACGCCGCGCAGCGTGGCGGCATTGATGTTGCGCAGCGTGCCGCCATCGCTGGCGATCAGATCCTCGACCTTGTTGCGAAAGGCCACGACATCCAGTTCGTACGTCGCGGAACTGTATCGGAGGCTGGCTTCGATGTTGCGGGACTTCTCGGGCACCAGGTCCGGATTCGATCCCCACAGCGTCGGGCCGTAGAGGTCGAACATCGTCGGCGCCCGGAAGCCGGTGTTGCCGGCGATGCCCACCGTCCAGCCCGGTGCAACGTCGTAGTCGTATCCGAGCGAGCCGGTCGTGCGGTTGCCGTAGCCGCTGATGTTGTCGTTACGCACACTGGCCTGCAGCGCGTGGCGACCGAAGCGACCCTGGTAAATGCCGCCGACCGCGTTGGTGTCGCGTCGATCGACACTCATCGGTTCATTGTGCAAGGGGCGCTCTTCCAGGCGCTCTACGTAAGCCGACACTGTCTGGTCTTCAGTGAGCTTGATGTTGTTCTGCCAACTGTAGCTGCGCAGCAGGCTGGAATATCGGGTGCCCCAGACGCGGTCATCGTAGGCCTCTTTGCTCAGGCCCACGCGCAGCACGCTTTGCCATTTTTCTGTGATGTCGTTGGTGCTGGTGAGCGCATACGCCTGCTGGCGCGTGATGGCATGCGCGGTCGGAAAGGCGGGGCCGTTGTCGTATTCGCCGTCGATGTAGCTGTTATAGAAGTCCAGACCCAGGTGATGGCCAGGCGCCCACCGATAGCCGAGCGAACCGTTCAGGGTGTGGCGGCTGTAGCCGTCCGCATCCGGATCGTAGTTGCCGAAACGGTCGGCGCGCGTCGTTGTACTGTGGCCGTCGCTGTCGGCCATGCTGGCCGAGATGGCGTAATCCCAGCCGGCGCTCGCGCCTGAGAACCCGGTCGCCGCCTTGACTGTGCTGTGGGTGCCGAAGCCCAGGTCGGCCCAGGCCGATAGCGGGCGATCCGCCTCGCCCTTGCGGGTAATGATGTTGATTACGCCTCCGATGGCGTCCGAGCCATACAGGCTGCTGGCCGACCCGCGCAGGATTTCGATGCGTTCGATGGCGGCGGGATCCAGCGTATTCCAGTTGACGCCGCCCTGGATCGAGCTGTTGATGCGCATGCCGTTGATCAGCACCAGGGTCTGATTGGCATTGGCGCCGCGCAGCATGACGCCGGTCGCGGTTTGCGGGCCGCCGTTGTTGTTGACCTGTACGCCGGGCTGGCGCGCCAGTATGTCGGCGACGCTGTCCGCTCCTGCACGCTGTAGCGCTTCGCGGCCGATCACGGTAACGTCGCCCATCGCTTCTTGCAGAATCTGAGGGCTGCGGCTGGCCGTTACAACCACGGTGTCCAGCTGAGGCACGGACGTCTGGGCGAAAAGGGAAATGGGGGAAAGACAGAATGCGGCCGCGAGCGCGTGCCGTAGAGAATGCAAAGGCATGACGATCCCTTGATGACGCGCGTCCCCGCACGTCGTTGAACGAAGATTTTCCGCGTAACGCCGGAAGAGAGCGGCGCTGCCCCAGGGGATGAGGGCGACGGAATCCAGGGGCGATCCAGGCCGGTATCGGGCTGGCACGGACACGGCGGAGAGCCGTTGTCGTGCACACCGTTGCGGGGGCAGCACATCTCGACGTTTCGCCGGCGCGCTCGGGCTGTAGCGAGCACCGCGCGGCGCGTATGAAACGACGTCTGTTTCCCGTTTAACTTCCTCCAGGCGGCTGCGTGATTACGAGCCGAGCCGGGAAGCACCTTTTTCGACGGCTGCGAGTATAGCACCGGGGGGTGGGGGCTTCCCTGTAGCTTTTGGGCGCCGACGATACAATGGTGGCTTTCCTTTACACGTCAACGTCCGGCGGGCGGGCAGATCCGGCCGCCGGTCGGCATCGGGTCCCTACGTGAACTATCCAGCACTGCCTTATCCCATTTCTTCGTACACGCGTGGCGCCGAGTTCGTACGCCTGCTCGCCGAGCGCATCCTGATCATGGACGGCGCCATGGGCACCATGATCCAGCGGTACAAGCTGGCGGAAGGCGATTTCCGCGGCTCGCGTTTTGCCGATCATGCGCGCGACGTGAAGGGCAATAACGAGCTGCTGTCGCTGGTGAAGCCCGACATCATCTCCGAAATCCACAAGCAGTACCTGGAGGCCGGGGCGGACGTCATCAGTACCAACACCTTCGGTGCTACGGCCATTGCCCAGTCCGATTACGGCCTGGAAGACCTGGCTTACGAACTCAACGTGGAATCGGCCCGCCTGGCGCGGGCGGCGGCGGACGCCTTCAGCACCCCGCAGCAACCGCGTTTCGTTGCCGGCGCGCTGGGGCCCCAGCCGCGTACCGCCTCCATTTCGCCCGACGTGAACGATCCGGGCGCGCGTAACGTTACTTTTGAAGCGTTGCGCGACGCCTATACAGAACAGCTGAACGGCTTGCTCGATGGCGGCATCGACCTGGTGCTGATCGAGACCATCTTCGACACGCTTAACGCCAAGGCCGCTATTTTTGCCGTGGAAACCGTGTTCGAAGAACGCGGCATTCGCTTGCCCGTTATGGTTTCCGGCACCGTCACCGACGCATCCGGCCGCATCCTGTCCGGTCAGACGGTCGAAGCCTTCTGGAATTCCGTGCGCCATGCCCGCCCGGTGACCATCGGCCTGAACTGCGCGCTGGGCGCCGCCCTGATGCGTCCGTATATCGCCGAACTTTCCAAGATCTGCGACACCTGGATCTGCGTTTATCCCAATGCCGGGCTGCCCAACCCCATGGCCGAGACCGGGTTCGACGAAGGCCCGGAAGAAACCTCTTCGCTGCTGGAGGAGTTCGCGCGCTCGGGTCTCGTGAACGTGGCCGGCGGCTGCTGCGGCACGACGCCCGACCATATCCGCGCCATCGTGAAGAAGCTCGCCGGTGTTGCGCCGCGCACGGTGCCCGAGATCCCGGTCAAGACCCGGCTGTCGGGCCTGGAGCCGCTCAATATCGACGCCGATACGCTGTTCGTGAACGTGGGCGAGCGTACCAACGTGACCGGCAGCAAGATGTTCTTGCGGCTGATCCGCGAGGAAAAATACGAAGAGGCGCTGCAGGTCGCCCGTCAGCAGGTCGAGAATGGCGCACAGATCATCGACATCAACATGGACGAAGCCATGTTGGATTCGGCGGCCTGCATGCGCCGCTTCCTGAATCTGATCGCCTCCGAGCCGGATATTTCCCGTGTGCCCATCATGATCGACAGTTCCAAGTGGGACGTCATCGAACAGGGCCTGCGCTGTGTCCAGGGCAAGGCGGTGGTGAACTCGATCTCCATGAAGGAAGGCGAGGCCGCTTTTATCGAGCACGCCAAGCTGTGCCGCAAGTACGGCGCGGCGGCGGTGGTCATGGCCTTCGACGAACAGGGGCAGGCCGACAGCCTCGAGCGCCGCAAGGAAATCTGCGAACGGGCCTATCGAATTCTGGTCGATCAGGTGGGCTTCCCGCCGGAGGACATCATCTTCGACCCCAACGTGTTTGCGATCGCCACCGGCATCGAAGAACACAATCATTATGCGGTCGACTTCATCGAGGCGACCGGCTGGATCACCCGCAATCTGCCGCATGCGCGCGTGTCGGGCGGCATATCGAACGTCAGCTTCTCGTTCCGCGGCAATGACGCCATGCGCGAGGCGATCCACGCGGTGTTTCTGTATCACGCCATCCGCGAAGGCCTCACCATGGGCATCGTCAACGCCGGCCAGCTGGCGGTGTACGACGACCTGGATAAGACACTGCGCGACATGGTCGAAGACGTGGTGCTGGATCGGCAGGAGCCTCTCGGGCGCACCGATCCCTCCGATGAGCGCAGCCCTACTGAACGCCTGGTGGAGCTGGCCGAAAGCATCAAGGGCAGCGGCGCGCGCAAGGAAGAAGATCTCAGCTGGCGCAACGGCTCGGTGGAGGAACGCCTCACCCACGCCCTGGTGCACGGTATCACCACGTTCATCGTTGAAGATACAGAAGAGATTCGCCAGAAGATCGCGGATCAGGGTGGTCGTCCGATCCAGGTGATCGAAGGGCCGCTCATGGACGGCATGAACGTAGTGGGCGACCTCTTCGGCGCGGGCAAGATGTTTCTGCCTCAGGTGGTGAAGTCGGCGCGCGTCATGAAGCAGGCCGTTGCCCACCTGATTCCCTTTATCGAAGAGGAAAAGCGGCAAATCGAAGCGGCCGGCGGCGATGTTCGTCCCAAGGGCCGTATCGTGATCGCCACGGTGAAGGGCGACGTCCACGACATCGGCAAGAACATCGTCACGGTTGTGCTCCAGTGCAACAACTTCGAGGTGGTCAACATGGGCGTTATGGTCCCGGCCTCGGAGATTCTCGCCAAGGCTAAGGAAGAAAACGCCGATATGGTCGGGCTCTCGGGCCTTATCACACCCAGCCTGGAGGAAATGGCCTACGTGGCGTCCGAAATGCAGCGCGACGAGTACTTCCGCGAGCGCAAGACGCCGCTGCTGATCGGCGGTGCCACCACCAGCAAGGTGCATACGGCCGTCAAGATTGCGCCGCAGTATGAAGGGCCGGTCATCTACGTGCCGGACGCGAGCCGCTCGGTGGGCGTGGCCACTTCGTTGATGTCCGAGCAGGCCGACGACTATCTCGAAAAACTTGCCAGCGATTACGAGCTGGTGCGCAAGCGTCACGCCAATCGCAAGCAGGTGCCGCTGGTCAGCCTGGAGCAGGCGCGCGAGCGCCGTCCCGCCATCGATTGGGCGAACTACGTGCCACCGCGGCCCAAATATCTGGGCCGGCGCGAGTTCAAGAATTACGACCTGGCCGAGATCGCACAGTTCATTGACTGGACACCCTTCTTCCAGACCTGGAGCCTCTTCGGCCAGTATCCCGCCATCCTGGACGACAAGGTGGTGGGCGAGCAGGCGCGCAAGCTGTTTGCCGACGCCCAGGACATGATGAAGAAGATCATCGACGGGCGCTGGCTCACCGCCAGCGGTGTGGTCGCCTTCTATCCCGCCAACACCGTCAACCACGAAGATATCGAAATCTACACCGACGACAGCCGCTCGGAAGTCCTGTTCACCTGGCGTAACCTGCGCCAGCAGCAGGAGAAGCGTGAAGGCGTGGACTACAAGTCGCTAGCCGACTACATCGCTCCGAAGGAAAGCGGTGTGGCCGACTACATCGGCATGTTTGCCGTGACGGGCGGCTTGGGTATCGAGGCCCACGAGAAGCGTTTCCTGGACGAAGGCGACGACTACTCCTCGATCATGCTCAAGGCGTTGGGCGACCGTTTCGCCGAAGGCTTCGCCGAATGTCTGCATGCGCGCGTGCGTCGCGACCTTTGGGGCTATGTTTCGGATGAAGCGCTCGATAACGAGGCGCTCATTGCCGAGAAGTACCAAGGCATCAGGCCGGCGCCCGGTTATCCCGCCTGCCCGGAGCACGTGGTGAAGGCCGATATGTTCCGCGTCATGATGCCGGAGGAAGTCGGCATGAAGCTCACGGACAGCTACGCCATGTACCCGGCATCCAGCGTGTCGGGCTTCTATCTCAGTCATCCGGCCTCGCAGTACTTCAACGTGGGCAACATCGACACCGACCAGCTGCAGGATTACATCAAGCGCAGCGGTCGCGACGAAGAAGACGTGCGCCGCAGCCTGGCGAGCGTCCTGCGATGAACGGGTAAGCCATGGCCGGCGCAAAGGTTACCAGGGGTCCGGGCGACGGCTCGATGCCGCCGGACACCTTGCGTCGCAAGGCGCTGGGTGACTTTCTGCGTAGTGCCCGGGCGCGGGTCCAACCCGAAACCGTGGGTCTGCCCGCCGGGCAGCGCCGGCGCACCCCCGGCTTGCGCCGGGAAGAGGTCGCTCAACTGTGCGACATCAGCACCACTTGGTACACCTGGATCGAGCAGGGGCGCGAAGTCACGGTATCGCCCGCTGTTTTGGCCCGACTGGCGACCGTGCTCCGCCTGCAACGCGCCGAGCGCCACTATCTGTTCGACTTGGCGGAATGCGCCGATCCCGAACACGACCGGGGCAACGGCGATGCGCTGCCGGCGGAACTGGCGGACTGCGTGCACAGCATCACGGCGCCGGCATATATCCTCGACCGCAGCTGGAATGTGATGTCGTGGAACGCCCCCTTCCTATATTTGTTTGATGGCTGGCCGGAACGCGACGCGCAACCGAATCTGCTGCGCTATATTTTTCTGGACTCCGCCGCCCGCACCCTGGTGGTGGATTGGGAAGAGCGCGCCAGTCGCGTGGTGGCCGAATTCCGTGCCGATGCGGGCCCGCACACCGACTCCGCCGACGTGCGCGACACGCTCCAGACACTGCTGCAAAGCAGCCCCGTCTTCGCGCATTGGTGGACCCGCCACACGGTCGTTGATCGCGAGGGCGGCGTGCGGGATTTCCAGCATCCGAAGGAAGGCCGGTTGAGCTATCAGCAGATCACCTTCCGCTTGGCCACACGCCCCGACTGCAAATTGGTGATGCTCCTTCCCGCAAGGGCGGCATGAAGTAAACTTCGGTCATCCCTTAACCGAGAATTACACGTGTCATGGTCATGCATTACGAGTCCGACATCACTAAATTGATCAGGCAGTACAAGGATCAGAACCCCGATACGGAGCAGCGCCAGCGTGAGGGGCGCGCCCGGCTGTGGGACAAGAACATCGATCCCGAACTGCAGGAAGGCTACAAGCAGGCGCGCGTGCCGCAGAAGCCTTACGTCTACCAGACGAACTGATTTTTACGGAATGACGCCGGCCCATGCGAGCGGGGGCAAACTCGACGCCCTCGTCTCGCCGCCTCTGGACAGCACGCCCGACACGGTCGACACCGTGGCGCTCGCGCGCCTCTATGGCGAGCCGCTGTTCGATCTGCCCCAGGATCTCTACATCCCGCCCGATGCGCTGGAGGTCTTCCTGGAAGCCTTCGAAGGGCCGCTGGACCTCCTGCTTTATCTGATCCGCAAGCAGAATTTCAATGTGCTGGACATCCCCATGGCGGATGTCACGCGGCAGTACCTGTCGTATGTCGAGCAGATCCGGCGCCAGAACCTGGAGCTGGCCGGTGAATACCTGCTCATGGCGGCATTGCTCATCGAGATCAAGTCGCGCATGCTGCTGCCCGTGCGCAAATCCGATACGGGCGAGGAAGTCGAAGATCCGCGCGCGGAGCTGGTGCGCCGCCTGCTGGAGTACGAACAGATGAAGCTGGCCGCCCAGAAGCTGGAGCGCCTGCCGCAGTTGGGGCGCGACTTCCAGCGCAGCCGTGCCGTGCTCGATCTGCAGGTCGAAGAACTGCTGCCGGAGGTGCGGCCGGAAGACCTACGCGAGGCCTGGCAGGAGATCCTGCGCCGGGCCCGTCTCAATGCCCGTCATCACATCACCCGCGAACAATTGTCGGTGCGCGAGCACATGACGCTGATCCTGCGCCGCCTGGCCGACGTACGCTTCATGGAGTTCACCGAACTCTTCATGGAACGCGTGGAACAGGGGGAGGCGGTGGCCGTCGTCGTCGTGCATTTCCTGGCAATGTTGGAGCTGGCGCGCGAGTCGCTGCTGGACATCACCCAGGCCGAACCCTACGCCCCGATCTACGTGCGGCTGTCCTATGTACGCGCTGCCGCCTGAGGGCCGGCGCGTTTCCCCTGAACGGAGAGCTTCTTGAAAGTCGTTCACACCATTGAAGAATTGCGCGATCAACTGCGTGGCCAGTTGAACGTCTCGTTCGTGCCCACCATGGGCAACCTGCATCCGGGCCACCTGGCGCTCATGAAGCTTGCCCGTCAACACGGCGACCCCGTGGTGGCGAGTATTTTCGTGAACCGCCTGCAGTTCGGCCCCAACGAGGATTTCGACCGGTATCCGCGTACGCTCGCGTCGGACATCGAGAAGCTGGAGCGCGACCGCAACGTCTATGTACTGTTCGCGCCGGATGAGCGCGAGATGTACCCGGAACCGCAGAGCTATCGCATCCAGACGCCGCCTGCGTTGGGAGATATTCTCGAAGGCGAATTCCGGCCGGGCTTCTTCAATGGCGTCAGCACGGTAGTGATGAAGCTCTTTTCCTGTGTGCAACCGCGGGTGGCCGTTTTCGGCAAGAAAGACTATCAGCAGCTGATGGTGGTGCGCGCGATGTGCCGCCAGTTCCAGCTGCCGGTGAACGTACTGGCACACGAAACCGTGCGGGATCAAGACGGCCTGGCGCTTTCTTCGCGCAACGTCTACTTGTCGCCGGCGGAGCGAGCCGAGGCGCCGCGCCTCTATGCACAACTCACGACATTGTCCCAGCGCGTGCGCGACGGGCATGTGGACATGGCCGAACTCGAAGGCGAGGGCGTGGCCGAGCTGGAACGCAACGGCTGGAAGGTGGATTACTTCTGCGTGCGCCGTCGGAGCGACCTCATGCCGCCCACGGTGGAAGAAGTCCGCGCGGGCGAGCCGCTGGTGGTGCTGGCGGCTGCCAAGCTGGGCGGCACCCGTCTGATCGACAATCTGGAAATCGATCGCTGACGGCTGCGCGGCCCTGTAATCGGGGCCGCGTCGATGCACGTCGCGCGCTTTCCGTCCCACGCAAGAAGTGACAGCAGACCCCCCTGGGGGTGCATGCAAGAATGGGCCCCCGACAAATCAGAAGCCAGGAGAGGGGCCATGCACAGGCGGCTCGGGCTCGACGATGCCCGTTTCTCAGTCCTTACACCACGCGAGCGGGTTGTCATGGGTTATGTAGCCATGGGCAAGCCCAACAAGATCATCGCGGCGGAACTCGGTGTCTCACAGCGCACCATCGAAGCACACCGCGCACGCATCTTCCAGAAAATGCGCGTGCGTAATGCGGTTGAACTCGCCCATCGGCTCTTTGTGCCGGAATCGCCGGGCCACTGACGCCCGGCGCGGTAGCCAATTCCTTTCTGACGCCTAACGCTACTGGCAACTCAATGCCGGGCGGTCCTTCAGCTCGTCGATCGGATCCAGGTCGGGCTGACGCGTGAGGCTGTGCTCCAGCATCGGTTGCACGCCATTGAGCGTCAGTACACGCAGCATGTTGTTGTTCACGAAAACCAGATCCGCCTTGGCGGTATCTTGCTGAATATGCATGAGTGCAATGCGCAGCGGCTCGTTCCCAATCACGTGCCAGCACCCCTGTTCGGTAAGGGTCTGGCGCGCTTCGTTGCCTGCGAGCATGGTGGTGCGTGAGCGCCATTCACCGCTCGGTGCCAATGTGACCATGAACCGGGCGGCGTCGCAGGACAGGCCGTCGGGGCAGGGAACCGTTCCCAGGAAGCTGCGGGCTTCGGCCAACGGGCGCGGCAGGGTGGCGCTTTCGGGCGCTGCACCCTCCGCCTGATCCGCGGTGGGTGCTTGCTCGGCCACGGTGGCCGGGCCGGTGCTGCCAAAGCCTAGCTGGATCTGCGATGCGGCGCGCGGGCCACCGCCCATCGCATAGCTTTCGGCGTCGCGCTGGGTGTTCTCGCGCGTCGTGTCGTAAAGGGCGGCGCTTTGCTGCGGCTGGGCGCAGCCCACAATAACGGCGGACAGGGCAAGCAGCCCCAATGTCTTGAGCAGGCTTGCGGTGTGAACGGGAGTGTGTGCGGGCATGGGGAATATCCATCGAAGGCGCGTGCGGACATTCTACGCATTTCCGTCCTTTTTTGGGGCAGGTTCATGAGCGGGCCTATCACCTGGGGGGTGCTCGCGCTGCCCGTGGCGCTGGCCGGCGGTATGTTCTGTCCGGCGGTTGCGTCGGCCTATGCGCAACGTATCGACGCTGGATCGACCGTCGACGTCACGGCCTTAGCGCATGCGATAGCTGATGCCCTGCGCAGGCGGCCGGGCGAGCCCAGCGGGGGCCCCTCGCGCTGGCTGGCCGCCGGCTGCGCCGTCGCTCTGGCGCTTGCATGTCTGCCTTTCATGTTGCAACCCTCGATGCTATTTGCAGCCCGGGCGTTGGCTTGCGGCGTGTTGCTTCTGTTAGCGCTGATCGACGCGCGCACCGGACTGCTCCCGGATGCGCTCACGCTACCCTTGCTCTGCGCGGGCCTGATGCTCGCATGGGCGGGCCTGGGGCCGACGTTGCAGGATGCCGCGATCGCCGCTGGCACCGCCTACTTGCTGCTGTGCGGGCTGAACGTCGGCTTCCGGCTTTGGCGTGGTCGCGCGGGCCTGGGTGGCGGCGACGTCAAGCTGGTGGCCGCGCTGGGAGCCTGGCTGGGTTGGGCGCCGCTGCCCATACTGCTGCTGGCGGCCTGTGTGGCCGGTCTGATGTTTGCCGTCTCGGGCGCGGGGGGACGCTCATGGCGCGCCCCATTGGCTTTCGGGCCCTTTCTGGCCGGCGCCGGCGCCCTTGGGCTGGTGGGAGACCCTGTTGTACAGTTCCTTTTTTAGATGGGGAAGATGGCATGTACAAGGTGGGCCTGACCGGTGGGATCGGCTCGGGAAAGAGCAAAGTCGCGGACATGCTGGCGTCGTGGGGCGCCGCCGTGATCGATACCGATCTCATCGCACACGAACTGACTGCGCCCGGCGGTGCAGCGATTCCGCTGATCCGTCAGGCCTTTGGTCCGGACGTCATTGCCGCCAACGGCGCGCTGGATCGGCCCGCGATGCGCGAACTGGCCTTCCAAAGTCCTGAAGCCCGTCGCCGCCTGGAAGCGATTCTGCATCCCATGATTGGCGAAGAGGCGCAGTCTCGGGCGCGGGCGGCAAAGGGGTGCTACGTGGTGTTCGTGGTGCCGCTGCTGGTGGAGTCCGGGCGCTGGCGCGACCGCGTTGATCGAATCTGCGTGGTGGACTGCGATCCCGAGACGCAGGTGGCGCGGGTGCAGGCCCGCAGCGGGCTGACGCGAGAGGCTATTGAGCGTATCATGTCAGCACAGGCATCCCGGGAGGATCGTCTCGCCGCCGCGCACGATATCGTGCGTAACGGCAAGGACACCTCGATCGAAGAACTGGAACTCAATGTCCGGGCGTTGCATGAAAGCTGGTACATGCAGGCGCAGCAGCCACCAGCAACTTCCCCTATTTCGTGATCGCGGTACCCGGCCCTGATCCTACGGAGCCGAAAGCCGCTCACGGGTAGAAGATTCTGTAAAGGTTGTAGGTCGCGTGATTCTCTACGAATATCCGTGCAACGAACGAATCCGTTCCCTTTTGCGTGTCGAACATCTGTTTGACCGTCTGTTCTTCTTCGCGAAGGGCGAAGACGTTCGCCACCACCAGATATCCATGGCCACGCTGTTCGAGCTGCTCGACATCTCGGAACGCACCGACCTGCGGGGCGCCATCGTGCAGGATCTCGAACGCCAGCGCGCCTCGCTGGCCGCCTTGCGCGAACATCCCGGCGTGGATGCATCCCGGTTGAACGCCATGCTCGACGAAATCCAGACCGTCAACGCCGATCTGAGCGCGCAGGGCCGCATCGGCCAGCATCTGCGCGATAACGAATGGCTTGCCAGCCTGCGGGGCCGCCTTGCCGTGCCTGGCGGTTCCTCGCCAGTCGACATGCCGTCTTTCTTCTCGTGGCAGCTCCGCTCTCACGAGGAACGTAGCCGGGACCTCAAAGAATGGGTGAGCCCTTTCATGCCCTTGTATCGCGGGCTGGCCCTTATTCTCCGCATGCTTCGCGACGCCGGCGATGTACGTGAAATCGTGGCGCGCGACGGCGCCTATCAGGAAATGCTCTCCGGCAAGATCTACCATCTGCTGCGGGTCTGGATCGATCCGTCGCTGCGGGTCTTTCCGGAAATGAGTGCCAATAAGTACGTGATCTGGGTGCGCTTCGCTGCCCAGGGGCCGGACCTCAAGCCGCATCCGGTAGGTGTCGATACGTCATTCAAGCTGGCCTGCTGTCACGTCTGACGCTTCTCAGGGTGCTTGAGCCCTTACCCGGCTTCTTCAGCCGCTAAACGTGCAAATTACTGTTGCGTTCCGTTTCATCGGCCTACGCGGAGGCTGCTTGCCGGCGCAATGATGCGCGACAATGGCGGCTGTCGTCGCAAGCCGAGGTAAGTGCATGTTTCTACAAGATCCGACGTCGCCGCGTTCACGTCGGGCGCGTCTTCTGGGTTGGCTGGTTATCCTTTGTGCAGTAGGCGCAGCCGCCTATTGGTATTTCGGTGTCCGGGGCAGTGGTGGGCCGGCGTCGTCGCCGGCCGCGATGAGCGGTTTCGGTCCCGCTGCTTTCCGCAATCTGCCGGTACCCGTGCGCGTGGCGACCGCTCGTCAGGAAACCCTGCAGCATTCGCTGCGTGCGATCGGTACGGTGACCGCTTTCAATACCGTCGTGGTTCGTAGCCGGGTGGCGGGTGAACTCATGCAGCTGTACTTCGAGGAAGGCCAGATGGTCGAGGCCGGCGAACCGCTCGCACTGATCGACCCGCGTGAATATCAGGTGGCATTGGACCAGGCGCTGGGGCAGCAGCAACAGAACGCCGCGCAACTGGAGAGCGCCCGCCGCGATCTTGAGCGCTACCGCTTGCTGCAACGGCAGAACTCCATTGCGCGTCAGCAGGTCGAGCAGCAGGAAGCGCTGGTGAAACAGCTGGAAGGAACGCGCGTGAGCGATCAAGCGGCAGTGGACAGTGCCGGCCTGCAGCTGAGCTATACCCGCATCGTCGCCCCGATTTCGGGTCGCCTGGGCTTGCGCAAGGTGGACCAGGGCAATTTTGTTTCCGCTTCCGACGCAGACGGCCTGGTGACCATCACCCAGACCCAACCGATCTCCGTGGAATTCACGCTGCCGCAGGCCGATGTGGCCGACGTGCTCGAACAACTACGGGAAGGCCGCAAGCTGGAGGTGGTGCTGCGCGACCAGAACGATGTGCAGGAACTTGCGCGAGGCGAACTCATGTCGCTGGACAACCAGATCGACGTAGCGACCGGCACCTTGCGGCTCAAGGCCCGTTTCGCCAATGAAGACGGCCGGTTGTTTCCCAACCAGTTCGTGAATGTGATCTTGCTGGTGTCACGCCAGGAGGCGTTGGCGGTGCCCACCGCAGCGGTGCAAGTCGGGTCCATCGGCAGCTTTGTTTATCGCGTGGACGACGAGGGCAAGGCGCATATCCAGCGTATCGTGACGGGCCGAGTCGACGGCGCCCTCACCGCCGTGGTGGAAGGCCTGGAAGCCGGCCAGCGGGTGGTGGTGGAAGGCACCGACCGCTTGCGCGACGGCGGCCTGGTGGATGTGGTGAGCATCGACGGACAGGAGGTCGCGGCCCGCCAGGCCGCGCGCTCCAACGGCGAAGGTGGCGGTCGCCGCGGTGCAGCCGCCGCGGCACATTGAGGGTGCACGGGTGAATTTGTCGCGCATCTTCATCCTGCGGCCCGTGGCCACGACGCTGGCCATGATCGCATTGCTGTTGTCGGGCGTACTTGCGTACCGTTTGCTGCCCGTTTCGGCGTTGCCGCAGGTGGATTACCCCACCATCCAAGTCACCACGCTGTACCCCGGCGCCAGCCCCGATGTGATGACAGCGCTTGTGACCTCGCCGCTGGAGCGCGAGTTGGGTCAGATGGCAGGTCTGACACAGATGACCTCGTCCAGCTCGGGCGGCTCGTCGGTCATCACTTTGCAGTTCGATCTGGATCTGGAGCTGGATGTTGCCGAGCAGGAGGTACAAGCCGCGATCAACGCAGCCTCCAATCTGTTGCCCAATGACTTGCCGGCGCCACCGATCTACAACAAGGTGAACCCCGCCGATACCCCTGTAGTCACGCTGGCCGTGACGTCGCCGACCTTGCCGCTGCATCAGGTGCGCGACCTGATCGATGTGCGGGTGGCGCAGAAGCTGTCGCAGATCTCCGGTGTAGGCATGGTCAGCATCGCGGGTGGGCAACGCCCGGCGGTTCGCATCCAGGCCAATGCGGCGGCGCTCGCGGCACGCGGCCTGACACTGGCCGATGTGCGCGCGGCGATCAACGAAGCCAACGTCAACCAGCCCAAGGGTAATCTTGACGGCCCTGAGCGCTCGACCACCATCGACGCCAACGATCAACTGCGTACGGTGGAGGATTACGAGAATCTCATCCTGGCCCACGATAATGGATCGGTCTTGCGGCTGCGCGATGTCGCGACGGCCGTTCGCGACGCCGAGAACGTGCGGCAGGCGGCATGGATCGGCACCACGCCTGCGATCCTGTTGAATATTCAGCGCCAGCCGGGCGCCAACGTGGTGCAGGTGGTGGATCGCGTGAAGGCCATGATGCCCAGCTTGCAGGCGTCGTTGCCCGTGGGGATCGAACTGGCCATCGCGGCAGACCGCACGGAGACCATACGCGAAGCCATCCGCCATGTGCAGACGGAAATGATGCTGGCGATCGGCCTCGTGGTGCTGGTGACCTTCGTGTTCCTGCGCAGTTGGAAGGCGACCTTCATCCCCAGCGTGGTGGTGCCGCTCTCGCTGGTGGGCACATTCGGCATCATGTATCTGAGCGGCTTCAGTGTGAACACGCTCACGCTCATGGCGCTGACCATCGCGACCGGCTTCGTGGTCGATGACGCCATCGTGATGATCGAGAACATCGCCCGGCACATCGAAGAGGGCGAATCGCCGCTGCAGGCGGCTCTGAAGGGCGCCCGGCAGATCGGTTTCACGTTGGTCTCGCTCACCGTGTCGCTCATCGCGGTGCTCATTCCCCTGCTGTTCATGAGCGATGTGATCGGACGCCTGTTCCGGGAATTCGCCGTCACGCTGGCTGTGGCGATCCTGCTGTCGCTGGTGATTTCGCTGACGCTGACGCCCATGATGTGCGCGCGCATGTTGCGCCCGGAGTCCGAGATGGTTCAAGGCAGGTTCCAGCGGGCGTCGGCGCGTTGGATGGATGCATTGATTGCATCGTACGATCGCGGCCTGCACTGGGTGCTGGCGCGCCAACGCTTGACCCTCATTGTGGCCGTAGCCACACTCGCCGTCACGGGGCTGCTCTATGTGGCCGTTCCCAAGGGCTTTTTTCCGCAGCAGGATACCGGCCTGATCCAGGCAATCAGCCAAGGCCCGCAAGACGTGTCCTTTGCGTCGATGGCCGCGCGCCAGCGCATGGCGGCCGAACGCATTTTGCAGGATCCCGATGTCGATACGGTGACCTCGTTCACCGGCATTGACGGCACGAACGCCACGCTGAACACGGGGCGCATGCAGATAGCATTGGTACCCTTGGAAGCGCGTAGCAGCACCGCGAGCGAGGTAATCCAGCGCCTGCAGGAGAAACTGGCCGATCTGCCTGACATCGAACTATTCATGCAGCCGGTGCAGGACCTCACCGTGGACGACCGCATCAGCCGTAATCAGTATCAGATGACGCTGTCCGATCCGGATCACGATGTGTTGCTGGAGTGGACGCCAAAGCTCGTTGACGCCCTGGCGGCTACGTCCGAGCTGGCGTCGGTGGCGAGCGACCTGCAGCCCAACGGGCGCGAAACCATTGTCCGCATCGACCGCGATGCGGCAGCGCGTCTGGGGGTGAGCAACGCCACGGTGGACGACGCGCTGTACGACGCCTTCGGGCAGCGCCTGGTGTCCACGATCTTCACGCAATCCGCGCAATACCGCATCGTGCTGGAAGTGGCGCCGGAATATCGCCAGGATCCGTCGGCGCTCACGCGCATTCACGTCAGGGGCAGCGCAGACACGCCGATCCCGCTGAGCGCCTTCGCACGGATCGAACAGGACAGCACCCTCCTGTCGATCGAGCGTCTGGGACAGTTCCCGGCGGCCACCATATCCTTCAACACCGCGCCAGGCGTGGCGCTGTCTGACGCGGTCGAAGCGATCCGCGCGGTGCAAGCCGGGCTGGAGATGCCGCTGTCGGCCGAACTCACCTTCCAGGGGGCCGCGCGCGCGTTCCAGGCCTCGCTCTCCAGCACGCTATGGCTGATCCTGGCCGCCGTGGTGACGATGTATATCGTGCTGGGCATTCTGTACGAGAGCTACATTCATCCGGTCACCATCCTCTCGACGCTGCCCTCGGCGGCGGTGGGCGCCTTGTTGGCGCTGCTGTTGGCCGGCACGCATCTGGACATGATCGGGGTGATCGGGATCATCCTCCTGATCGGCATCGTGAAGAAGAACGCCATCATGATGATCGACTTTGCCCTGGACGCCGAGCGCGAGCGCGGCCTGGATCCGCAGTCGGCCATCCACGAGGCCGCCTTGCTGCGTTTCCGGCCCATTCTCATGACGACGCTGGCGGCGCTGTTCAGCGCCTTGCCGCTTATGTTCGCCACGGGGTCGGGCGCCGAGTTGCGCCAGCCGCTGGGCCTGGTCATGGTGGGCGG
>DATGNX010000070.1:0-15817 GCA_035306485.1 Burkholderiaceae bacterium
GGCTTAAGTAGCGCGGCTCAAGCAGTAAGCGCGACTTAAGCACGCGCCGCCGGCAAATAAGGGATGCGCTGGGGCAGGTTAAGGCATGCGCCGGCCCGCACATAAGGGCTTTCCGGTAGCACTCCCTTCGCACGGGGGGTAAGCTAACGTCATTCTTGTCAGGTGTCTGCCCCGGGGTGACGTACATGAAGGATCCGAGCACTGAAGCGCAAGACGCGGTGCATTTGCATGAAATCATTCGTCGGCGTGCCGCTCAAGCGGGCGGCCTGCTGCCGGCGCTGCACGACGTGCAGGAAGCACACGGGTATATCCCGCCCGAGCTGGTGCCGTTCATTGCCGATGCCTTCAATGTGTCCCGTGCGGAAGTGCATGGTGTCATCACCTTCTACCCGGACTTCCGGCAGACCCCGCCCAGCCGCCATACGCTGAAGGTGTGTCGGGCGGAAGCCTGTCAGGCCCGCGGCGGCACAACATTGGCGCAGCACGCCGAGCAGCGCCTGGGGTGTGCGCTCGGGTCCGCGACCGCCGATGGCTCGGTGACGCTGGAGCCTGTGTATTGCCTGGGCCTGTGCGCCCAGGGGCCGGCGGTGATGCTCGATGGCGCGCCGCATGCACACATGAATCCTGAGCGTCTGGATACGTTGATCCAGACGATATCCGGGGCCGAACACTCCTCCTCCTGTAGTCAGCCGGCGCAACAGCCGGCCATATCCACAGCGGTTCAGAATCACACCGAGCTCATCACGGTCTATGTGCCGCGCGATGCGGCGGCATTGGCGGCCGGCGCCGACGAGGTCGCTCGCCGTATCGCTGCCGAAGCGCAAGCGAGGGGGTTGTCGGTCCGGCTGGTGCGTAATGGTTCCCGCGGCATGTTGTGGCTGGAGCCACTGGTGGAGGTGGCGACGGCAGAGGGCCGCGTCGCTTACGGGCCGGTACGGCCTGAGGACGTATCTGGGCTTTTCGATTCCGACATGTTGCGAGGCGGAAGCCACCCTCTGAGCCACGGAAGAACCGATGATCTGCCCTGGCTGCGCAAACAGGAACGTCTCACCTTTGCGCGCGTGGGTATCACCGACCCCATCTCGCTGGATGATTACGCTGCACATGACGGATGGACCGGCCTGCGGCGTGCGATCGGCTTGTTACCCCAGGACATCGTCGACGAAGTGACGCAATCGGGCCTGCGCGGACGTGGCGGCGCGGCGTTCCCAACCGGTATCAAATGGAAGACGGTGCTGGACGCGCCGGGCGCATCCAAGTATGTGGTGTGCAACGCCGACGAAGGCGATTCAGGCACGTTTGCCGACCGCATGCTCATGGAGGGCGATCCTTATTTGCTGATCGAAGGCATGATCATCGCCGGGCTGGCGGTGGGCGCCACGCAGGGCTACGTGTACGTACGTTCCGAATATCCGCATGCCATCGCAGCCCTGGATGCTGCCATCGAACGCGCGACGGCAGCCGGTTACCTTGGGAACGATATTCTTGGTAGCGGGCGCAGCTTCTACCTGGAGGTAAGGGTAGGGGCCGGAGCTTATATCTGCGGTGAAGAAACCTCTTTATTGGAAAGCCTGGAAGGCAGGCGGGGCGTGGTGCGGGCCAAGCCGCCACTGCCCGCGCTGCAGGGTCTGTTCGGCGAGCCCACGGTCGTGAACAATGTGCTGTCCCTGGCCGCGGTGCCCTACATACTGGCTCATGGAGCGGCCGCTTACCGCGACTTTGGCGTGGGACGCTCACGCGGGACACAGGCTTTCCAATTGGCCGGTGATTTGAAGCAGGGCGGCTTGGTGGAAAAAGCCTTCGGTGTCACGCTGCGCGAACTGCTGTATGACTTTGGCGGCGGCAGTTCGTCCGGGCGTAGCTTGCGCGCGGTACAAGTGGGCGGGCCACTGGGCGCATACCTGCCGGAATCGCAGTGGGATATGCCGCTGGATTACGAAGCCTATGCGGCGGCGTCCGCCATGCTGGGGCACGGCGGTATTGTGGCGTTCAACGACGGCGTCGATATGCGTGCCATGGCCCGGTACGCCATGGAGTTCTGTGCCGTTGAATCCTGCGGCAAGTGCACGCCGTGCCGGATTGGCTCCATCCGAGGCGTGGAAACCCTGGACAAGATAGGCGCCGGGGGGCCTGCCGCAGAACAACAGGTCGAACTGCTGCGCGACCTGTGCGACACCATGATGGCGGGCTCCTTGTGTGCATTGGGCGGCATGGCGCCGTATCCGGTGCTTTCCGCCCTTGAGCATTTCTCCGAAGACTTCGGCGTCGCCACGCCGGCCGCTGCGTCGGCTCACTGATTTTGCGGGACTGAACATGCTTGAAACCGTCATCACTCGCGAACGAGACTACGGCACGCCCGCGCGGCAGTCCGAAAACCTCGTCACTCTGACCATCGACGGCGTCGCCGTCAGTGTGCCCGAAGGCAGCTCGGTGATGCGCGCGGCCGCCGCGGCCGGCATCAATATTCCCAAGTTGTGCGCCACGGACACCCTCGAGGCTTTCGGTTCCTGTCGCCTGTGCCTGGTGCAGATCGAAGGGCGGCGCGGCTACCCGGCGTCCTGTACGACACCCGTTGAAGCCGGCATGGTGGTCCAGACCGAAAATGAACGACTGGGCAAGCTGCGCCGGGGCGTCATGGAGCTGTATATATCAGACCATCCGCTGGACTGCCTGACCTGTCCGGCCAATGGCGACTGCGAGCTTCAGGACATGGCAGGGGTGGTGGGCTTGCGTAACGTGCGCTACGGGCAGGGCGGCGCCAACCACCTGAGCCTGCCTTGCGATGAATCTAACCCCTATTTCACTTTCGATCCGTCCAAGTGCATTGTGTGCAGTCGTTGCGTGCGCGCCTGCGAAGAGGTGCAGGGTACGTTTGCTCTCACCATCTCGGGCAAGGGCTTCGATTCCCAGGTCACGGCCGGGCAGGGGGCATCTTTCCTGGAAAGCGATTGTGTCTCCTGTGGCGCCTGCGTGCAGGCCTGCCCGACTTCGTCCTTGCAGGAAAAAAGCATCATCGAGATGGGCCGGCCGGAACACTCGGTGATCACGACTTGTGCCTACTGCGGCGTGGGCTGTGGATTCAAGGCGGAGATGAAGGGCGACCAGGTGATCCGCATGATTCCGTGGAAGGACGGCAAGGCTAACGAAGGCCACTCCTGCGTCAAGGGACGCTTCGCCTGGGGCTACGCCACCCACAAGGACCGCATCACCAAACCGATGATACGTGAGTCCATCAATGACCCGTGGCGCGAGGTGAGCTGGGAAGAAGCGATCACCCGTGCGGCAAGCGAGATCCGCCGGATACAGGCGAAGTACGGCAGGGGAGCCGTCGGCGGTATTACGTCTTCACGTTGTACCAACGAAGAAACCTATCTGGTGCAGAAGCTGGTTCGCGCGGGTTTCTCCAACAACAATGTGGATACATGTGCGCGCGTGTGCCACTCGCCCACCGGCTATGGCCTGGGCCAGACTTTCGGTACCTCCGCAGGCACGCAAACGTTCCGTTCTATCGACAAGACCGACGTGATCCTGGTGATCGGCGCGAATCCCACCGACGCGCATCCGGTCTTCGGTTCGCGCATGAAGCGGCGCCTGCGCGAGGGCGCGAAGCTGATCGTCATCGATCCGCGCCGCATTGATCTGGTCGATTCGCCTCATGTGCGGGCCGACTATCACCTCGCGTTGCGGCCGGGCACCAACGTGGCAGTGCTCAACGCAATGGCTCACGTCATCGTCACGGAGTCGCTGCACGACGTAGCGTTTATTCGTGAGCGCTGCGACGAAAAGAGTTTCTCGGACTGGATGGACTTCATACGCAAGCCGGAGAACGCACCGGAGGCCACCGAGTCGGCCACGGGCGTGCCCGCCGCCGAGCTGCGTGCGGCCGCCAGACTCTATGCCACCGGCAATGGTCAAGCGCCTGCCGCCAAGCAGGGGGGGCCACGTCCCAATTCTGCCATCTACTATGGCCTAGGCGTGACCGAGCATGCGCAGGGCTCCACCGCGGTGATGGCGATTGCGAATCTGGCCATGCTTACTGGCAACATTGGGCGGGAAGGCGTGGGCGTGAATCCCTTACGCGGCCAGAACAATGTACAAGGGTCCTGCGACATGGGATCCTTCCCGCACGAGTTGCCGGGTTATCGCCATATTTCGGACAGCACGGTGCGTGGCCAGTTCGAGGCGGCCTGGGGTGTTCGACTGGATCCCGAGCCGGGTCTGCGCCTGCCCAACATGTTTGACGCGGCCATTGCGGGCAGTTTCCGGGGCCTGTACTGCCAGGGCGAAGACCTTGTGCAGTCCGACCCTAACTCACAACACGTCGCGAAGGCCTTGATGGCCATGGAATGCGTGATCGTGCAGGATATTTTCCTGAACGAGACGGCTCGGTATGCGCACGTGTTCCTGCCGGGTTCCTCTTTCCTTGAAAAGGACGGCACGTTCACGAATGCGGAGCGACGCTTGTCGCGGGTGCGCAAGGTCATGGCGCCCTTGGGCGGATATGCCGATTGGGAAGTAACGCAGATGCTGGCCAATGCCCTGGGCGTGCCCATGCAGTATCAGCATCCGTCCGAGATCATGGACGAGATCGCGTCGCTTACGCCTTCCTTCCGTGGCGTGTCGTTCGAGCGCATTGATCGGTACGGCAGCGTGCAATGGCCCTGCAACGAGGATACGCCGGAGGCGGGCGTTGAGATCATGCACGTCGATACTTTCGCGCGCGGCAAGGGCCGTTTCCTGATCACCGCCTACGTGCCGACCGACGAGAAAGTCACGCCGCGCTTCCCCTTGCTGTTGACCACCGGGCGCATTCTCTCGCAGTACAACGTGGGCGCGCAGACCCGCCGCACGCCGAACAACTTGTGGCATGCCGAAGACGTCCTAGAGATCCATCCGGTGGACGCGGAAGACCGGGGCATACGCGATGGCGAGCAGGTATGCGTGCAGAGTCGAGCGGGGTCCACTGTGTTGCGGGCCCGGGTCAGCGAGCGCATGCAGCCGGGCGTGGTGTATACGACGTTCCACTTTCCGGAGTCCGGCGCCAACGTCATCACCACGGACAATTCAGATTGGGCTACCAACTGCCCCGAATACAAGGTCACGGCGGTACAGGTGAGCCTGGCGGAACAGCCTTCGGATTGGCAGGCCCAGAATTCCGAATTCCGTAAGCGCCAGGACGAACTGCTGCGTTCGGCGACCGCAGGATGAGTGATACCCGATGAATACCGAGACTTTGGTGCGCATGGCCAATCAGATCGGCGCGTTCTTCGAGCCGATGCCTGACCGTACTCAGGCGCTGAAGGATATTGCGCTGCATATCAAGAAATTTTGGGAACCCCGCATGCGCGAACAGCTTCGGCTGCACCTTGCCGCCGGGCAGGGCAGCGGGCTGTCCGACATAGTGCGGGAAGCCTGCACGCAGCACGCCGAACTTTTGCAGTAAGTCAGGTGTAGCGGTCAATTCTTCCCCTGACCGGAGGCAGTCAACCTCTACCGCGCCAAGCGGCTTCGATCTTCGCGACGTCTATCTTCGTCATCGTCAGCATGGCTTCAAAGGCGCGTCGTGCCGCAGCGCGGTCCGAGTCCGCGATTGCCTCGGTCAGCACACGGGGTGTGATCTGCCATGAGACGCCCCATTTGTCCTTGCACCAGCCGCAGGCGCTTTCCTGGCCGCCGTTGTCGACGATTGCATTCCAGTATCGATCCGTCTCGGCCTGGTCGTCAGTGGCGACCTGGAAGGAAAAGGCTTCGTTGTGCTGGAAGATCGGCCCGCCGTTCAAACCTAGGCAGGGCAATTGCATTACCGTGAACTGCACGGTCAGCACGTCCCCCTCTTTGCCGGAAGGAAAATCCGCCGGGGCGCGAAACACGGCGTCCACGCTGCTATCCGGGAAGGTCTCGGCATAGAAGCTGGCGGCATCCAGCGCCGTACCGTCGTACCAGAGACATACGGTGTTCTTGCTGATCATTCGAAAGCTCCTTGAACAAAGGATAAGTGACGGCACTGCGCAGCCAGTAACGTGCCGCTAAAGCGCAAGTATGGCGAGAAAACTGAGCGACCTATTCTTCTCCACGTTCAAGAGGGCGACCCGAATGCAGCGCCAAGCACTGCAGCGTATCGGCATCCCCGCCGGCAAGCCAAGAAAGATAACGCGCAAGAAGGCAGTGAAGCGGCCCGGGCGCCCGGCAGGGGCGGCGCCTGCCAAGCCCCGCGCCCAGACGCCCCCGGGCGGTGGCAAAGGTCGTTGGCAGAATTTCATACACAAGACGGCACCTTCGCGCAGCGAACTATTGGGGCGGCTCACGTACGCCTTGTATCGGCCTGCTGAGTGGGCGATCGCGGGTCGGCCACTGGTCATCATGCTGCATGGCTGCCAGCAGACGGCCGCCGACATCGCAGCCGGCTCACGCATGAATCAACTGGCGGATCGTAAAGGCTTTGTCGTGGCGTACCCGCAGCAGGTCAAGCGCGTTCACGCCCTACGCTGCTGGCGCTGGTTCCAGCCGGACGAGGGTCACGGGTTGGCGGAAGCCGACGCGATTGCCGACCTTGCAGCCACGCTGGTAAGCAAGCACCGGCTGGATGCGACACGCGTCTATATTGCCGGACTGTCCGCGGGCGCGGGGATGGCGGGACTGACGATGCTGCGGCATCCACAGATCTTTGCAGCGGTAGCGATGCATTCTGGTGTCGTCCTGGGAGCGGCACGGAATGGCACCAGTGGCTTGCAGGTGATGCGCAAGGGCAGCGAGCGCGATCCCCTATCGCTATTGGCTCCACTGCAAGCCTCTGAGCCGGCGGCATTGCCGCGGCCCGCTCTCATTGTGCATGGGGCGCGTGACCGGGCGGTGTCGTTGACGAACGCGACCCAGCTGGCCGAACAGTTCAGCGCGCTGAACGGGACCATGTCACTAAAAAAGGGTGTGTATGGGGTCGGCACGCCACGCGAGTACACCTGGGAAGACTATCTGTCAGGGCGGCGCGTTGTGCTGCGGCTGTGCGTCGTGAAGGAAGTTGGGCACGCCTGGAGCGGCGGCGATGAGCGCGTGAAGTTCAGCAGCGAGAAGGGGCCCAATGCGTCGCTGCTGATGTGGCAATTCTTCGCATTGCACCGGCGGACGCCCGCCCACTAGGGGCAAGCGCCGCCGGCTTGAATTTATTGCGGGGTGAGGCCGGCGGCCTTCACGACTTCCGCCCATTTCGTCCGGTTGTCCTTGACGATCTGGCGGAATTCATCCGGGGTGGAGAGCCGGATAGTGTTGCCGGTGGAGACGAAGCGCTTCTCCACTTCGGGGTCTGTGAGCGCTTTGCCTACAGCCTGGTTAATGCGCTCGACGAGAGCGGGATCCATGCCCTTGGGTCCGAACAGACCAAACCAGATGTAGCTGTCGAAGCCCGGGATAGCTTTTTCCGCGATCGTCGGGATGTCCTTGACCACATCCACGCGCTTGGCGGTGGACACGCCCAGCAAGCGCACCGTGCCGGCTTTGTGCTGACCCAGTACGGTCTGCACCTGGTTGAAAATGCAGCAGGTTTCACCTTTGACGACGGATTGCAGTGCTTCCGGACCACCCTTGTAGGGCACATGCACCATGTCGAGGCCGGCCTTGGCGTTGAACTCTTCAAATGCCAACTGCGTGCCCGTGCCTACGCCGGTGGAGGCGAAGTAATACTTGCCGGGATTCGCCTTCACTTCAGCGATGAATTCTTCCACCGTGTTCACGTCGATCACATTGGGGTTGATCGTCAGGACGTTGGAGACATCCACCAGCGTGGCGATGGGCGTGAAGTCCTCTTCGACGTCGAAGGGCAGTTCCTTGTAGACGGCGGGATTGATCCCATGAGTGGCGGCTGTACCGAGAAGCAGGGTGTAGCCGTCCGGATTGGCACGTGCCACGGCGGAGGAGGCCAGATTGCCGCCTGCGCCGGAGCGGTAATCAATGATGACGGGGACCTGGAGTTCTTTCTCCAGAGGGCCCTGGATGCCGCGGGCGATGACGTCCACGCCCGAACCAGCGGGAAAGCCCATGATGATGGTGACGGCGCGTTCCGGCCATTGGGCGGCCATCGCGGCGGTGCTCGCCAGCGCCAACCCGGCGCCGAATGCGATGCGCCGTGCGGCCGGCAGGAGGGATGACAGAAGGTTGCGGTTGGACCGTTTCATGCGACTCGTTACGGGGAAGGAATAGGAAGCTTCACACCTTAACAATCGACCCGATAAAACGCGACGAAGTGTTTCACACTTGTATATAGCTAGAAGTAATTAAGAGGGTTCGCATAGATGGATTGGCCTTTGTTTCGTATCTGGGCCATACTGAAAAAGTTATTGTTTTTTAAGGATTTTTTCCGACGTGACCTCTCTCGTCAGCCGCGGGTACGAAACGCGCATGCAACGTGTCGCGATTCCCGGCGGTGAAGATCTATGGATCCGGTCGTTGCTCGACCGCCAGCAATATCATGATCCAACCGGCGCGGCCAAGCGCCTCGGTATCTGTTCTGCCTCCTGGCCTCTGTTCGGGCTTCTGTGGCCCTCCAGCCTGCACATGGCGCAACGACTTCAGCAACGTCCGGTGCGGCCGGATGAACGCATTCTGGAAATCGGTTGTGGGCTGGCCGTACCGACCCTGGTCGGCCGGCGACGCGGGGCCCGTATTACGGCCAGTGACAGGCACCCCCTTGCGCGCACCTTTCTCGAAACGAATGCGCGACTAAACAACGTGTCTACGGTCAAGTATCGCTATGGACAATGGGGCGAGCCGCTGGAAGCCTGTATCTCCGACACCGGCGCGGAACCTTTGTCGGCCCGCTACGACCTGATATTGGGCAGCGACCTGCTGTATGACCGCGATGCCCCGAAAGCGTTGGCGGACTTCATCGATGATCACGCGGCGTCTTCTGCCGAGGTGTGGATCATCGACCCGGATCGCGGCCATCGCCCTGCTTTCGTCCGCGAGATGGCGTCCTATGGATTCGGGCTCGTGGAACAGGAGCGCATCGACGAGCCCGCGGAAGAGGGAGGCGAACCCTACAAAGGCCGTCTGCTGAAATTCAACCGCGAGTGATCGCAGCCGGGGCGCCAGGCAGACTGCCCAGTAGGCGTCTGGCTGGCGCCTAAAGAGGTCTACCAGACACCCTTGCCGTCGTGCATGCGTACGAAGCCGCGCACCAGGCGATAGACGTACCAGACGCCGACCGCGAACAGTATGACGAAGCCGATGTACAGCCAGGTCAGGATGGCGCCGATGAAGGAAAAGAGCAGCGAATACCAGAACGTACGGATCAACAGGCCCATGTGTTCGCGGTAGATGGTGCCGGTGAAGTCGTTGCGCTTCACATAGGCCATGATCAGACCCACCAGCGTCGGCAACCCGCCGAGGAACAGGCCGAGCGTGTACAGGCCGTACACGATCATGCTGTAGGTCCTCATCGATTTCAGGGCTTCATTGTCGGCTGGTTGGATAACCTGTGCTTCGATGATCTCGGGGCGTTGCGGATTGTCTGCTGTCATGGAAGGGACGCCTGCGGTTAAAACCCCGATTATAGGGAGGGGCGCTCGTCGATTGGGTTGTGCGCTCGCCGCCGATGGGTTAATAAGCAGCTTTAGCCCATTCGGGCGGCGTGGACACCACGCGAAATCGGGAGCCCCTGCATGTTTTTTTCGTTGTTGTTCGCCACGTTCGCCGTGGCACTGGTGGTGTCGGTGGCGGTTGTAAAGGCTTTCAGTCGCCCGGTGCGGTCCATTCTGGAACGCATCATCGATGACCGCATTAGCGCAGCATGGCACCGCTACATCACCTTCGCGGCGCTGGTGGTGGGCGTATCGGGCGGCGTGCGCATTTATTCGCTCGAACGCTATATTCAGCCCGACCGGGCCCCGGAAGGCGCGATCGAGCCGCTGGCGCTGACCGCGGAGCGCTGGACGCTGGAAATCTATCGAACCGTCATTGAATGCCTGCAGAGCATGGCGTGGATGTACCTGGTGGTCTTCCTGTTTGCGCTCATCGCCTACGTGATCGTGCGCATCTCCGAGCGTCGCGCCAAATAATTGCGTTATTTTTCCCGCTGAAAGCACGCCTTCACGCCCGGGCCGTCCCATGATCTATCGGTTCGTGGGAAGAAAGGTTGCGTTTCCCGGATTTCAAGGCTGGCCCAGTTTGTTCTCCTAGAATTTATCTTCAAATTTCAATAATTACGGAGACAACTCATGGCGACTAACAGGGCGACAACACGTATTGGCCGCTGTTTGCGTGTCCTTTGCGCGGCTATTGCCGGTACGACTTTGCTTGGCGGCGCTGCCGGCGCCGCTACGAACTGGCCCACCAAACCCGTCACCACGGTCGTGGCGTTCTCCGCCGGTGGCACTACCGATATTCTGGCGCGTGAGATTGGCAACGCCCTCAGCCAGATGTGGGGTCAAAGCGTCGTCGTAGAGAACAAGCCCGGCGGTGCCGGCAATATCGGCACGCAGGTCGTCGTGAATTCGGCGCCCGATGGCTACACCATTCTGATCAACTCCATTGGCCCGATTTCGGTCAATCCCTCGCTCTTCCGTCGTCTGAAATTCAATCCCCAGACCGACCTGGAGCCCATCGTTCTCGTCGCCGACGTCCCGAACGTGCTGGTCGTGAATCCGAAGAGCGGCATCAAGTCGGTGCAGGATTTGATCGAAGCTTCTAAGAATCGTCCCGGCGGTGTGAACTGCGCTTCCACCGGAGTAGGTACGGCGGCTCACCTGTCGTGCGAGACCTTCGGGCGGCAAGCCAAGATCGACTTCACACATATCCCCTACAAGGGCGCCGATGCGCTGAACGACCTGATCGGGGGACGCGTCGACTTCATGTTCGCGACCATGCCGTCCGTCATGGGGCATCTTCGCGCGGGCACGCTCACGCCTATCGCGGTGACGACCCGCGAGCGCTCGGCCGTTTTGCCGGATCTGCCAACGGTTGCGGAGGCTGGCTTGCCCGAGTTCGCGTTGGGCTCCTGGTTCGGCTATTTCGCGCCCAAGGGCACGCCGAAGGAGATCATCGACAAGATCAATGCCGACATCAACAAAGTGCTCGAATCGCCAAACATCAAGCAGCGTCTGACCAATGAAGGTGCTGCACCGGTCGGCGGAACTTCCGAAGAATTCGCTGAATTTGTCGCGGCTGAAACCAAGAAGTGGAACGCCGTGGTGACCGAGCTGGACATCGTGCTGGATTAATCGGGGCAATCGTTACGGAAGCAATCGTTACGGATTGAGTAAGAGGGATTGCAGGGGTTAAGAGTCTCGCTATACTGCCAGACCCACCCCTGACAGTCCCTCTTTGCATTGAACATCGATCTTGACGCACTAAGGACGCTCGTCGCGGCCATCGAGGAACGCAGTCTCGCCCGTGCTGCTGAGCGCGAGGGGCTCGTCACGTCGGCCGTCAGTAAGCGCATCACGGAACTCGAGCGTAATTTAGGCATCGCCGTGCTGCAGCGCCATAACCGGGGCGTGGTGCCCACAGCGGCGGGCTCGGCGCTCTATCACCGCGCCAAAGCCATACTGGGGCAGGTGTCGGGACTGTCATCCTTCGTGGAGGACTACGCGGGCGACGGCAGCCCGAAGATACAATTAGCCGCCAATCGGTCGGCCATCATCCTTTTTCTACCCACAGAACTGAAACGTTATCAGGCAACGCAGTCGCAGCGCGTGCGTGTCGATCTGCTGGAAGCCTATAGCAGCGAGATTCCCCGCCTGATCGTCGAGAAGAACCTGGACATTGGGATCTATCACGCCCTGGGACCGGCGCCGGGTGTGTACTCACTGCCTTATCACCGGGATCGAGTGGTGCTCGTCGTTCCTAACGGCCATCCACTCCAGCGCCACGAGGCGGTTTACCTGGACCAGGCGCGGGAGTTCGATTTCTTGGGATATTTTCCGCGGCATTCTTTCGAGGATTTCATGGAACTGGCGGGGCACAGCCTGACAGGTCCGCTCAACGTGAAGATCCAGGTGTCCAATTACGAGGCGCGCTGCAGGATGATCCGCGAGGGTCTGGGCATCGGCATCATGCCGGAGGGCATAGCCGACACCTATACGTCACAACTCGGCCTGGCGAAGGTGGCGTTGCTCGACGATTGGGCGCATCGCCAGTTCTATCTTTGTGTGCGCGATCGGGAAACGCTGCGCGAATCGAGCCGCAGCCTGTTTGAGTTTTTCGTCGCGCAGTCGGCGGACGGACAAGCCTAGCCGCGAGGGCAATCAGTCCGCCGGCGCCGTTTCGCATCCCATGCCGAGGCCGGCTCGCTAAAAACGCAGCGTTGATTTCTTTTCACGTCTGACGTTTTGCGCATCCGTATCATCGTTGGTCATGTTCCTTATTTGTAGGCGCAGCACCAACCATGTCCATCATTCCTGAACTCGATATCCCGTCCATGAAGGATCACTGCTCTGCGGAGGAGTGGAAGGCCCGTGTCGACCTCGCCGCCTGTTATCGGCTCATCGCCCATTACGGCATGTCCGACATGATCGCCAACCATATCTCGCTGCGGGTACCGGGCGAGGACGGCACGTTTCTCATCAATGCCTACGGGCTGCTCTATGAAGAGATTACGGCCTCCAGCCTGCTCAAGATCGATCACGATGGCAACATCATTTCTTCACCCGACTTCGGCGCGTTCGGCTACGGCGTAAACCGCGCGGGGTTTGTGATTCACAGCGCCATTCACGCCGCCCGACCGGAGGTCGATTGCGTCATTCACACGCATACCTGGCCAGGCATGGCGGTGTCTTCGCTGGATTGCGGCTTGTTGCCGATCAACCAGACCTCCATGCGCTTTCTGAACATCGGCTACCACGAGTACCGCGGGGTGGTCCTGGACTTGGAAGAACAGGAATCGCTCGTGCGCGACCTCGGAAGCAACGAGGCGCTCATACTTCGCAACCACGGCCTACTGACGGTGGGGCGGACTGTCGGCGAGGCCTTCAACTGGATGCACCGACTGGAGTTGTCGTGCCGCGCCCAGCTGGCCGCAATGGGCTGCGGTGTGCCCCTGCGGGACGTGCCCGACGATGTCGTGCAGAACACCTATCTGCAGTACCAGCCGCAGACCCGGCGACCCTACGGACTGATGGAGTGGCCGGCCCTGTTGCGCTTGGCCAGACGCCTGGATCCGGGCTTCGAGTCTTGAGTGCGCAGAGCGCGAGAAAGGAAGCAATATGACGCAATCCACCCCGGATTTTCTTACGTCGCTGCGCGACGTTCTGCCTCGAACGGAATCGCTCATTGACGGCAAGTGGATCGAACCGGTCGAGACGGTGACCGTGTTAGACAAGTACACCGGCACGCCCATCGCAGAGGTCGGCGAGGCCTCCACGCTGCAAGTCGAGCAGGCCGTGACTGTTGCGCGACAGGCTGCGGATGGGCCCATCCCCGACCCCATGTCGCGGGCCCGCAGCCTGCGCAAGGCGGCCGACCTTCTGGAATCGCGCCGGGCAGCCGTGGCCACCTTGCTCACGGCCGAGGCCGGCTTTCCAATTGCCGACGCCCAGAATGAAATCGATCGGGCGATTGTCACATTGAACCTGTCGGCGGAGGCTGGACTGCGGCTTGTGGGCGACATGGTGCCATTTGCCGCCAGTCCCGGGGCGCATCGCCGTATCGGCTTCACGCAACGGTTTCCGGTCGGTGTGGTGTGCGCGATCACGCCCTTTAATTCCCCACTCAATACGGTGCTGCACAAGGTGGGGCCCGCCTACGCGGGCGGCAACGCGGTGATCTTGAAGCCATCGGCATTGACGCCTCTGACCGCCGCGGCGCTGGCCGAGATCCTACTGGAAGCGGATGTGCCACCCGCCTTCCTCTCGCTGCTGCATGGCGAGGGCGATCGCGTGGGGACAGCCCTGCTTGAGAACCAGGGTATTGATTTCTATACCTTCACCGGCAGCACGCGCGTCGGGCGGATCATCCAGGCGGCCGCAGGCCTGCGGCGCACGCAGATGGAACTGGGCAGCATTGCGAGCACGATCGTTTGCGCCGACGCCGATATTGATCGCGCCATTCCCAAAATCATCAATGCCGGCTTCCGCAAGGCGGGACAAGTGTGTACATCGGTGCAGCGACTCTACGTGCAGGAAGCAGTTGCCAATGAAGTGCTGGATAAATTGTGTACTGCCGTCGGTCGGCTTGTTGCCGGCGACCCTCGCGACCCTGGAACCCATCTGGGCCCGTTGATCAGCAGGCAGGCTGCGGAGCGCAGCATTGAATGGATCGAGGCAGCCCTCCAACAAGGGGCGCGGCTCCATTGCGGCGGCACTCGGGACGGTTCAGTGGTGCAGCCCACCGTACTGACGGACGTACCCGACGCCGCGCAGGCATGGTGCCAGGAGGCGTTCGCTCCCATCGTTGCGCTGCGACCGTTCGAGCGCCTGGATGAAGCGCTGGCGGGGGCGAACTCCACGCCTTACGGCCTATCGGCGGGAATCTTCACGTCGGACATCAATGCGGCCATGCAGGCTGCCGGCAGATTGCGCTTCGGATCGGTGCACGTGAACGAGGCATCGAGCGCACGAGCCGATGTCATGCCTTTCGGCGGCGTGAAACATAGCGGATTCGGCCGCGAAGGGCCCGACTATGCGATCCGCGAGATGACGGAAGAGCGGCTCTTGACGATCAACCCTTAAGGCGTCGCGCCGTTCGCGACCGACTCATTCATTGGAGACCATACATGACCAACGATACCGCGGCGTCATGGGAAGACAAGCTCATCGCATCGTTCAAGCGCAACGATGTGCGGCTGATCACGTACGTGCCCGACAAGGTGCTGGCCAAGCTGATACGCAAGCTTCAGGCGGATAGTTTCTTTACCGTGTTGAATCCGTCCAGGGAAGAAGAAGCCGTCGCCATTGTGGCCGGAGCATGGATGGGGGGAACCCGCGGCATCGTACTCATGCAGACGAGCGGCTTCGCGACCCTTCCTAATGCGTTGGCGTCGCTCGCAATTCCCTACCAGATACCCGTACTGATGCTCGTGTCGGAGCGGGGAACGCTTGGCGACCATCAGCTTGGCCAGGTGATCGTATGCCGCACGCTCCGTCCCATTCTCGATTGTCTGAACATAGAGAACCACGACCTGGACAGGGTAGAGGACGTAGAGTTCATTGCCGACAAGACGATGCAGCAGGCCTTCTCCACTCAGGCGCCCGCTGCGATGATCATTTCCCCCAGGCTTTTTGCCCGATAAGAGGACGAACATGGAAAATCGAATCCTGGCCGGATCGGAAGCTTTGACGCGCGATGACGCTCAAGTGATGAATCGCAGCGACCTGACGCGGCGGCTGAAGGCCATGCTCAAGAATGATGAGGCCGTCATCGGCGGCATCGGGCATACCAATTTTGACCTTTGGGCCGCTGGCCATCGTCCGCAGAACTTCTACATGCTGGGCAGTATGGGCCTGGCTTCCGCCATAGGCCTGGGCGTGGCCCTGGCGCAGCCGAAACGCCGCGTCGTCGCTCTGGACGGCGATGGTTCCCTCCTGATGCAGCTGGGCACGCTCGGCACCATTCAGGCGTCGGGAGTGAAGAATCTGGTCATCGTGATCTGGGACAACGGCAGCTATCAGATCACCGGGGCGCAGCCCACGCTAACGAGCGCCGGCGTGGATCTGGTACTAGCGGCTCGCGGGCTTGGCCTCCAGCAGGCGGCATGGGCCCGCGACGAAGCCCATTTCGAGTCGCTGCTGGGCGAGGCGCTGGTGGAAGATGGGCCTTGGCTGATTGCTGCACGAACTGATAACGAGCCGCCCGCGGGGGTGACCGACCGGGACCCGCCGCAGATCCGTGATCG
>DATGNX010000071.1:0-5996 GCA_035306485.1 Burkholderiaceae bacterium
CAGCGTCGCCGCCGGCTGGAAAGGCTGCACGACGAGCCGTCCGGTCCCGCCGCGCGCACTTTGGCCAACAAGGCGCCTGTGGCCGCTCTACCCGCGGACGCTCCCGACAAGAAAAAACTGATCGCCGACGTGCTGGCCAAGGCCCGCGCACGCCGACATACCCCATGAACGCAGCCAAACGCACTGAGATTTTTCAACGCCTGCAGGCGGCCAACCCGAACCCGACAACGGAACTGGAATACGACACACCCTTTCAGTTGCTGATCGCCGTGCTGCTTTCCGCACAGGCGACGGACCGCTCCGTGAATCTGGCCACACGCAAGTTCTTTCCCGAGCACGGCACGCCTGAAGGCCTGCTGGCACTGGGCGAGGAAGGCGTCGCGGAATACATCAAGACCATCGGCCTATACCGGACAAAGGCCCGCAACGTCATCGCGACCTGCCGCATTCTGCTCGAACAACACGGCGGCGAAGTGCCGCAGACGCGCGAAGCGCTCGAAGCCCTGCCCGGCGTGGGGCGCAAGACCGCCAATGTCGTGTTGAACACCGCTTTCGGCCATCCCACCATGGCGGTAGACACGCACATTTTCCGTGTCTCTAATCGCACGGGCATCGCGCCGGGCAAGAATGTGCTGGAGGTCGAGAAGCGGCTCGAGCGGCTGGTTCCGAAGCCTTTCCGCCAGGATGCCCACCACTGGCTGATCCTTCACGGCCGCTATGTATGCGTGGCACGCAAACCCAAGTGCCCGCAATGCGGCATTGCGGACTTGTGCGAATACAAGCACAAGACTCCAGCACCGGCGGCAAGCCGGTAATTTCCCTTTTCGGGTTTTCCTGCGACCTATGTAAAACCCGCATGGCGGCGACGTAAGCGGCCTTTCATACTTCTGGAATCTGATATGTAACCATGAAGCGTCCGTGAGGCAGTAAATGACCGACCACATACTCGAGACTAGGCGTCTCGTGAAGGAATTCCGCGGCTTCGTCGCCGTGAATGACGTAAACCTGAAAGTACGTCGCGGAACCATCCATGCCCTCATCGGCCCCAATGGCGCAGGAAAAACAACCTGCTTCAATCTGCTTACCAAATTCCTCACGCCCACCTCCGGGCAAATTTTCTTCAATGGCGAGGAAATCACGGGCGAGGCACCCGCCGACATTGCGCGGCGCGGCATCATCCGTTCCTTCCAGATCTCCGCCGTCTTTCCCCAGCTCACCGTGCTGGAGAACGTCCGCATCGGCCTGCAGCGCAGCACCGGCCTTTCCTTCCATTTCTGGCGCAGCGATAAGGTGCTCAATGAGCTGAACGACCGCGCCCGCGAGCTGCTTGCCGAGGTCGACCTCGAGGATTTTGCCGAGGAAACCACCGTGAACCTGCCGTATGGCCGCAAGCGTGCACTGGAGATCGCCACCACGCTCGCCATGGACCCAGAACTCATGCTGCTGGACGAGCCCACGCAAGGAATGGGCCATGAAGACGTCAGCCGCGTCACTCAGCTGATACGCAAGGTCAGCGAAGGGCGCACCATTCTCATGGTGGAACACAACATGAGCGTCGTGTCGCAGATCGCCGACACGATCACCGTACTGTCACGCGGAGCGGTGCTGGCGGAAGGCGCCTACCAGGAAATCTCCCGAAACCCAGCCGTGATGGAAGCCTACATGGGCACCACCAGCGGCGAACTCCAAGGAGCCCACTGATGAGCATTCCCGCACTCGAAGTTCGCGGCCTCCAGGCTTGGTACGGAGAATCGCACGTTCTGCACGGCATCGACTTCACGGTCGGCCAAGGCGAAGTGGTCACCCTGCTGGGCCGTAACGGCTCGGGGCGCACAAGTACCTTGCGCGCCATCCTGGGGTTGACCGGCTCGCGCACTGGCTCAGTACGCATACACGGCACCGAAGCCATCGGCCTGCCTACTTATCGGATTGCCCATCTGGGCGTCGGCTACTGCCCGGAGGAACGCGGAATCTTCGCCAGTCTGTCCTGCGAAGAGAACCTGCTGCTGCCGCCTTCGGTCGGCACGCTGGGCGGCGGTATGTCGCTCGCCGAAATCTACGAGATGTTCCCCAACCTGTACGAACGGCGCCATTCTCCCGGCACCCGACTGTCCGGCGGCGAACAACAAATGCTGGCGGTTGCACGCATTCTCCGTACCGGTGCCAACCTGCTGCTGCTGGATGAAATCTCCGAAGGTCTCGCGCCGGTCATCGTGCAGGCACTCGCACGTATGATCACCACGCTCAAGGCCAAGGGCTATACCATCGTCATGGTGGAACAGAACTTCCGTTTCGCCGCCCCGCTGGCCGACCGTTTCTACGTTGTAGAGCACGGGCAGATTGTCGAGCAGTTCGGCGCGGAAGAGCTTGAAGCCAAACAGGACATCCTCAATACACTGCTCGGGGTCTGAACGGCGCCGGGCGTGAATACCGCAGTCCATAACGAAGAACCACAATACGGCCGGCGATCCCGGCTTCATGAAGGAGACACACCGATGAAACTTCGTACCCTACCCGCCATCCTCGCCATGGCAGGCTTCGGAGCCGTGGCGCCGGCCAGCGCAGCGGGCATTTCCGACGACGTGATCCGTATCGGTTTCATCACCGATATGTCCGGCGTTTACTCGGACATCGACGGGCCCGCAGGCGGCGACTCCATCCGGATGGCCATCGAGGACATGGGTGGCGAGATCAACGGCAAGAAGATCGAACTTCTGGTCGCTGACCATCAAAACAAGGCCGACATCGCGTCGGCACGCGCGCGTGAATGGTTCGACTCCGAGAAGATCGACGTACTGATCGGCGGCACGAACTCTAGTACCGCATTGGCCATGGCGGGCGTAGCCGCCGAGAAGAAGAAGCCCTTCATCTCGGTAGGGGCAGCCGCTTCCGACCTCACCAACGCGCAGTGCTCGCCCTACACCGTGCATTACGCCTACGACACCACGGCGCTCGCTCGCGGCACGGGTTCCGCCGTTGTGAATGCCGGCGGCAAGGACTGGTTCTTCCTGACCGCCGACTACGCCTTCGGCCATGCCCTGGAGCGCGACACCTCCAACGTCGTCAAGGCGGCGGGCGGACGCATCGTCAACAACGTGCGGGCACCGCTGAGCACCACCGACTTCTCCTCCTACATGTTGCAGGCGCAATCCTCCGGAGCCAAGATTCTGGGTCTGGCCAATGCCGGCGGCGACTTCATCAACTCGGTGAAGGCGGCTCGCGAATTCGGCGTGACGCCGGGCATGAACCTGGCGGGCCTGCTGGTGTTCATCAACGATGTGCACGCACTGGGCCTGGATGCCACCCAAGGCATGTACCTGACTTCCGGCTGGTACTGGGACATGGACGACGAGTCCCGCAAATGGGCTGAGCGCTTCAACGAGAAGCACAAGCGCATGCCGTCCTTCCTGCAGGCCGGCGACTACTCCGCGGCCAGCTTCTATTTGCGCGGTGTGAAGGAAACCGGCACGGACGACCCGGACAGCATCATGAAGTGGATGAAGTCCAACAAGATCACCGACTTCTTCGCCAAGAACGGTTATGTGCGCGAAGACGGCCGCATGATCTACGACATGTACCTGGTACAGGTCAAGAAGCCGGATGAGTCCAAGCGTGCTTGGGACTACTACAACATCGTCGAGCGCCTGCCTGGCGACAAGGTCTACGGCTCGCTCGAAGAGTCCACCTGCAAGTTGGTGAAAAAGTAAATGCCTGAGTTAGTGCGCGCCCCTGTCCGTTTCCGCGGCAGGGGCGCGCGCACTCCTGCAAACGCCATTCGCATCATCATGGATCACCAACGCATATGACTGACCTTTTCGGCATCCCCATTCAGGCGCTGCTGGGCCAGGTTCTGCTGGGCCTGGTAAATGGCTCGTTCTACGCAGTCCTGTCACTCGGCCTCGCCGTGATTTTCGGCCTGCTCAATATCATCAACTTCGCCCACGGCGCCCTGTACATGTTGGGCGCATTCCTCGCGTGGATGGGGCTGTCCTACTTCGGCCTGAACTACTGGGTCATGCTGGTCGTGGCCCCGCTGCTGGTCGGCGCATTCGGCATCCTTCTGGAAAAGACGCTGATCCGCCACCTGTACAAGCTCGACCACCTCTACGGCCTGTTGCTGACATTCGGTATCACGCTGCTGCTGGAAGGCGTCTTCCGTAGCTTCTACGGCGTATCCGGCCAGCCTTACGCCACCCCCGCCATTTTGCAGGGCGGCGTGAACCTCGGCTTCATGTATCTCCCCATTTACCGCGCCTGGGTCGTGGTGGCTTCTATCGTGGTCTGCGTTGCAACGTGGTTCATGATCGAGAAGACCCGGCTGGGCGCCCTGCTGCGCGCCGGCACCGAGAACCCGAAACTCGTGGAAGCCTTCGGCGTGAACGTCCCGCGCATGGTCACCCTGACCTACGGGTTCGGTGTGGCCTTGGCCGGTTTTGCCGGCGTTCTGGCCGCCCCGATCATGCAGGTTTCCCCGCTAATGGGCTCGAACCTCATCATCGTGGTGTTCGCCGTGGTGGTGATCGGCGGCATGGGCTCAATCATGGGCTCGATTCTCACAGGCCTCGGCCTGGGGGTCATCGAAGGCCTCACTAAGGTGTTCTGGCCGGAGGCCTCGAACACGGTCGTGTTCATCATTATGGTCATCGTGCTTCTGCTGCGCCCGGCAGGTCTCTTCGGGAAAGAAAAATGAACCGTCAACTGGCAAGCTATATCGTCCTTGCGATCATCGTCGCACTGTTGCCGGCCATGGGCGCCTATCCGATCTTCATCATGAAGATCATGTGCTATGCCCTATTCGCCTGCGCCTTCAACCTGCTCCTCGCCTACACGGGACTGCTGTCATTCGGCCATGCCGCTTTCCTGGGCGGCGCTGCCTATGCCACCGGGCACTCCCTTGCCGTGTGGGGTTTCCCCACTATCCTTGGCTTGCTCTTCGGTACCGGCGTAGCCGCGCTGCTGGGCCTGATCATGGGCGCTGTGGCGATCCGGCGTAGCGGCATCTATTTCGCCATGATCACGCTGGCCATGGCGCAGATGATCTTCTTCTATTTCCTCCAGGCCCCCTTCACCCACGGCGAGGACGGGCTGCAGGGCATTCCGCGTGGCAGCATCCTGGGGCTGGACCTCAGCAATGACCTGAACTTGTATTACGTGGTGCTGGCGATCTTTATTTTCGGTTTTGCCGTATGCTGGCGCACCGTGAACTCGCCCTTTGGGCAGGTTCTCAAGGCGCTGCGCGAGAACGAGGCTCGCGCGATCTCGCTGGGCTATGACGTCAGCCGCTTCAAGCTGCTGGTCTTCGTACTCTCGGCCACTCTCGCGGGCCTGGCCGGCGCCACCAAATCGCTGGTCTTCGTTTCAGCCACGTTGTCCGATGCGACCTGGCAAATGTCCGGCCTCGTGATCCTGATGACCCTTATTGGAGGCCTGGGAACCTTCCTCGGTCCGGTACTGGGCGCGCTCATTGTGGTGGTCCTGGAAAACAAGGTCGGCGAATTCGGCCGCGCCCTGTCGCAGTGGACCGGCATCGAGTGGTTCCAGGTGCTGGGCGAGTCCGTCACCATGGTGATCGGCCTCATCTTCATCATCTGCGTGATGGCCTTCCGCCGCGGCATCATCGGCGAGATCCTACACTTGCGGGACCGTCGCAAAGCGGCAACCTGAAAAGATTGGGGTCAGACCACGATCTCACCGAAGATCGTGGTCTGACCCCATTAAAGTCAACATCGGAGTCAAAAAAAAGGGGGCACTTCACAGTGCCCCCTCCTTTTTTTGTATCCGCCTCAGGCGGATTCAGCCACTTCGCTCTTCTTGCCCAGGCCGAGATAGCTTTCGATGACACGCGGATTGCCCGCCAATTCTTTGGCCTTGCCCTCGAGCACCACCTCTCCCGTTTCGAGCACATAGCCATAATCGGCCACCTGGAGCGCAGCGCGTGCGTTCTGCTCCACCAGCAAGATGGCAACGCCTGTGCTGCGCAAACGTCCGATGATATG
>DATGNX010000072.1:0-2045 GCA_035306485.1 Burkholderiaceae bacterium
TTGCGCAGCGGGGACACCAGCCAATGCGACACGTTCGCCGCGGAGAGCCTCTGAACGACATTGATTACACTGTCGGCATCCGGTTTCGCCTCGTGGGTCATGCAAGTTCCAGACGACACTCCCTCTCAAGCATCCGCCGCCGACACGCCGTCCGATGCCGCTATGGACGGCATGGAAGGCTTCATGGTGCGTCGCTTTCGAGCAGGCCGCCCGAGCAGCGCCCCGGAGGCCGACTGGCTGGCCCAGGAAATGCCCCTCGCCCTCGAGTACAACGGCATCAGCCATGCTACGGTACTGGCCACCCCCTGCGACCTGGAAGACCTGGCCTTGGGTTTCTCGTTGACGGAAGGGATCGTGCGCAGTGCGGCGGACGTGCGAGACATCGAAATCGTGGAATCGGAGCAGGGCCGCATCGCTCAGATCACCATTGCAAGCGCCTGCCTTGCTGAGCTGAAGCATCGCCGGCGCACGCTGGCCGGCCGCACTGGCTGCGGCCTGTGTGGCCTGGAAAGTCTGGATGATGTCGTGCGACCGTTGCCGCCTGTGCCGGGACCCAAACACCTGATCGAACCCGGAGCAGTCACCCGCGCGATGAAGCGTTTACGTCGCGAGCAACCCATGCACCGACAGACAGGTGCGACCCACGCGGCAGCGTGGTCAGATTTATCGGGGGAAATTCAGTTCGTACGCGAAGACATCGGCCGTCATAACGCGCTCGACAAGTTGATTGGTGCGTTACTGCCACGCCGTAGCAGTCTGGATCCCACCACTGGCTTCGCGGTGATTTCCAGCCGCGCCAGCTTCGAGATGGTGCAAAAAGCGGCGTCGGTGGGCATACCCGCCGTCGCCGCTGTGTCGGCGCCCACTCACTATGCCGTGCAGACGGCCCGGCAACTGGGCGTACTATTGATCGGCTTCGCGCGCGACGAGGATTTCACCGTCTACGCACATCCGGAGCACCTCACAGACGGGTCCGAGCCCCTCTGAGCACGGCGACCCGCCCATGCACGCCGGGCTCTACGGCCCGGCGCTTCGATCAGTTCATCGTGATGTTACGTTCCTTGATGATCTTGGACCACTTATCCGATTCCGCACGCATGAATTCCTTGAATTCGGCACGCGTGGTCGGGTGCGGAGACAGGCCCAGCTCGTTGAGCTGCTTCTGAACTTCAGGATCGGTCAACACTTTCACGAATTCCTGGTTCCAGCGATCCAAGATGGGCTCGGGGGTCTTACCCGGCGCCATGAAGGAATACCAGTTCAGAGCTTCGAAACCAGGATAGCCCTCTTCCGCAACAGTGGGGATGTCAGGCATGTAGCCCGGACGCTCCAGACCCGTAGTGGCCAGGGCCACCAGTTTGCCGGTCTTGACGAACGGCAGCGCTGTCGGGGGCGCGGAGAAGTAAGAGGCGATGCGCTGACCGACGAGATCCTGCATGGCTTGGGCGCCGCCCTTGTAGGGCACGTGCACCATTTCGATATTGGCCGCCATGTTCAGCAGTTCGCCCGCCAGATGCGACGCGGAGCCCACGCCGGTAGAGGCGTATTCCGCCCGGTCAGGGTGATCCTTCGCCAGCTGGACAAATTCCTTGAAGGTCTTCACGCCCACGCCTTCGTGCACCACCAACACGTTAGGGAAGTGAACGCCGCCCGAAATAGGCGCCAGGTCGACAAACGGATCGTAAGCCACCTTGGTGAGGTGCGGCGCAATGGTCAGCGGACCCACGGAACCCAGCAGCAATGTAGTGCCATCCGCCGGTTGCGTAGCGACATACTGGTGCGCGATATTACCGCCGGCACCCGCCTTGTTGACCACTGCAATGGACATCCCCAGATTGTCCGACAGCTTGGAAGCGATAAGACGCGTGGCGGAGTCAGCCGCGCCACCGGCCACAAAGCCGACTACGACAGTTACGGGCTTGCCTTCCGGGAACTCCTGGGCCGACACGGCGCCTGCGGCGAACAACGTACAGGCGGCGAACAGCGCGGTACGGACGAGTTTGAGATGTTTCACAGTCTTCCTCTCTCTATTGATTCGAGTCTTG
>DATGNX010000073.1:0-24298 GCA_035306485.1 Burkholderiaceae bacterium
TCCGGCAGCTTGCCGACGGCTGGACCGTCGTCACGCGCGACCACAGCCTGTCGGCCCAATGGGAGCACAGCGTGCTGGTCACCGACACCGGCTACGAAGTGCTGACCGTGTCGCCCGGCATGCCCGCCGCCCCGGCCTTCGTCCAGGCCGCCTGAAAGCCGGCGGCCCGGACCGCCCTTCCCCGCACCCGCCATGGACTCCCCCTCTTCGTCGCCGCTGCGCCAGCGCTTCGATCAGCGGCGGGCCGAAGCGATCGAAAGCTTTCGCAGGCAGTTGCGGCCAGACGTCCTGCTTGCGGCCTTGAGGCGCATCGCCGACCAGGCCGTGCGCGATACAGTCAAGCAGCATCCCCTGCCCGAGGGTGCGGCACTGGCGGCCGTGGGCGGCTATGGCCGAGGTGAGCTCTACCCATATTCCGACATCGACGTCCTGATCCTACTGGACGGCGAGCCCGGCCCCGACGACAAGGCGCGCATCGAAAAACTGGTCGCGGCCCTATGGGACCTGGGACTGGACCTGGGCCACAGTGTGCGCTCCATCGCCGACTGCCGGCGCGAGGCCGCGCAGGACATTACGGTGGAAACCGCGCTGATGGAATTGCGCTGGATCGCCGGCAGCAAGCCGCTGGTGCGCCAGCTGGCACAAACCATGCAAAAGCGGCAGGACGCGCAGGCCTTCTTCCAGGCCAAGCGGGCCGAGATGGTGCAGCGCCACGCCCGGCATCAGGACACGCCCTACGCGCTGGAACCCAACTGCAAAGAGGCCCCGGGCGGCCTGCGCGACCTCATGACCTTGCGCTGGATCGCCCAGGCGGCCGGCGTAGGCACCACCTGGAAGGAAATCGCCGCCAGCGGCATGCTGACGCCGGCCGAGTACCGGGCCTTGCGGCGCGCGGAGCTGGCCTTCAAGCGCCTGCGCATCGAACTGCATCTGCTGGCGGGCAGGCGCGAAGACCGCGTGCTGTTCGACCTGCAGCCGGCGCTGGCCGCCGCCTACCATTTTGAAGCCACCAAGACGCGCCGGCCCAGCGAACTGCTGATGCAACGCTATTATTGGGCGGCGCGCGTGGTCAGCCAACTGACCACCATATTGATGCAGGCCTTCGAAGAGCGGCTGTTTCCGGTTGCCGAAAGCGCGCACAAGATTCTGGACGAGGATTTCATTCAGGTTCACAACCGGCTGGACGTGCGCCGCGCCGACGAGTTCGAGCGCAAGCCCACGCTGCTGCTGCGCGCCTTTCTGGTCATGCAGCAGCACCCCGAGCTTGCCGGCCTGTCGGCGCGCATCATGCGCGCCATGTGGCATTCGCGCAAGCGCATTGATGCGCAGTTCAGGGCCAATCCGGTCAACCGCCATACCTTCATGCAGATTCTGCAGCAGCCGCACGGGATCGTGCACGCCCTGCGCCGCATGACCATGCTCAACATCCTGCCGCGCTATCTGCCCGAGTTTCGGCGCATCGTCGGCCAGATGCAGCACGACCTGTTCCATGCCTACACGGTCGATCAGCACACATTGATGGTGATCCGCAATCTGCGCCGCTTCACTATGCCGGAGCACGCGCAAGAATACCCCCTGGCCAGCCAACTCATAGCGGATTTCCAGGACCACTGGCTGCTCTACGTGGCTGCCCTCTTCCACGACATCGCCAAAGGACGGGGCGGCGACCACTCCGAGCTGGGTGCTCAGGAAGTGCGTCGCTTCTGCCGCGATCACGGCATCGACGGCGAAGATGCGGACTTGTGCGAATTCCTGGTACGGCGGCACCTGCTGATGTCCATGGTGGCTCAAAAACGTGATCTCAGCGACCCCGCTGTCATCGCGGAATTCACTGCGCAGGTCGGCGACGAGCGTAGGCTCACCGCGCTCTACCTCCTCACCGTTGCGGATATTCGCGGCACCAGTCCCAAGGTGTGGAATTCCTGGAAGGGAAAACTGCTGGAGGATCTATATCGGCTGAGCCTGGCGGCCCTGGGCAGCAGCCCTCCCGATACGGGCGCTGTGCTGGCGCGCCGTAAACAGGACGCCATCGACGAAATCCGGCGGCTGGGCCTGCGAGACGAAAGCCGGGAGGCATTCTGGTCGCAACTGGACGTGGCCTATTTCCTGCGTCACGAGGCTGGAGAAATCGCGTGGCATACGCGGCACCTCTACCACTGCGTCGACACGCCAAAAACCGTCGTGAAGGCCCGTGTGCTCGGGCCCAACGAGGCGCTACAGGTGCTGGTCTACACGCCTGACCGGGAAGACCTCTTCGTGTCGATCTGCCGTTACTTCGATGAACAGCGGTTTAGCGTCCAGGATGCCCGGGTACATACGACGCACCACGGCTGGGCGCTGGATAGCTTTATTGTCTTGCTGCCGGAGTCCGACGCAGACTATCGCTCTTATGCGACGTTGGTACAACACGAACTGGCGGCCGAGCTGGATCGGGGCCCTGTCGCTCCCGCCCCTGCCGACCCGACTGTGTGGCGCAAGCGGTCGCGGCGTTCCCGCGTCTTCCCGATCGTTCCCAGCGTGGAGTTGCAGCCCGACGAACACAGCGCATCGTGGCGCGTGTCCATCACGGCGGCAGATCGACCGGGGCTACTGTATAGTCTCGCCCAGGTGTTCGCCCGGCACGGTGTGGATCTCAAAATGGCCAAAATCATGACGCTGGGCGACCGCGTCGAAGACATTTTCATCATCGGCGGCGACACGCTAGAGCAGCCCCGAGCGCAACTGCAATTCGAACGCGATATGCTTGCGGCCTTGGAAACGCCATGATCAGCCTGCTGTTTCTCGATTTCAGCCGCAGCTTCCTGTTCGCGCTGGCCACGCTGCTACCCATCCTGAATCCCCCGGCCGCCGCCCCCATCTATCTCACATTGACCAATGGGGCGAGTCATCGGGCGCGCGCGCGGTTGGCTCGCAAAGTGTCCATCAACATCGTCATCATGTTGGCCGGCGCGCTGATCGCCGGCAACATGGTGCTGGCATTCTTTGGCATTTCACTGCCAGTGATTCGCGTTGGCGGCGGACTGCTCGTCGTGGCGACCGCATGGCAGCTCATTAACGCGTCCGATCCGGACACCCGGCATGCGCAGGATATGGCCGAATCGTACTCATACGAGCAGATCCGAGCCAAAGCGTTCTACCCGCTCACTTTCCCTATGATCGCTGGGCCGGGCTCGTTGTCCGCTGCGATCACCGTAGGGGCCACGGTACAGGACGACACCACCGTCCGGGCCGCATTCAAGCTGATCGGTTCACTGGGCGGCCTTGCCGTGGCCGGCGTCGCCGTGTACTTCGTGCTGCGTTTCGCCAGCGAAGTGATCGGCCGGCTGGGACCCAACGGTACCGCAGTGGTGATGCGGTTGTCAGCCTTTCTATTGCTATGCCTCGGTGTTCAGATCATCTGGGATGGCGCGCACGACCTCATCATGGGTCTGGCACAGGAAATCGAACGTTTATGAATTCAGCAAGCTCTCGTATTCTTCATTTGATCGCTCTGTTGTGCGTAGCCGCCGTCGGCGTCGCTCTGGTGTCTCAACACTATTTCGACATGCCCCCTTGCGCCTGGTGCGTGTTTCAGCGCCTGCTGTTTCTGGCGATCGCCGCCGTCTGCTGGCTGGGGGTTCTGGCGGGGCGCGTTAGTCGCATTGCCACCCGAGTGGCCGGCCTGCTTGCCGCCGGCCTGGCTGTGGGCGGCGTCGTCGCGGGCTGGTACCAGCACACCGTCGCCGCGCAAATGTTTTCCTGCGACCGGACCTTTGCCGACCGGTTCATGGTCGAGAGCGGCCTGGATGCCGGCCTGCCATGGTTGTTCGGCATCTTCGCCACTTGCATGGATGCGCGGGTCGAGCTCCTGGGCGTGGAATACGTGCTGTGGGCGATGGCGCTTTTCGTCGTTGTGGCTCTATTAGCGCTGGTCGCCGTCTTCCGGCGCTAAATCAGACTGGCATGACCACCAAGATGTCGGGATTCGCCTCCGCGTAGGCCAGCGCGTATTCCAGCTCGCCGCGACTAGCCGCGTGCACGGTGCATAGCGGTTGATCCGGTTCCACAGTGTCGTCCAGACGTACGTGCATGTCCAATCCCGCAGCGGGCGTTTCCGGCGCGCCCGCCAGCTTGGCCAGACGGGCCAGCTTGCGATTGTCGATACCGGTTATCCGCCCCGCTTCGCGAGCACGCAACACCTGCTGCAAGGGTGCCACCGGCGGCTCGCGCATCCCGCCCTGAGCTTCGCAGATCGCGACAAACTTCTTCAACGCCCGGCCGTCCGCCAGGGTGCGCAGGGCGAGAGCGTAGCCTTCGCCCGCTGCGGCCTTCGCGCCCATTTCGAGGAGAATGCCGGCCAGCCGGCAAGCGCGTTCCCGCAGATCCGCTGGCGCGTGATCGCGATTCTCAAGGACGGCCATCAGATCACGCGCTTCGAGTGCCGGGCCGATCCCCCGGCCCACCGGCTGGCGGCCGTCGGTGCGCAATGTGACCACGCTTAGGCCGAAGTCTCTGGACACCGATTGAAGCAGGCCCTCGAGATGATCCGCAGCCGCTGCACTGCGCACTTTAGCCGTGGGGCCGACAGGTATGTCGACCACCACATGCGTCGCACCGGCGGCAATCTTCTTTGACAGAACGGAGGCCACCATTTGGCCGTCGTTCTCCAAATCAAGCGCCCGCTGCACCCGGATCATGATGTCGTCCGCCGGACTCAGCTGCATCGAACCGCCCCATACGACGCACCCGCCCTCCTGCTCCACAACGGACCGGATGCGCTCAATCGGGAGGTTCACGGGCGCCAGTGTCTCCATGGTGTCGGCAGTACCCGCAGGTGAAGTAATCGCGCGCGAGGAGGTCTTGGGGATCGTCAGGCCGTGCGCAGCGGCGATCGCCACGACGAGCGGCGTCGTGCGGTTGCCGGGTAAGCCACCTACGCAATGCTTGTCGAGGATCACGGGCGCCTGCCAGTCCAGCCTGACCCCGGTGTCCACCATGGCCCGCGTCAGCGCACGGGTTTCATCGATATCCAGCGGCAAGGTGGTGCAGGCAGTAAGGAAGGAGCCGATGTGGACATCCGAATAGCGATCCGCCGCAATGTCGGCCACCACCATAGCGAGCGAGGTCTCGTCCAGACGTTGCCCGAAGATGCGCCGGCGCAGCGCCGAGAGCGATTCCAGAGGACGCTGGTGACGGATCGACACGGTATCGCCATCAGATAGACCCAGCTGGGCCCAGGCCGTCTCGGAGAGACCGGCCTCGTTCAACCCCAAGGCATCTCCATCTACCTGGTACAAGGTGGCGATGATTTCACCTGCGCCCGATCGCACGGTCACCCGCGCCTGCGTGCTCAACCCTTCCGCCCGGCACACGGGGCTGTCCGAACGCAAGAACACAACGGACTCATGATCGGTGTGGATGCGTAGGCGTCGCGCATGCAGCGGCGCCATGAAGCTGTCTTCGACACAAGGTTTGACCGGTGCAATCATGACAGCGTGAATTCCTCCAGATGTTCGACCACCTGCACCGCCCAACCCAGCTCGTCCTTGATGCGCAGACGCAGCGTGTCGGCCGCCTGCATTTCGCCGTGATTCAGGAAACAGCGCGAAGGCGCGGCTTCGAAGCCACCCAACCAACGAAGAATCTCGTCGCTGTCGGCGTGCGCCGACAGCATGGGCAGATTTTGCACTTCGGCGCGTACTGGTATGTACTCGCCATGGATCTTCACCTTGTCGGCGCCCGCCACCATGGCGGCACCCCGCGTGCCGGCCGCCTGATAGCCGGCAAACAAGATGGTTGATCGTGGATCGGGCGCATAGTGCTTCAGATGGTGAAGCACGCGTCCGCCTGTTGCCATGCCGCTGGCAGACACAATGATCTTGGGCATGGGCGACATGTCGAGCGCCTTCGATTCCTGTACATCGCGCACATAGCGCGGCATCTGAAAAGCGCCCTGCAGTTCGGAATAGCCATGGCGCAACAGCCGGGTATTGCGCTGATAAAGATCCGTGGCGTTGGTTGACATGGGACTGTCCACATAAATGGGCAGGCCCGCAGGCAAGCGGCCGCTGCCGCGCAACCGATACAGATACCAGAGCAACAGCTGTACGCGGCCGACCGCAAAAGCCGGAATAATGACCGTGCCGCCGCGCTGCATCGTTCGCTTAATGAGCGCATGGAGTGCTTCCAAAGGATCTTCGTCGCTGTGCTGACGGTCTCCGTACGTGGACTCAAGCACCAGGTAGTCGGCTCGCTCGACGGGAGTGGGATCGGGCATGATTGCATCGTCATAGCGTCCCAGGTCTCCAGAAAACACGATGCGCCGGCCTGCGTAATCGATCTCCACGACGGCCGCCCCGAGTATGTGTCCCGCAGGACGCCACCGAACCGAGATGCCCGGCAGGATGTCCACCCATTCGTCGAACGCCGTGCGCCGGAACTGCTTAAGCACCCGTTCGGCATCGTCCATGGTGTATAGCGGTAGCGCCGGCTTATGAGAACTGAGATTGTGCCGGTTCAGGAACTCGGCATCCGCCTCCTGAATGCCGGCGCTATCGCGCAGAAGAATCTCAGCCAGGTCGGCAGAGGCATCGGTGGCGAAGACCGGTCCTTTGTATCCGAGGCGCGTTAGGCGAGGCAGATACCCGGAATGATCCAGATGCGCATGCGTAAGTATCACGGCATCCAGTTCCGATACATCGACCGGGAACGGCGCCCAGTTGCGTTGGCGCAGATTCTTAAGCCCTTGGAAAAGCCCGCAGTCGATCAGAATCTTGCGGCCGCCCGCCTGCAGCAAGGTCCGAGATCCGGTGACGGTGCCTGCGGCGCCCAAGAATGACAATGTGAAAGCTTGATGCTGAGTCATGTGTGCCCGTATCAATAGAGGTCCGCAGGATCGCCCCGCCCCGCCAGTGCCGCCCTGGCCGCTGCGGAGAGATACCGCTCGCTGTCTTCGCCGAATAAGCGGGCCGCCTGCTCAACAATATGCGCCCATGTGCAGTGGTTGGCGAACAGCATACCTTCCGTGTCGAACGTGCCGCCCCGGTTGATGTAGCCCATTCCCGCCATACGCGACGGCCCACCATCGATTCTGCGCAAGGCGCCCAGCATGGGTTCCGGCCGAGTGTGCGACACGACGATGCGTGGCAAATCACTGGGGAAGGCTTTAGCAATCACATCGTCCGAGGCGACGAAGCCAGCTTCGATTCGATCACGCGGCGCGCGAAGCCTGCCCGGTTCCAGAATAGCCACGACTTGCGCCGAACATCCTTTGTCGCCCAGTACCTGCGCGGCCCGCAAGGCCTCCTGCAGCTGGTAACCCCCAACGGCCAACAACTGAATACGCGTATCCGGCGACAAGGCATTAACCGGGGCAAATCCGAGCCGGGCCGCCTCTCGCCCCTGCTCCAAGGAAAAGACCTGTGGCATATCTTGCTTGGGCGCCACCAGTGTCCCGATCACACCATGGTCTTCGTAGATAGCGTGCAATGCCGCGACGGCAGTCGATGCATCCACGGGAAACAGCACTCGAGCTGTATCGGACATCTCGCCTAATAAAGCTTCGCACAAGGTCGGATCCTGGTGCGACTGTTCGTTCTTCCCGTTTTCCCAGGTGTGGGAAGTGAGCACCACCGCCACACCTAGCCAGCCGGGCGGCACACCCGCCTCGCGCTGATGACGGGCGAAAAGAATGTCCTGCCGCAAGGCTCCGAGCATCTTCACAGCGAAGGCCTCGTAGCTGACTGCGATATTGAGGCCACCCTTGTTGCCCAGCGCGGCGCCAATCACGGCTTCCTCATTGAGTGCCGTAATGACGGAACCATCCACTGCTTCGAGCCCGCCCGCTTCAGGTTGATCCACCCGGTGTTTGAGCAAGGCAAGCGTGCGCACCATACGGTTGCTCTGCAATTCGTCGGGATTACCCACCCGCACACGCAGCTGTGGATTGGCTTGAACCAGTTCCACGAAGGCATCGTCGATTGCGCGCATCGGCGATACCGACGGCTCGGCTCCGTAACCCGGATGCACCGGTAGCGTCGGTGTATCGACGCGGCGACGGGCCAGCGGGTGATCGCGTTCCAATGGACGAGACTGAGACGTATGCAGCTTGAACAAGGCACGAGCGGCATCCAGCGTGGGCAAATCGACGAATAGCCGCGCGGCACCTGCGTTGAACTCGTCGCGCGCCGCCGCATCGAAGGCAGGATTCTGTTCCAGGGGCAGATTGTGGGCATGGTTGGTACCGGCTCCTGGAAAACCGTAGCCCTTGATGCATGTGGCAATGGCATGGGGCAAGCGAAGTGGGTAGCTGAGACGCCCCGCGCGCTCCTGCTGCGCATAACCTTCCAGAGTGTTTTCCATATCGAGCAAGGCCCACACATGGGCCGCCGGATCATGGCCATCGATCTCGACGGGATCGAATCCATTCAGGCTCAGATGCCGCATGAGCCAGTCGGCACCGCCTTCCTGCACGATGTTGGTACGCTGGTCGATGCGACGGCCATTCATGATCATGACCGGCATCACGTAGCCACTGTCGGAAGGGCGCCACCACTTCGGTGCCCAATCCCCGCCCCGCTGCTCCTCGAACGCGCCGTCGCTTAAGAATACGGCGAGGCTCTCGCCCGGCAGCGGCATATGGACATACTGCACTTCGGCGAATCCTAGGTAGCCGCCTTCCAGCACGCCGCCCGCCGTATGCACGTTGACGTGGCTGCCAAGGGGCACGCCGGGCAATCCCTCGGGGGTGATCGCATAGGAGTAGAAATCCTGTACCAGCTGCGTCAGCCCTTCGTCTGTCGCGGTGTAGCGGCCTTTCTGACCGGGCGAAACATTACCGATCAGCACGTTCACCGCTTCGATCGCCGCCACACAATGACCCTGACCCATAACCCAGCCCCGCGTCTGGCCGGTCAACACATTCGCCGCCAGGTAGCCCACGTAAGCCGGCACCATATTGAGCGAACCGCCGGTATGTCCCTGCGGGGAAGGTTTGAAGTCGTCGGCTTCCAACGGGGCGCCGTCCAGTCGCACGCGTTGTGCATAGGTCATGTGCACGACCAACCACATGGCAGCATTGGCCAGGCGATCCGCAGCCGCCAGCACATCGAATACGAAGGCCGCGTCCGGAACGCGTCCCTGCTCAACCAGGCGCGCGGCCAGAGCCTGGACTCTTTCTTGGGTGATGGGTTTATGCCCGACCACGCCGTAGCCGTCCAACCACCGGCGATACGCGGGAAGGGATGTCAATGCAGACGGCTGGGGATGTTGTGCGTTAGGCATGGGTTCCTCCAGAAAAAGGTCAGGCGGAGTGTCGGTCGAAGATCACCTCTGCTGTCTGGCGTGCAATGACTTGCTCTTCATTGGTCGCCACGACATACACGCCAATCTTGCTTTCGGGTGACGATATCGTGAGTCGGTTCTCCGCGTTGGCGGCCGCGTCAAGTCGCAAGCCCATCCATTCCAGGCGCCTGCAGATGCCTGCACGGATCTCGGGAGAGTTCTCACCGACTCCGGCCGTGAAGACCAGCGCGTCCAACCCTTGTGCCGCGACACACAGCCCGGCAATGCTCTCGGCGGCACGATAAGTGAAATAGTCCACGGCCAGACGCGCCGACGGTTCGTCGCTGGCAAGCAGCGTGCGCATGTCGCTGCTGATGCCCGACAGACCCTTCATGCCGGAGCGGTTATAGAGCAGATCCTGGATCTCGTCGTGTTCCATCCCCTGCTCCAGCATCCACAGCACCACACCCGCATCCAGGCGGCCCGGACGCGTGGCCATAGGCAGGCCGTCGAGTGCCGTAAACCCCATGGTGGTCTCGCGGCTCACGCCCTCCACCATTGCACAGGCGGAGGCACCGGAACCCAAGTGAGCCGCAATCACGCGGCCCTTGGCCACTTCGGGCAGGATCGTCGGCAGATGGCCAGAGAGATATTGGTACGACAAACCATGAAAGCCGTAGCGTCGCACACCACGCTCGTAGTATTCCTGTGGCAGCGCGAAGCGCTCAACCACGGGGCCCTGGCTACGGTGGAACGCGGTATCGAAGCAGGCCACCTGGCGGATCTCTGGCCAGTGCTCGAAGATCACATGAACAGGCGCCAAATTGTTTCGCTGGTGTAGAGGCGCAAGAGGAACGAGGCTGTCGAGGTACGCGAGGACGTCCGGCGTGATTAGCACGCTATGCGTCATGCGCGGCCCCCCGTGTACGATGCGATGCCCCACCGCCACGGGCGGACGTGAGATTTGCGACGCCAACCAGGACGCCATTATGTCCTGGGCGGCGGCCAGGTCGCGTACCTGGTGAGCCTCGTAGGTTTGTTCGATAAGCACCTGCCCATTGGCGTCTTTGGCGCGAAACGCCGGCTGTTCCGCCGAGATACCGCTTACCTGCCCGCCGAGGCAGAACGTCAGCGTCCCGCTGTCGCCGACTTGGTGCACTTGGAATTTCAGGCTGGAACTGCCTGCGTTGACGACAAGAATCACCTCGCTCATTCGCCGCCTCCCGCCGCCTGCGCCAGGACCTGGCGGGCCAGATGGTCGGCGTACAAGGACGCCACCGCGCAGGAAGCCAGTTTGGTTCGCTGGTTGTCGGCCCGGCTGGTGAGCACGATGGGCACCCGAGCCCCCAGCACCACGCCGGCCGCAGACGCCCCGGCCAGGAAGCTCAGATTCTTGGCGAGCATGTTGCCCGCTTCAAGATCGGGCACCAGCAGGATCTGCGCCCGACCGGCCACTTCGGATTCGATGCCTTTCACCCTGGCAGCCTCCGGACTGATCGCGTTGTCCAGCGCCAGCGGACCATCCAGCAAACCGCCCCGGATCTGCCCGCGTTCTGCCATCTTGCACAGCGCTGCCGCGTCGATGGTGGAAGGAATTTTTCCCGTCACCTGTTCGACGGCGGAGAGAATGGCCACCCGCGGTGTACCCAACCCCAGTCCCAAATGCAGGTCTATGGCGTTCTGCACGATATCGGCCTTCGTCTCCAAATCGGGGAAGATGTTCACGGCCGCATCGGTGATGAAAAGCAAATGCTCGTAAGTGGGAACCGCCATGATGAAGACATGGCTGATGCGCCGTTCCGTCCGCAAGCCGCCCTTGTGGCGAAGCACCGACTGCATGAGTTCGTCGGTGTGCAAGCTGCCCTTCATCAGCAGAGACGCCTGGGCGTTCTGAACGCATTCCACGGCCAGATCTGCGGATGCGTGGCTGTGCGGCGTATCAATCACTTCCAGCCCCGAAATGTCCAGACCCTCTTCTTGCGCGACCTTGTGAATACGAGTGCGCGGGCCCACCAGTACGGGGCTGAATATACCCAGCCTTGCCGCTTCCACTGCGGCATGCAGGGAACTGGCGTCGCAGGGATGTGCGACAGCGCAAACTGGAGGCGAAATTTTGCACGCGGAATCGATCAGCTTTTGATAACGTAGGGACTCGTTCATGGAGGCTGTCCAACCGAAATTAATACAATAGGTTACATGAAAGCTCCTGCTAAACCGATTGCGCTAGGACAAGCAGTCGTGGAAAAGTCCTGGCATCACCTCACCCCTCTCACCGTCGCACAACAACTGGGAACGCCGGAAGGTGGACTCTCCGAGGACGAGGCCCGCACACGACTGGATCTCCACGGGCGCAATGCCCTGGCTAGCGCCAAGCCCATGCATCCGCTTGTACGTCTGCTGCGCCAATTCCACAATCTACTCCTTTACCTGATGATGGCAGCGGGCCTGATCACCGCTGCGCTGGGCGAATGGGTGGACGCCGGCGTGTTGTGGGCGGCCGTGCTCATCAACGCATTCATCGGATTCATGCAGGAAGGCAAGGCCGAGAACGCACTCGCAGCCATACGCGGCATGCTCGCCCCGCATGCCACCGTAGTGCGCAATGGGCGACGGCGCCTCATCGACGCGGCCGAGCTTGTGCCGGGAGATCGGGTCATAGTGGCCTCCGGCGATCGGATCCCCGCCGATCTGCGCCTGGTCCACGTGCGCGACTTGCGCATCGACGAAGCGTCCCTGACGGGCGAATCGCTGGCGGTCGAAAAATCCATTGAACCCGTTGCGGCTGACGCCATGCTAGGCGACCGACGCAGCATGGCGTATTCCGGCACCTTGGTACTCAACGGCCAGGGCACGGGCATCGTCGTCGCCACTGGACCCCGAACAGAGATTGGACGCATCACGCGGCTCATCACCGGAGTGGACAGCGTCACCACGCCTTTGATGCGCAAGATCAATGGCTTCTCGTTTCAACTGGCCGTCGTCATTCTCTGCATCGCCGTTGCCACCTTCGCTTTCGGCGTGCTGCTGCGTGGATATTCCGTCACCGAAATGTTCCTCATGACGGTCGCACTCGTTGCATCCGCCATCCCCGAAGGACTCCCCGCCATCATGACGGTCATTCTGGCATTGGGTGTCCAGCGGATGGCCAAGCACCATGCGATCATTCGCCGTCTGCCCGCCGTGGAGACCCTGGGTTCGGTCACTGTCATCTGCTCCGACAAGACCGGCACCTTGACGCGCAACGAAATGACCGTGCAGTTATTGGTCACGGCAGCTCGTAGCTACGAAACCACCGGCGTCGGTTACGGCCCGGACGGGCGAATTCAACCGATAGGCGACGGAGACTTGACCGACATGGACGACCTGCTGCCCGCCCTGCAGGCCGGTCTGTTATGCAACGACAGCGCCCTTCAGCGTCAGCAGGACGGTTGGAGCGTCGTGGGCGATCCCACGGAAGCGGCGCTGCTCGTGCTGGGTGCCAAGGGAGGGCTAAGTCGCGCCGATTTAGTCGCGGAATGGCCACGACTGGACTCCATCCCGTTCGAGTCGGAGAACCGTTACATGGCGACCCACCACCGCGACCCTTCGGGGCAGGACTGGGTGCTCGTCAAAGGCGCGCCCGAGCGGATACTCGCCATGTGTCAGTGGCAGCTCGTGGACGGCGAAGTACGACCGGTGGACGTCGACTATTGGCGCCGCATGGCCAACGACATCGCCGCGCGCGGCTTACGCCTTCTTGCGCTCGCCCGAAAATCGGAGGCGCCGCGTAACGGCCCGATTTCAGCGGCAGACATGGACGACGGATTCGTCATGCTTGCGCTGGTGGGCATCATTGACCCGCCCCGCACGGAGGCCATTGCCGCCGTGGCCCAATGCCATGCCGCCGGCATACGCGTGAAGATGATCACGGGCGACCACGCCGATACGGCAAAAGCAGTGGGAGCACAGCTGGGCATCGGCATAGACAAGCCCGCCATGACCGGAGCGGAGTTGTCGGTCTTGAACGATGCCGAGCTGCAACGCGTGGTCTTGGACATCGACATTTTTGCCCGGGCAAGCCCAGAACATAAATTACGACTAGTCGAGGCGTTGCAATGTAATGGCGAAATCGTCGCCATGACTGGCGACGGCGTCAACGACGCCCCTGCCCTGAAACGCGCGGATGTGGGCGTGGCCATGGGTCTCAAAGGCACGGACGCGGCCCGCGAGGCATCCGACATGACGCTGACGGACGATAACTTCGCCACCATCGGAGCTGCGGTCCGCGAAGGACGCGCCGTCTACGACAACCTGCGCAAGTTCATCCTGTTCATGCTGCCTACCAATGGCGGCGAGGCACTGGTGGTGATCGTCGCACTGCTGCTGGGTTTCACGCTGCCCCTGACGCCGGCTCAGGTGTTGTGGATCAACATGGTGACGGCGGGAACGCTCGGCATTGCGCTCGCCTTTGAGCCACCCGAGGCCCACATTATGCAGCGCAAGCCCCGCCCTCCGGAGGAACCGCTATTCACGCCATTCTTCATATGGCGGCTCACCTTCGTGTCACTGCTTATGATGCTGGGAGCGGTCAGCCTGTTTCTGTGGCGCATCGATACCGGCGGCGCATTGGAAGTGGCGCGCACCATGGCCGTGAATACTGTCGTCCTATGCGAGGTAGTCTATCTGATCAATAGCCGGCGCCTGCGCCGCAGCATACTGAGCGTCGAGGGAATTTTCGGCAATCCTTATGCGTTACTGACCATGACGGTGGCACTGCTGTTCCAGTTTCTCTACGTCTACTGGAGTCCCATGCACGGCATCTTCGGTTCTGCGGCTCTGAGTCTTGCTGAATGGCTGCTGACGCTTGGCGCTGCGCTCACCCTATTCCTGGCGGTCGAAGCTGAAAAATGGATCGCCGGCAAACTTAAACTGGCGCGGTAAAAAGAAAAAGGGGCAGACTGCGCTGCCCCCCATTCCGAACTCGGTCGTTACGTCAGTCGTCCGTGCTGGGCGACATGGCGCCGGCTGGCGCGCGGCGGCCCCGCGTACGCTGCAGGGTGTCCAGGTAGGCGTCGTCGATGTCGCCCGTCACGTACTGCCCATTGAAGCACGACGACTCGAACTGCCGCATCGCAGGGTTGAGATCCCGGATCGATTGCTCCAGGTCCTCCAGGTTCTGATACACGAGGCCATCCGCACCGATCTCGCGCGAGATCTCGTCGGTATCGCGACCATGCGCGATCAGCTCCGCCTGCGTGGGCATGTCGATGCCGTAGACATTGGGGTAGCGAACAGCCGGCGCAGCAGAGGCGAAATACACCTTGTTCGCCCCGGCCGACCGCGCCATCTCCACGATCTCACGGCTGGTCGTGCCGCGTACGATCGAGTCGTCCACCAACAGCACGTTCTTGCCGCGAAACTCCATATCGATGGCGCTGAGCTTCTGACGCACCGATTTCTTGCGTACGGCCTGCCCCGGCATGATGAAGGTCCGGCCGACATAGCGATTCTTGATGAAGCCTTCGCGATACGTGAGATCCAGCCGGGATGCGAGCTGCATGGCGGCGGGACGCGCCGAATCGGGAATCGGCATGACCACGTCGATATCGCCCAAGCGCAGCGACCGCGCAACGTTATCGCCCAAATATTCACCCATATGCAGGCGGGCATCATAGACGGACACGCCGTCCATGAAGCTGTCCGGCCGCGCAAAATACACGTACTCGAACACGCACGGTGTGAGAATGGCTTCCGGTGCGCACTGACGGCTGCGCATCTGACGATCCAGGTCGATGACGATGGCCTCGCCCGGCTCGACGTCGCGCAGCCGGCTGAAACCGCAACCGGTGAGCGCAACGGATTCCGAGGCGATCATCCATTCCGTACCCTGCTCCGATTCATGCGTGCCGATACACAGGGGGCGAATGCCGTGCGGGTCCCGGAAAGCCACCATGCCGTAATTCGCGATCTGGGCAATCACGGCATAAGCGCCCCGGCAGCGCGCGTGAACCGCGGCCACGGCACGGAATACGGCCTCGTCGTCCAGGCAACGGCCGTCGGACGCCTGTTGCAGCTCGTGGGCGAACACGTTCAACAGGACTTCGGAATCGGAATTGGTGTTGATGTGTCGACGGTCTATGTTGAACAGCTCGCCGCGCAATTCGCGCCAATTGGTCAGATTACCGTTGTGGACGAACATGATGCCGAACGGCGCGTTCACGTAGAATGGCTGCGCCTCATCAACGCTATCGCTGGAGCCAGCCGTGGGATAGCGCACCTGGCCCAAACCCGCGTTGCCCGGCAGCGAGCGCATATTCCGCGTCCGGAATACATCGCGCACCAGGCCGTGCGCCTTGTACATGCTGAAGAACTGATCGTGCGAGGTCGAAATGCCGGAGGCATCCTGGCCGCGGTGTTGTAGCAGCAACAGGCTGTCATAGATCAACTGATTGACGGGGCCGGTCGCCGCAACCCCAACGATTCCACACATTTCGATTTTCCTGTAATGAACACAGATTCCATCTCAGTCGGGCAGCCACGACGACAACGCCGGGGGCAATACCGATTTCGATTGTTGTACTGCCCCGACGACGGCTCCCGCCAGCCGGGCTTCTCGCCACCATGGCTCCTGCGGCAATTCGGTATGCCCGGCCAAGCCGACGAGGACGAAAATGATGAGCGCGCCACGCGCCAAGCCGAAGACGGCACCGAGGCCATGGTCGGCAGGCGTCAGCCCGGTACGCTCAATCAGCCCGCTGAGCGTCAGATTGAGCAGTCCTACCAGCAACAACACGATCACGAAGACGCCGCCATAGCCCAGCGCGGCGCGTAGAAATCCATTCGAGATGTAGTCGGTGAGCGCTGTGGCGAACGCGCCTCCCCACCACACGGCGGCAACCACGGCCACCGCAAACGCGAGCAGCGACAGTACTTCCTTAACGAGCCCACGTATCATGCCCAGCAGGGCGGATACGCCCAGGATGGCTAGCACGATGTAATCGAACCCGGTCACTTATTGAATATGAGGCCGTTGTTGTAGCCGAGTTGACGCAGCCGGGCCTGAGCGGCTTCGGCAGCTTCTCGGGTTGGGAACGGCCCGACACGCAGTCGGTATGCCGTCTTGCCATTGGCGATAGCGTCTTCGACATAGGCGTTGGTCACGCCGGCCGCCACGAGCTTGTCACGCCGGACCTGAGCGTCGGCACTGGTCGTATAGGCGGCAACCTGCAAAATGAAATTGCCGGAGGACGGCTGGGTCGCCGCCGGTTTATCCGGTGTGCGCCCTTCCAGCAAGGCCAGCGCCACGGAACCATCGTCTGTGCGCTCGTTGGCCGGGGCGGCGGGCTTCGGTGCAGCCGGTTTGCTTTCGGCCGGAGCTTCCGGCTTAGTAGCCGGTTCGGCCGGCTTTGCCGGCTCCGGGGCTGCGGCCTGAGGCGGAGTTGAAGTCTGGGGAGCGTTTTGCTCCGGTGCGGAAGCAGGTTCGGCGGGCGTCGTTTCGATCGTGCCGCTGCCCGCAGGCTGCGGCGGTTCAGGCGCCAACGCCACTTGCGGCTCGGACGGTATGGGCGGAATGCCTTCCGGTAACACGATGGGCGACACGAGCTCGTCTTCAGGTGGGGTGTCGAACAGCATGGGCACGAAAATGACTGCTGTGAGCACCAGCACCAAGGCGCCGATTAGACGTCGGCGCGCGCGTACGCGCAGTTCCGCCGCCTGGGCCTCGCTACTGGTTCGTGCAGAGCTGCGCCGTCCCGCATTGCCGGAGGGCTCCTTGCGCGAAAACAATCCCATGAACGCTATGACCTATCTGCCTGTGTGTGAACCGACCGGGCGGCGCCCGGGCTAGGCCCCTTCCCGGCCCAATTTGCTGAGTACGGGGCCGACAGTGGAAAACGAGCCAAACACCACAATTCTATCATTGTCGTCGGCTGCCTTCCTGGCTTGCTCGAAGCCGGTGACAGGGTCGGACCACTCGGTAATCGACACCTCGCGCGGCGCTTGTCCCGGCCGTGGCGCCGCCTTGACACCGGGTGCAGCGGGTTTGACGCCCGGACCGGCGACGCCAGTCGGCGTACCCAGATCGATGCCGCCTGCCGTCCCGACACCAGCGACGGTGGGCGTGGCCAATTGCCTACGCTCATCGACCACCCTGCGCACCACCTCGGCCAGCTTATCCGCCGGCAGTCCGCGTTCGCCTTCCAGCGTCACGCAGTACCAGTGAGTCACACGGGAGGCCATGCGCCGTATCACGCCTTCAACATCCTTGTCCGCGTACATGCCCACCACCGCATGGGTGGCCGGGAAACTTTGCATGGCGTCCAAACTCTGTCCCAGGGCCGCCGCTGCATGCGGATTGTGGGCGACATCGAGCACGATGCTGGGCATGCCTGGCAAGATCTGCATGCGTCCTGGCAGAGATACCTGCGACAAGCCAATGCGCACGGCCTGTTGCGGCACGGCGAGGCTGCTACGCAGTGCCTCGATAGCCGCCAGAGCCGCCGAAGCATTCAGCAGTTGATTGGCCCCGCGCAGCGCCGGGTACGCGAGGCTGCTGCGGCGCTGTTCTCGTCCGCCGTACGCCCATTGCAGGCGGTCCCCGGAATAGTTGAAATCCCGCCCAAACAGCCAAAGGTCCGCACCAATCTTGGCAGCATGGTCGATCAGCCGTTGCGGCGGCATCGGATCGCCACAGATGGCCGGGCAGCCGGGACGAAAGATATGGGCCTTTTCCCAACCGACCTGTTCACGGTCGTTGCCGAGATACTGCTGGTGGTCGAGATCCACACTCGTAACGATGGCGCAATCGGCATCGATCATGTTCACGGCGTCCAGGCGCCCGCCGAGCCCAACCTCGAGGATCGCCACGTCCACGCGGCGTTGCTCGAAAAGCAGCATGGCCGCCAGTGTCGAAAACTCGAAGTAGCTCAGGCTGATATCGCCGCGCGCCGCCTCGATGCGAGCGAACTGCTCGATGATCGCAGCGTCGTCTGCCGGTTCGCCATCCAGGCGGATACGCTCGTTATAGGCAATGAGGTGCGGGGACGTGTAGGTCCCCACCCGATAACCTGCCGCCAGATAGATGGCCTCCAGCATGGCGCAGGTGGACCCCTTGCCGTTGGTGCCACCTACGGTAATGCGCACGCAGGGCAAAGTCAGCTCGAGCCGCTGCGCTACTTCTGTGATGCGCGCCAGCCCCATGTCGATCGCAGTCGGGTGCAGCGTTTCAAGATAGGACAGCCAATCGGAAAGCGTAGCGTCGGCGGAAGGGGTCGAAGTGGGCATGATGAGGGAGGTCACGAAATCAACTGCAGAACGGCATTGTAGACGGCCTGCTGGGTATAACGACAACGCCGCAAGCGACATCAAGACGCTTGCGGCGCGTAAGGCATGCGGTGGGCCGTATTGGCGGCCCAACCGTCTTACTTTTTGCGCTGCGGTGGCAGATCGGTGCAGCTTCCCTTGGCGACTTCCGCCGCCATGCCGATGGATTCACCGAGCGTGGGGTGCGGATGAATGGTCTTGCCGATATCGACGGCGTCTGCGCCCATCTCGATGGCAAGCACCACTTCTCCGATGAGGTCACCCGCATGGGTTCCCACAATACCGCCGCCCAGGATGCGGCCGGTGTCGGCGTCGAACAGCAGCTTGGTGAAGCCTTCGTCGCGGCCGTTGGCGATCGCGCGCCCTGATGCCGCCCAGGGGAACACGCCCTTGTCGAACTTGATGCCCTGCTTACGTGCCTCTTCCTCGGTCAGGCCAACCCAGGCGATTTCAGGATCCGTGTAAGCCACGGACGGAATCACGCGGGCGTCGAAATAGCTCTTCTCGCCTGCGATGACTTCCGCTGCCACGTGCCCTTCGTGCACTGCCTTATGTGCCAACATGGGCTGACCGACGATATCGCCAATGGCATAAATGTGCGGCACATTGCTGCGCATTTGCCGGTCCACCGCGATGAAGCCGCGTTCGTCGACCTGCACGCCCGCGGCATCTGCGCCAATATTCGCACCGTTGGGGCGACGCCCCACAGCTTGCAGCACGAGATCATAACGTTGCGGGCCTTCCGGGGCGTTCTTGCCTTCGAAGCTCACCCAAATGCCGTCGTCGCGCGCTTCTGCCGACACCGTACGGGTCTCCAGCATGACCCGGTCGAATCGCTTGGCATTCATTTTCTCCCAGACCTTAACCAAGTCGCGATCCGCGCCGGGCATCAGGCCGGGAAGCATCTCCACGACATCGAGACGCGCGCCCAGCGAGGAATACACCGTGCCCATTTCCAGGCCGATGATCCCGCCACCGATGATCAGCATGCGTTCCGGAATGCTGGCCAGCTTGAGCGCGCCGGTGGAGTCCACGATGCGGTCGTCTTGCGGGAGGAAAGGTAGTTTCACCGATTCGCTGCCCGCGGCGATGATGGCCGAGCCGAACTTCACCACGCGATTGCCGGACTCGGATTCCACCTGCAAGTGGTAAGGATCCAGGAACTGGCCCTTGCCGTGGACTACCTCGACCTTACGGGCCTTGGCCATGCCGGCCAGGCCGCCCGTGAGCTTACCGACCACGCCGTCCTTATAGGCGCGCAGCTTGTCCAGGTCGATGGTCGGTTCCCCGAATGAAATACCGTGGGCGGCCAGCTGACGTGCTTCGTCCAGCACCGCCGCATTGTGTAGCAGCGCCTTGGAGGGAATGCAGCCCACGTTTAGGCAAACGCCACCCAACGTCGGATAACGCTCGACCAGCACAACCTTGAGACCCAGATCGGCCGCGCGGAACGCGGCCGAATAGCCCCCCGGGCCGGCGCCCAGAACTAGCACGTCGCATTGAATGTCGGCTTGCCCGCTATAGCTGTCCGCAGCGGGTGCCGGTGCTGCGGCGGGAGCCGCCTTACCGTTACTCTGCCCGTTCGTTGCGCTGGGAGGAGAAGCTGCCGGCGCCTGCTGACCGCCGTCGGTCTTGCTAGGTGTCGACTTCGGCTGTTCCGCGGCGGCAGCGCCCTCGACCGGTTCCAGCTCGACCAGAGGTGAACCCTTGTTGATCTTGTCGCCAACCTTCACGAGCACCCGCAACACCTTGCCCGCTTGATCGGATGGCAGCTCCATAGAAGCCTTGTCCGACTCCACAGTGACGAGACCCTGCTCCACGGCGACGACGTCGCCTTCGGACACCAGCACTTCGATGACCTCGACATCGGAGAAGTCGCCGATGTCGGGTACGGTGATCTGAACACTCATGCGCGGCTCCTACAGGACAATACGGCGGAAGTCTTCCAGCAGGGATGCCAGGTAGACGTTGAAACGGGCCGCGGCGGCGCCATCGATCACGCGGTGATCGTAGGACAGCGACAGCGGCAGCATCAAACGCGGCTCAAATGCCTTGCCATCCCAGACCGGCTGCATCGTGGAACGCGACACACCCAGGATGGCCACTTCCGGCGCATTGATGATGGGTGTGAAGTGCGTGCCGCCGATGCCGCCCAGCGAGGAAATCGAGAAGCAGCCGCCCTGCATTTGTGCAGGCGCCAGCTTGCCCTCGCGAGCCAGGCGGGCGAGCTCGGAGGTTTCTTGAGCGATTTCCAAAATGCCCTTGCGGTCGGCATCGCGCACCACCGGCACAACCAACCCATTGGGCGTATCGGCCGCGAATCCAATATGGAAGTACTTCTTGAGCACGAGCGTATCACCGTCGAGCGACGCGTTGAACTCGGGAAACTTCCGCAACGCGGCAACGACCGCTTTGATCAGGAAGGCCAGCATCGTCACCTTGACGTCGGATTTGGCCTTGGCCTGCTCCTTGTTCAGCTGCTGACGGAATTCCTCCAGCTCCGTAATGTCCGCCTGGTCGTTGTTGGTGACGTGGGGGATCATCACCCAATTACGATGCAGGTTGGCGCCAGAGATCTTCTTGATACGCGACAGCGGCTTGGCTTCGATCTCGCCGAACTTGGCAAAGTCCACCTTGGGCCAGGGCAACACGCTCAGCCCGCCCTCCCCGCCGCCTACAGCGGCCGTCGCGGCGGTTGCGGCGCCGCCGGCCAAGGCCTGCTTCACGAATGCGCGGACGTCTTCGTGCGTGATCCGATTCTTGGCGCCCGACCCAGTGACTCGCGTTAAATCCACGCCCAGTTCACGCGCAAACTTGCGAACCGACGGCGAAGCGTGAGGTAGGTTACGCAGAGGAACATCGGCGCTAGCGAAGGCTTCCGTGGGCGAATGGCGCTCCGGAGGCATCGACGCCAATTGGCTGGGACCACCGGCACTTACGGAGGCAGGCCCCGACGCGGCAGCAGTTGCCGTCTGAGCCGCAGGGCCACTGCCGGCTTCGGGCGCCACATCGGGCTCGTTCATGGCCGCCACGGGCGCAGGCGCGGCATCGGCCGACGGCGTTTCGCCATTTGGAGCGGGCGCGGCAGCGGCGCCGGCCGTTTCCAGAACCACGATCTCGTTGCCCTTGTTGACCTTGTCGCCGAGATTGACGAGAACTTCTTTGACCACACCCGCATGCGAGGACGGCACTTCCATGGAGGCCTTGTCGGATTCCACGGTGATCAGGCTTTGTTCCGCCTCGACACGGTCGCCCACCGCGACCATGACTTCAATGACTTCCACGTCCTTGGCATCGCCGATATCGGGAACGACCACCGTGACGCGCTGGGCCTGGCCGGCTTCGCCGCCGGCCGTGCCGGTGGTTTCGGCAGCCGCAGCAGCCGGGGCCGCCGGTGCTGTAGCGGCCGCTTGCTCCGACGGTGCCTGGGCGGCAGGCGCTGCAGACTCCTTAGAGGCTGCCGGCTGCTCGCCTTCCGCAGTCAGTTCAAGAATGACCGAGCCTTCACCGACCTTGTCGCCAACCTTGACCTTCAGGCTTTTGACCACACCGGCCGAGGTGGAGGGGATCTCCATTGAGGCCTTGTCGGATTCCACTGTGATGAGGCTTTGCTCCTTGGCGACGGTATCGCCTTCAGCGACCAGCACCTCGATCACATCCACTTCCGCTACGTCTCCGATGTCCGGCACCTTGACTTCTATGATGTTGCTCATCGTGTTGGCTCCCCTCAGGCGTACTGCGGATTGGCTTTATCGGGATTGATACCGTACTTTTTGATGGCTTCCGCGACCTTGGCAACCGGAATGGCGCCTTCGTCGGCCAGGCTGCGCAAGGCAGCCAGCACCACGAAATGACGGTCAACTTCGAAGTGTTCCCGCAGCTTGTAACGGAAGTCGGAGCGACCGTAGCCGTCGGTGCCCAGTACGCGATAGCTGCGCCCATTCGGAATGAAGGGACGAATCTGATCCGCATAGGACTTGACGTAGTCAGTGGACGCAACGATAGGACCGGTCGACTGTTCCAGCATCTGCGTGACATACGGCACGTGAGGCGTCTTGCTTTCCGGGTGCAGCAGGTTGTAGCGTTCGCAATCCAGGCCGTCGCGGCGCAACTCGGTGAAGCTGGTGGCGCTCCAGACGTCCGCCGAAACGCCCCAGTCTTGCTCCAGCAGTTCCTGCGCGGCAATCACTTCGCGCAAGATGGTGCCGGAACCGAGCAGCTGCACGCGCAGCTTGCCCTTGCCGCCTTCCTTCAGACGGTACAGGCCACGGATGATGCCTTCCTCGTCGCCTTCACGCATACCGGGATGAGCGTAGTTTTCGTTCATCACGGTGATGTAGTAGTACACGTTCTCCTGGTTCTGAACCATCCGCTTCAGGCCGTCGTGAATGATCACGGCCAGCTCGTGCGCGAACGTCGGATCGTAGGAGACGCAGTTCGGGATGAGCCCGGACATGATGTGACTGTGGCCGTCCTGGTGCTGCAGGCCTTCGCCGTTCAGCGTGGTGCGCCCCGCCGTGCCGCCCAGCAGGAAGCCGCGCGCCTGCATGTCGCCGGCCGCCCATGCCAGGTCACCCACTCGCTGGAACCCGAACATCGAGTAATAGATGAAGAACGGGATCATGATGCGGTTATTCGTCGAGTACGACGTTGCCGCGGCGATCCAGGAGCTAAACGCGCCGGCTTCGTTGATGCCTTCCTGCAGAAGCTGGCCGTTCTCCGCCTCGCGGTAGTACATGACCTGGTCCTTGTCGACCGGCACGTACTTCTGCCCTTCCGGTGCGTAGATGCCGATTTGGCGGAACAGGCCTTCCATGCCGAAGGTACGCGATTCGTCAGCCAGGATCGGGACGACGCGCGGCCCCAGCTGCTTGTCGCGCAGAATTTGGTTCAGGATGCGCACGAAGGCTTGGGTCGTGGAGATTTCACGGCCTTCAGCGGTCGGTTCCAGCACAGGCTTGAAGATTTCAAGACCGGGCACCGGCAACTGCTCGTCGGCCTTCGGGCGGCGTTTGGGCAAGTAGCCGCCAAGCGCCTGACGACGCTCGTGTAGGTACTTCATTTCCGGGGAATCGTCCGCCGGCTTGAAGTACGGCAGGCTCTCGAGCTTGTCGTCGGGAATGGGGATATTGAAACGGTCGCGGAATTCGCGCACCGAAGCCATGTCCAGCTTCTTTTGCTGGTGGGTGGGGTTCTTGGCCTGGCCAACATGACCCATGCCATAGCCCTTGATGGTCTTGGCGAGGATGACCGTGGGCTGGCCCTCGTGGTTCACCGCCGCATTGAACGCGGCATAGACCTTATAGGGATCGTGACCGCCGCGGTTCAGGCGCCAGACGTCTTCGTCGCTCATGCGGCTGACCATCTCCAGCAGTTTGGGATGCTTGCCGAAGAAGTGCTCGCGCACGAACTTGCCATCATGGGCCTTGTAGGCCTGATATTCGCCGTCCACGGACTCTTCCATGATACGGCGCAGAATGCCTTCCTTATCGCGCTGCAGGAGCGGATCCCAGTAGCCGCCCCAGATCAGCTTGATCACGTTCCAGCCACTGCCGCGGAAGTCGCCTTCCAGCTCTTGAATGATCTTGCCGTTACCACGCACCGGGCCATCCAGGCGCTGCAGGTTGCAGTTGATCACGAAGATCAGATTGTCGAGCTTTTCGCGCGCAGCCAGACTGATGGCGCCCAGGGACTCGGGCTCGTCCATTTCGCCGTCGCCGCAGAACACCCAGACCTT
>DATGNX010000074.1:0-41212 GCA_035306485.1 Burkholderiaceae bacterium
CAGGCGTTCGCCAAAGTACGCCGCCACCGTATGCAGCAGGCGGTCCAGCTGCTGGTCGTTACTGTTCTCTACGCACTCCAGCAGGGGAGCGGCTTCTCCCTGGGAAGCCGCAATACTGCGCAGTGCGCGCACGTCTTTGGGCAGACACGAGCCGCCGAAGCCCGGGCCCGGATGAAGGTAGCGCTGCCCGATGCGCGGGTCCGACCCCACCACACGAAAAACGCCCGCTACATCGGCGCCGCAAGCGGTGGCAATGTTTGCCAGCTCGTTCACAACCGAAACGCGTGCCGCGAGCATGGCATTGCACGCGTACTTGGCATATTCGGCCGTGCGCAGATCCAGTATCAGCCGGCGATTGGCTTCGGGGTCAATCGGGGCGTAGAGTGCGTCCAGTAGCTCGGCGGCTTGGTCGTCCTCTACGCCGATGACGATACGCGCCGGATGTAGGAAATCTTCCACGGCACTGCCTTCAGCGAGGAACTCGGGATTGGAGGCCACCCGGATCTCGCTGCGACCCGCCGGATGCCGTCCATCGAAGAGCGACTGCAAATCCTCGGCCGTGCCTGGGGGAACCGTTGATTTGATGACGACCAGGCACCGGTGCCTCAGAATCTCCGCCAGGCGCCGCGCACAATCAGTTAGCGCGGACAGGTCCGCCTCACCGTTACCGTTCGAAGGCGTACCTACCGCCAACATGATGATGGTTGCCGCCTGACAGCCTTCGTCTAATGCGGCGGTGAAACGCAGGCGGCCCGCTGCCGCAGCGCTGCGCATCAGCTCCTCCAGCCCCGGCTCATGAAACGGGACCTGGCCGGCCTGGAGTGACGCGATCTTTGCGGAATCGCTGTCAATGCACACCACATCGTGGCCGACCGCTGCCAGACCCGCGCCCGTTACCAGACCGACATAGCCGGTTCCTACGATCGATACGTTCATGACGGAATCCACGATGCACAATGCCCGCGGTCGAGCAAAGCCTGTGCCTACGCCGCCACGCGGGCGCGCAGTGGCGCGAAGCTTGCTGGATACACGCATCGAGTACGCGGGAGGAACCGCCATGGCCGCAGGAAGCCTGCTGGCACTGCTGGACGATATTGCAAGCGTAATGGACGACGTCGCCATGATGACCAAAGTGGCGGGTAAGAAGACTGCCGGCGTGTTGGGGGATGACATTGCGCTTAATGCGCAGCAAGTAGGCGGGGTGATGTCCGACCGCGAACTGCCGATTGTGTGGGCGGTGGCGAAAGGGTCGCTGCGTAACAAGCTCATCCTGGTCCCAGCGGCTCTGGCCATCAGCGCCGTCTTTCCGGCAGCGATTACTCCGCTATTGATACTCGGGGGGCTGTACTTATCCTTTGAGGGCGCGGAGAAGGTGCTGCACAACCTTTTTCATCCAAAGGACGCTGCGCACCTCGAGAGTGATACGCGGACCGAAGAACCAGTTGATGGCGGATCAACAGGTGCTGACTCAACCGTTGCTGGCTCGACCGATATGGGCTCGGTCGATGTCACCTCCGCCGAAGGCGCGCCTGCCGCACTAAGAGATGCGCATGTGGAAAAGGAAAAGATTCAGGGCGCCATCCGGACCGACTTCATTCTGTCGGCCGAAATCATTGCGATCGCGCTGGGCACCGTGGCAATGGCGGATTTCCTGACACAAGCGCTCGTTGTATCCGTAATTGCATTGGTCATGACGGTAGGAGTGTATGGCTTCGTTGCGGGGGTGGTGCGCATGGACGATTTCGGTCTCGCCTTGTCATGCCGCGAAAACAGTGTTTTCCGCAGAATAGGGCGTGGCATCCTCGCCGGCGCACCCTACCTGATGAAGGGGTTGTCCATCGTGGGCACTGCGGCCATGTTCTTGGTGGGAGGCGGCATACTCGTACACGGCACGCCTCGGCTGGAACATTTGCTGCGTGAATGGACGCCTACAGAACCCGCGCACGCCGGCCTAATGGAAGCCATTCTGGGCGGCCTCACGCCCATCTTGTTCAATGCCGCCGTTGGCGCGGTCGCCGGCCTGATCGTGGTCGGCCTCGTTACTCTCGCGCGGCGTCTGAAGAACGGTATGCGTGCAGGGTCTTCACCGCACTAGGCCTGGTCGGCCACCGGCATTACTCGATGTTCTGGGCCTGAATGTCGCGTGAAGATCAGTGACTCAGGAGTGGTGGATGAGCAATGCGGTCGTAGCGAGGGATGTGCGACAGTACGTCAGCCAGTCGTTCGCGCACGATTTCGGTATCGTAGTGTGCCTGCAGGGCAAGCCAACCCTCAGCATCAACGCCGAAGAAAGCACCTAAACGCGCAGCAGTATCGGCCGTGATGGCGCGGTTTCCTTGCACGATCTCGTTAATGCGCCGGCGAGGTACATCAATGGCTTTCGCCAATGCGTACTGGCTGATTCCCAGAGGTTCAAGCCAGTCCTTGAGCAGAATTTCGCCCGGATGGACGAGGGGTACTTCGCGTTTCATGGTGTTCTCCGTCAATGGTAATCCACGATCTCGACCTGCCAGGCATGGCCTGCGTCCCAAACGAAGCAGACCCGCCACTGGTCGTTGATGCGGATGCTGTATTGCCCGGCACGATTTCCTGAAAGGGCTTCCAGCCGGTTGCCTGGAGGTACCCGTAGAAAATCCAGATTCGGGGCAGCATGGAGTTGCTGCAGCTTACGCATTGCAGTCGCCTCAAATACCACGAAGCGGGGGATGCGTTTTCCAGAGAAGAACATCTCCGTATCGCGGCAAGTGAACGACCTGATCATGCCTCGATAGTAACGGCAAAGGTTACGTCGGTCAATTTTGCCCGAATGAGTCTGCCGCAGTTTCTTGGCGCACCTGAGCGATCAGGGAATCCCAGTGGTGGGCCGTCACTCTATGTTCTGCGCCTGCTCACGCATCTGCTCGATGAGGAGCTTCAGGTCGATGGCGGCGCGAGTCATGCTGAGCGCCCCTGCCTTGGAGCCTAAGGTATTGGCTTCGCGATTCATTTCCTGGAAAAGGAAATCAAGACGCTTACCTGCACTGCCGCCCTTGCGAGTCGCACCGGACGACGTATCGGCACCGGAAAGAATATGCTCGAGCTCAGTGATATGCGAGCGCAGGCGCGATAATTCTTCCGCAACGTCGATACGCAGGGAAAACAGCGACGTCTCCTGCGATATGCGAGCCGACAGCTCCTCGCCACTGATCATGGCGAACCCTTCAGGGCTTGCGGCCAGCAAGGCGTCCCGCAGACGCTGCGACAGTTTCTGCTGATGCTCGTCCAGGATCGTAGGCAGCTGTTGCTCCACTTCCTGCACGATCCCCAACATTGCTCGAGCACACGTGCGCATCATCTCTGCGAGTCGCTCGCCTTCGCGTTCGCGCGCCGCCTGCAGATCCGCCAGGGCGCGGCCTCCGGCCTCTTTCGCCATCGCAACCCAAGTGTCGGGATCGAGTGCCGCGCCACCGTTCTCGCCGATCAGCAATTCATTGAGCCGGGGTGCCTGCACATCGGGTATCAATTGTCGGGCGACCGCCAACAGTTCTGCAATGCGCTCCACGGCGGCCATGTCCAGTGCCGCGGTTTGTGTCGATGCTTTGCGGGCAAAGTTCGCCCGCACGTCAATCTTGCCGCGGGTCAGCGTTTGTGTGATCAATTCCCGCAGTACCGTCTCCACCAGACGCAGCTCTTCAGGCAGCCGGAAATTGATATCGAGGTAGCGGCTATTGACGCTGCGTATCTCGACGACCAGGGAGCCTAGTTCGGTCTCGGCCTTGGCGGTACCGAAAGCGGTCATGCTGCGTATCATGGCGATAAAGTCCGGAGAGAGGGAGGGCGGTGACGGGCCTGCCGGCAGGAGCGGCCCCCAATTGGAGATAGGCAGGATTGTAAGGGACCATGAGAGAATCCCCCTTGTTCACTCGTTTTCAGGAATTTCCGTGACCTCATCCACATTGCCGACTTCGCGGGACATCACACCGCGTCCCTCTGGCCGTAGCGCCGACCAGCTCCGTTCCGTTCGGATTCAGACCGGCGCGACACGCTATGCGGAAGGCTCCGTACTGATCGCCATGGGCGAGACCCATGTGCTGTGCAATGCCAGCGTCCTGGACAAGGTGCCGCCGTTCTTGAAAGGGCAGGGCAAGGGCTGGGTGACGGCCGAATACGGTATGTTGCCGCGCTCCACGCACACCCGCTCCGATCGCGAGGCGGCCCGCGGCAAACAAAGCGGTCGCACACAAGAGATACAGCGGCTCATTGGGCGCAGTCTTCGGGCGGTTTTCGACCTCGAAGCCCTGGGAGAACGCACGCTGCATCTGGATTGCGACGTAATTCAGGCCGACGGCGGCACGCGTTGCGCCAGCATCACCGGCGCCTGGGTCGCGGCGGCGCTGGCCGTCCGCCGCCTGCAGGAAACTGGCGAACTGACCCGCGACCCCTTGCTCGATCATGTGGCGGCCGTGTCCGTCGGTGTGATCGGCGGCGGCTGCCTGCTCGATCTGGATTACGCCGAAGACTCCGGCTGCGGCGCGGACGTGAACGTCGTGATGACGGGTCAGGGACAATTCGTGGAGGTGCAGGGAACCGCTGAAGGCCAGACGTTCGATCGCGAGACCTTGAACCGTCTGCTGGACCTTGCGCAGTCCGGTATTGCCCAGCTGGTGGCCGAACAGAAGCGCGCCTTGCAGTGAGCGCTCCTTACAATAGCGCTCGACACCTCTGACGGAGATATTGAATGATTCAGGATGCCTCGCGTGAGGTCGTGCTTGCTTCGAACAATGCGGGCAAGCTACGCGAGTTTTCGGCCATACTTGAAGCGGCCGGCGTACGCATGATTCCTCAGGGCACGCTGGGCGTGCCGGAAGCCGACGAACCGCACGTCACATTCGTAGAGAATGCGATTGCCAAAGCCCGCCATGCCAGTCAGCACACGGGCCGACCCGCTTTGGCCGACGATTCCGGCCTCTGCGTCCCAGCCCTCAGCGGCGCACCCGGCGTCTACTCGGCGCGCTACGCCAGTCTTGGGGGAGGCGAGAAATCCGATCTCGCCAATAACATGCGCCTGGTGAGCCAGCTGCAGCCCGTCCAGGACCGCCGTGCCTATTACGTTGCGGTGCTCGTTTATATGGAGAGCGCCGACGATCCTTGTCCGGTTATTGCGGAAGGGCGATGGCCGGGCGAAATCATCGAGGCGCCCCGCGGGGAGCACGGCTTCGGCTATGATCCGCATTTCTGGCTACCGGACAGGCAATGTACGGTAGCCGAATTGGATCCCGCGGAAAAGAACCGGATCAGTCATCGCGCTCGCGCCCTCGCGCAATTGCTTCAACGTTTGCAGGGAGATACGCCGTGAACGCTGCGTCCGACGGTCGGTCAAACGGCCCGGCTAACGCAGAGGAGGCGTCCCGGCCGCGCGTGCGTCCCGCAGCGGGGCACGGTTTGGGCAGCCGCCCCTTGCCTCCCTTGTCTTTGTATGTTCACGTGCCATGGTGCGTGCGCAAATGCCCATACTGCGACTTCAATTCCCATGAAGCGCGTGGCGATCTGCCGGAAGCCGAGTATCTGGCAGCGCTGCAGGCGGACCTTGAGCAGGCATTGCCGCTCATATGGGGGCGGCAGGTCATTTCGGTGTTTATCGGTGGCGGAACGCCCAGTCTGCTGTCCGGCGCCACGGTGGACGCCATGCTTGCAACATTGCGTGCCTGTCTGAATCTGCTGCCCGATGCCGAGATCACCCTGGAGGCGAATCCCGGGACGGCCGAAGCAGGGCGCTTCCGGGATTACGCCGCAGCGGGTGTCACACGATTGTCGCTAGGCGTGCAGAGTTTCGACGATGCGGCGCTGAAGGCGCTGGGGCGCATCCACGACGCCGGCCAAGCCCGAGCGGCCATCGACATGGCGCAAGAGGCGGTGGATCGGGTCAATCTGGATCTCATGTACGCGCTGCCTGGTCAAACACTGGATGCCTGCCGGCAAGACCTTGAAGCCGCCATGTCTTTCGGTACCGGGCATTTGTCGCTCTACCATCTCACGCTGGAACCGAATACCGTCTTCGCCAAATACCCACCACCGTTACCGGATGACGACCTCGCCGCGGCCATGCACGAGCACATCATCGAAGCCACGGCTGCGGCCGGCTGGGAACAGTACGAGGTATCCGCCTACGCTCGCCCGGGTCAGCGCAGCCTGCACAACCAGAATTACTGGACGTTCGGCGATTATCTCGGTTTGGGCCCAGGTGCCCACGGCAAGCTGTCATTCCACGACCGCATCCTGCGTCAGGCGCGCAACCGCAATCCGGAAAGCTGGATGCAGCGCAGCCTGCAGCGCGATGGCAGCCACATCGCCGAGGAGCGTATCGTCTCCCCGCATGAGTTGTCGTTCGAATTCATGCTGAATGCGTTGCGTCTCAAGGACGGGATTGATGCGTCACTTTACTCGGCGCATACCGGCCTGCCGATTACCGCTATCCTGCCAACGCTTAAGCGCCTGGAAGAAAGGAATCTCGTCAGCTTGAAAGCAGGTCGCATACGAACGACAGAGACAGGCTGGCGCTATCTGAACAATGTGCTCGAAGAATTCCTGGATTGAGTGCGACCTGCACTAAAATATGCACCGTCATGGTGCGTCATGCCCCAATTTGGTGAGCAGGCGAGCCCGCCAACGCAGCAAAGCAACGATGAATCGCGGCTTCGTGCGCTCCAAAGTTGGCACGGCCATTGCTTTGAACACCGTGTCCTTTCAAACCATCTGCTCCAGGAGCCTATATGTCCGCCCCCGACGACGTTGTCAAGATGATTGCCGATCATGAAGTCGCCTTTGTCGATTTCCGCTTCACCGATACCCTGGGCAAGGAACACCACCTGACTGTTCCGGCTCACACCGTCGATGAAGAGAAGCTGGAAAGCGGCGTCATGTTCGACGGTTCCTCCATTGCAGGCTGGAAAGGCATCGAAGCCTCCGACATGGTGTTGGTCCCCGAAACCTCCTCCGCAAGGCTGGATCCGTTCCGCGAGGAAACCACGCTCATCCTGACCTGCGACGTGGTCGAACCGTCCGACATGAAGGGCTACGATCGCGATCCCCGTTCGATTGCCAAGCGCGCCGAAGCCTACCTGAAGTCCAGTGGGCTGGGAGACACCGCATACTTTGGTCCCGAACCCGAATTTTTCGTGTTTGACGGCGTGAGTTGGGACGACGGCCCCTCCGGCTGCTTCGTCAAGATTCATTCCGAAGAAGGCGTGTGGTCACGCGGCCTGGACATGAACGGCTCCAATCTGGGGCACCGTCCCGGCATCAAGGGCGGCTACGTCCCCGTGTCGCCGATCGACAGCTTCGCCGACATGCGTTCCGAAATGTGCCTGCTGCTCGAACAGCAGGGCGTGCCGGTCGAGGTCCATCACCATGAGGTCGCCGGTCCGGGCCAGCTGGAAATCGGCACGCGTTTCAGCACTCTCGTGGAACGCGCCGACTGGAACCAGATTCTGAAGTACACCGTGCGTAACGTCGCCCACGTATACGGCAAGACGGCTACCTTCATGCCCAAGCCCATCGTCGGGGACAACGGTTCTGGCATGCACGTCCACCAGTCGATCTGGAAGGACGGCCAGAACCTGTTCGCAGGCAACGGCTACGCCGGCCTGTCCGAATTCGCACTGTATTACATCGGCGGCATCATCAAGCATGCTCGCGCACTGAACGCCATCACCAATCCGTCGACTAACTCGTACAAGCGCCTGGTGCCGCACTTCGAGGCACCGGTCAAGCTGGCTTACTCCGCTCGTAACCGCTCGGCGTCCATCCGTATCCCCTACGTAGGCAGCCCCAAGGCGCGTCGTGTAGAAGCCCGCTTCCCGGATCCCATGGCCAACCCCTACCTGGCCTTCGCTGCGCTCATGATGGCCGGTCTGGACGGTGTGCAGAACAAGATTCACCCCGGCGACCCCGCCGACAAGAATCTGTACGACCTGCCGCCGGAAGAAGACGCACAGATCCCGACGGTTTGCGCTTCGCTGGAAGAAGCGATTCAGGCGCTGGATACGGATCGCGAGTTCCTCACGCGTGGCGGTGTGTTCAGCAACGACATGATCGACGCCTACATCGAGCTGAAGATGAACGAGATCACGCGTCTGCGCATGACCACGCATCCCGTCGAATTCGACATGTATTACAGCCTCTGACGCCCGGGGACGCCCACAACGTGCAAACGGCCCGCGCCTACGATCTGTTGTCAACGGCCGTACTGCTGCTCGACGCGGAGGGCCGGGTGGATTTCGCCAATACCGCGGCCGAGGAACTTTTCAGCAGCTCCCGACGAACGCTGACAGGCCGTTATGTCGCGGAGCTGCTGGGAGGCGACGAGGCGCTGCAGGCGCATTTGCTCGAAGCCGTCGCCGGCAAGTTCGGCGTGTTGCGCCAGCCGCTGTCCATCAGCTTGCGCAATGTGTCGGTGCCGGTGAACGTCGCGGTGGTGCCCTTGCGCGGCGAACCGTGGGCGGCTCTGGTGGAGGTCCGTGTCACGGAGCAGCACATGTTGCTGGAGCGGCATCAGCAGTTGGGCAAAGAGCTGGCGGCGCAGCGCGAAACGCTGCGCAACCTGGCACATGAAGTGAAGAACCCGCTCGGCGGGATTCGCGGGGCCGCCCAGTTGCTGGACGCGGAGCTTTCTCAAGAGGACCTGCGCGAGTACACGGGTGTGATCATCGCGGAGGCGGATCGCCTGGCGCACCTGGTTGACAGGCTGATCGCACCGCAAGGCGGCAGCCTGCGCAAGGAGCGCCTGAATATCCACGAGATCTGCGAGCGCGTGCGCATGTTGGTGGCCTCGGAGTTCACGGATATCACGGTCCGGCGCGACTACGACGCCTCGTTGCCCGAGTTGTGGGGCGACTTCTCGCGATTGTTGCAGGCCGTGTTGAATATCGCGCGTAATGGTGCACAGGCGCTGACCGAGCAACCCGTCGAGAGACCGCCGGTACTCACATTGCGTACTCGGGCCGCCCGCCAGGTGCTGCTGGCGGAACACCAAGTCCGCCTTGCGGTGGTGCTGTCCGTGATCGACAACGGTCCCGGCGTTCCACCCGAACTCGCGGATAAGGTGTTCCACCCGCTGGTGACCGGCCGCGCGGATGGAACCGGGCTGGGTCTCAGCCTGGCCCAGGAGTTCGTGTTGCAGCACGGAGGCATACTGGAATGCCAATCGCAGCCGGGTCACACTGAATTCCGCCTCATATTGCCCCTGGAGCCATGATGAAGCCGGTCTGGATAGTCGATGACGATCAAAGCATACGGTGGGTGCTTGAAAAAGCGCTCAGCCGCGCGGGACAGCCCGCACGCAGCTTCTCCTGTGCCTCCGACCTGCTGGAGTCGCTGGAAACGGAGCTGCCGTCGGTGCTCGTCACGGATATCCGCATGCCGGGAATGGACGGGCTGGAGCTGCTGCGCCAGATCAAGCAGGCACATCCTGGACTGCCTGTCATCGTCATGACGGCCTTCACCGACCTGAACAGCACGGTAGAAGCTTTCCAGAAAGGCGCATTCGACTATCTTCCCAAGCCCTTTGACGTCAACGCCGCAGTCGCGCTAATTCAGAGAGCGGGGCGGCGCGACACGGGAGAGGCCGGAACGGACCACGATACGCATCACGAGCCGCGAGAAGCGCGCACGATGATGCAGTCATCTTCACCTGCCATGCAGGAGGTGTTTCGTGCCATCGGCCGCCTGGCGACGTCCAACATCACCGTACTCATCACCGGCGAGTCAGGCACCGGCAAGGAACTGATCGCGCGCGCTTTACATGAACATGGCAGCCGCGCGGAAGGCCCCTTCATTGCGCTGAACGCTGCTGCCATCCCCAAGGATCTCCTGGAGGCCGAGTTGTTTGGTCACGAGCGCGGCGCCTTCACGGGCGCCACGCAACAGCGAAGGGGCCGATTCGAGGAAGCACGCGGGGGCACGTTGTTCCTGGATGAAATCGGCGATATGCCGTTCGATCTTCAGACGCGTCTCTTGCGTGTGCTGGCGGAAGGCAGCTTCTACCGGGTTGGGGGTTCACAGGCTGTGCGCGCGGATGTCCGCATCATCGCCGCCACCCATCAGCCACTGGAACAACGCGTGGCCGAAGGGCGCTTCCGCGAGGATCTGTTCCACCGCCTCAATGTCATCCGGCTGCGCCTGCCGGCCCTGCGCGAGCGCAAGGAAGACATTCCCGCGCTGGCAGAACTGTTCTTGCGCAACAGCGCTCAGGATCTCGGGGTTGCGCCTCGCCGGCTGTCGCCGGCCGCTATGGACGCCCTGGTGGCATTCGACTACCCAGGCAACATCCGGCAACTGGAAAACTTCTGCCAATGGCTGACGGTTATGTCATCCAGCCCGTGGGTAGAAGTCAAGGACCTGCCTCCGGAAGTCATCGGCGCAACTCCGGACACCGCCGTAACCTTCGGCACGCCAACTTACGTCGCCACCAGCACCCCGGTCGTAGAAGCAGACGCGAGCCCTGCGGCGGTGAGTACCGACTGGGCCACGCTGCTTGAAGACGATGTGCGCGAGCGGCTATCGCGCAATGAACCGGCCATCATGGCCACACTGACCCGCGATTTTGAAAGGGTATTGATTTCTGCGGCCCTGGCCCATTGCCGCGGACGGCGCGTGGAAGCCGCCCATCGATTGGGTATCGGGCGCAATACGCTCACGCGCAAGTGCGCCGAACTGGACCTGACCGGACAGGAAGAATGAATCAGGCCCGCATGTAGGCCTGTGCCCGCTGAGCCATCAGCACTTCGCGCTTGACGAAATCGGCGACAAACGGCGACGCCGGGGTATGGTGCAAGGCATAGGGCGTGTCCCATTGGACAATGCGGCCGTTTTCCATGACGCCGATACGATCTGCGATGGCGAAGGCCTCCGCCTGGTTGTGCGTCACCAGCAACGCCGTATGACCCGTCTTCTTCAGGATATCGCGCACTTCGAACGCCAGGCGTTCGCGCGTGTCGACGTCCAGGTTGGAGAAGGGCTCGTCCAGCAGCAGCAGTGTGGGTTCCGGAGCGAGGGCGCGAGCCAACGCCACCCGCTGTTGCTGGCCTCCGGAAAGTTCATGGGGAAAGCGATGCCTTGCATCCTGCAGACCGACAAGGTCCAGAAGTTCCTCGACGCGGGCCGCCCGCTTGTCCTTGTCCCATCGGCGCAATCCGAAGGCGATGTTGCCCGCCACATTCAGATGCGGGAAAAGCGCGTAATCCTGGAACATCATGCCGACATGGCGATCCTGCGGTTCTACAGCCTGGCCCAGGGCTGAAATGACATGCCCATCCAGGCGGATCTCGCCGGCCCGCAAGGGTTCGAACCCGGCAATAGCGCGCAATATGGTGGTTTTGCCGCAGCCCGAAGCACCCAGCAGGCAGCCGATATGGCCCTGTTGCAAGTGGAGATTCAGGCCGTCCACGACCGGCACCACGCCTTCCGGCGAATCGTAAGCCAGGGAAATATCGTTCAGTTGCAGCAGGTCCGACATCATCAATACACCGGTTTCAGCTGGGTGCGTGCCAGCAATACGACCGGCAACAGGCCGGCCAGGACGATGGCCAATGCGGCCACGGCGCCTTCTTCGTAGGTGCCGCGCGACGCTTCGGCGTACAGCCAGGTCGCTAGGGTCTCAAAGCCCGCAGGGCGTAGAAGCAGGGTGGCAGGCAGTTCCTTCATCGCGTCGACGAAGACCAACAGGCCCGCCGCACCGATGGCCGGTCGCAGCAAGGGCAAATGCACACGGCGCAAGGTGCCCGCCGGCGTCTCGCCCAGCAAGCGGGCGGCTTGTTCCAGGGATGGAGGAATGCGCGAAAGACCACTCTCCATGCCACCGACCGAGATGGCCAGGAAGCGGATCACGTAGGCACATACGAGTGCTCCCACCGAACCCATCAGCCATAGCGTCGGATCGGCGCCCGAAAGCTTGCTCCACAAGGTCGATACGAGACCATCGAAGGCAATGAGGGGCGCCAACAGCCCGATGGCCAGCACCGTGCCTGGTATGGCGTAGCCGCTAGTTGCGATGCGTGCGCAGGCGCGCGCCAGGGAAGGGCGATCGGAGTTTCGTACGGACCGCGCAGCCCAGGCGACCACCAGGCCGCACAACAGGGTGAAGAAGGTAGCCAAAAGGGCGACCTTGAGCGTATTCCAGGCGCTGATCAGAAGTTGATCGGACACACTGCCGGCGAAGGCGAGGTGCTTGATGGATTCGCTGCCAAGGTAGATCGCGGGGGCCACGAAACCAATGATCACGGGTGCCCAGCCCAGGGCGCTCGCTACCACGGCGGACACGCCATGTAGCTGCCGCGCCTGCACAGGCCTGGCCCGCAGGTTGGACGAGTAGCGCTGGCGCTTGCGACCTCGGCGCTCCAACAGAACCAGCATGGCGACCATGGCAAGCATGGCCAACGCAATCTGGGCGGCACCCGCCAAGTCGTTACGGGTAACCCAGGTCGTATAAACAGATACCGTGAGGGTCTGTACGCCCAGGAATTCGGAAGCGCCGATGTCATTCAAGGCTTCCAGCAGCGCCAGGCTGACGCCTACCGCGATCGCGGGGCGGGCCATCGGCAAGGCCACGCGCAGGAACACGCCTCGACCGGACTCGCCAAGGATCCGCGCCGCTTCGAGCAGGCTTGCGGATTGTGTGGCGAACATGATGCGAGTGCTGAGGTAGACGTACGGGTAAAGCACGAAGCCCAGCAACACAATGGCGCCGGGCAGCGAGCGCAGATCGGGCAGGCGAAATTCGCGTGGGCTGGAATAACCCAAGATGTCGCGGATCAGGGTCTGGACCGGGCCGATCGGATGAAGAATATCGAGGTATGCGAAGGCGACGATGTAGGTGGGTACGGCCAATGGCAACAACAGCGCCCACGAAAGAATAGATCGACCTGGGAAGCGGTAGGCCGTGATCAACCAGGCTGCCCCGACACCCAGCGCCGTGACCAAGGCTGCCACGCCCGCCAGAAGCAGGCTTGTGTTCAGAAAGGCAACGGGGAGGACGTGGTCCAGTAGGTGGCGCCAGTGCTCGAAAGCACCGCCCGCCGCGTACCACAACAGCGTGGCCACGGGCGCCAACACGCCAGCAGCAATTAGTAGGGCGCCCAATAACCAGGGCCTGCCGGCTTCGGTGGCCAGAAACTGCCCACCTTTGTCACGTATGCGGCCACGCGCAGGGGCCGGGCCCGTGGGCCGGGCCCCTAGGGTCGCCGCTCTGGCGGCGACCATTGGAGGTGTATCAGTTGTTGAAGCCAACTCGGTCTACCAGCTCGCTGGCCTCCTTGCGGTGCTTGGCGATCTCGGTCAGCGACAGAGAGTCGATCGTCAGTTCACCGAAGCTGGCGACGACCGGATCGAGCTCCACGCCCTTCTTGACCGGGTATTCATAATTAGCCTTGGCGTACAGACTCTGTGCCTTGTCCGAAACCAGGTACTCAAGCAGTTTGACCGCCTCTTCGCGATGCGGGGCATGCTTTGCAACGGCCGCACCGGATACGTTCACGTGCGTGCCGCGGCTCTTTTCGAAGGTGGGCCGCACGACCTTGATGGCCTCGCCCCATTTATGCGCGTCGGAGCCCGGCTCGGCGTTCTTCATACGGCCGACATAATAGGCATTGGCGATACCGATGTCGCAGATGCCTCCGAGGATGTCGCGCGCCACGTCGCGATCGCCGCCGGCCGCCTTACGACCCAGGTTGTTCTTGACGTTGCGCAGCCAGCTCTCAGTGGCCTCGAGACCGTTATGCGCGATCATGGCTGCGATCAGGGCGGTGTTGTACGGATGCTGGCCCGAACGAATGCAGACCTTACCCTTCCAGCGCGGGTCGGCAAAGGCTTCGTATGTGATGGCGCTGACATCGAGATCCTTGGCTACGTAGGCGACCCGGTCCCGCAGGGAAAGGGTGTACCACTGATTGTCGGCGCCACGCAGATGCTCGGGAATCGCTTCCTGCAGAACCTTGGATTCGATGGGCTGTGTCACGCCGGCTTCGACCAGGTCGAGCAGATTGCCGATATCTACAGTCATGAGCACGTCTGCCGGCGACTTGTCGCCTTCCGCCTTCACCCGTTCGATCAGACCGTCCTTGACGAACACCGTGTTCACCTTGACACCCGTATCCTTGGTGAACTCGTCCAGCAAAGGCTGGATCAGGCGGGGTTCGCGCGTGGTATACAGGCTCAGTTCCTGAGCGGACGCGCTGAAGGTCATTCCGGTCAGCATCACCGCCCCCGCGAGCAGAGTGCCGCGGATGAAGGGACGCCGTACGGGCAGGTTTCGCATGAAGGTCTCCTGTTGGGAAAGGCGACGGCAGGGATGCCGCCTGCGTTGAGTCGCATTATAGAATAATAATGATTCTCAAATAGAATCACTAGACTTTGGCGGGATGGAAAACGCTTTTGTTTGATCCATCTTAAGAATCGACGTCAACGTGCTGTCTTTTTGCTTCTATCCGTGGCTTATATTCAAATAAGCAGGAGCCGGCTGTTTCGATCCTGCTTATCCCGTAGAATCTGTCCACACCCGCCCATATTCTTAATTGCTAAAGGCTCATGGCAGCTTTCAATACCGAAAAAGTTCTCAGTGTTCACCACTGGAACGACAAGCTTTTCTCCTTCACCACCACCCGCGACACCGCGCTGCGCTTCCATAACGGCCATTTCGTCATGATCGGCCTGCAGGTGGAAGGCAAGCCACTGATGCGTGCATACAGTATTGCTAGTGCAAACTACGAGGAAAACCTGGAGTTCCTCAGCATCAAGGTGCCGAATGGTCCGCTGACCTCGCGCCTGCAGCATCTGCAGCCCGGCGACGAAGTTCTGGTCAGCCGCAAGCCGGTGGGAACACTGGTGGTGGACGACCTGCGCCCAGGCAAGCATCTGTACCTGTTTGCGACCGGTACCGGACTCGCCCCCTTCATGAGCATCATCAAGGATCCAGACGTCTACGAGCGCTTCGAGAAAGTGATCCTGATACACGGCGTGCGCTACAAGAGCGAGCTGGCCTACCACGACTACATCCGCGATGAACTGCCGGCCAACGAGTACTTCGGCGAATTCGTACGCGATAAGCTGATCTACTACCCGACCGTCACTCGCGAACCCTTCCGCAATGAAGGCCGGATCACCAAGCTGGTCGAGACCGGGAAGTTGTTCGAAGATATCGGCCTGCCGCCCCTCAACCCCGAAACTGATCGCGGCATGATTTGCGGCAGTCCCGCTATGCTGGCCGATGTATCCGCCATGCTGGACTCCCGCGGCTTCACGGTTTCTCCGGGCGTCGGACAACCGGGCGACTACGTTATCGAGCGTGCCTTTGCGGAGAAGTAGGGCCCTTGTTGATTGAGGCTATTGCCGCTTAAACTCCGATAGAAGTCCTTAACGAACTCCGGGGAGTTGAAACGCATGGCCAAAGAAATCATTCACACCGACGCAGCGCCCGCGGCCGTCGGACCGTATTCCCAGGCAGTCGCCACCTCCGGCGGCCGGACGGTCTACCTGTCCGGCCAAATCGGCCTTGAACCCGGCACCGGCGAACTGGTGTCGGAAAATTTCGAAGGCCAGGTGCGACAAGCCTTTGCCAACATGAAAGCTGTCATCGAAGCTGCGGGCGGTTCGCTCGACAGCATCGTCAAGCTCACGCTGTTCCTGACCGACCTCAGCAAATTCGGCAGCGTGAACGCGATCATGGCGGACATCATTCCTCAGCCATTCCCGGCCCGTTCCACCATCGGTGTGGCGAGCCTGCCAAAGGGCGCGCAATTCGAAGTCGAAGCGATCATCGTCATCTGAAAAGCGAGGGCATCAACGCGGACCGATGAAGGAAAAGCGCGCCTCGACCCCGGACGGCGAGAGCCGGGCCGCTACGGCCCTGGAACGTAAGTTCCAGCGGCTGGGCCTCACTGAGCCGTCCGATTTCGTCGTCCACCTGCCGCTCAGATACGAGGACGAAACACGCATCTCTCACATCGGTGCCGCACTGCCCGGACAGACGATCCAGGTAGAAGGCGAGATCCTGCACAGTGAAGTACAGCTGCGCCCGCGCCGACAGCTGGTGGCGATCATGTCGGACGGCACCGGGCGACTGTCGCTGCGATGGTTGCATTTCTATCCGAATCAGAAACGCCAGGTGGAGACGGGGCGGCGGGTGCGGGTACGGGGCGAAGTGCGTTCGGGCTTTCATGGCAATGAAATCGTCCATCCTAAGGTGACGGCAGCCGACGGCCCGTTACCGGATGCGCTTACGCCGGTTTACCCCAGTACTGACGGCCTGCCGCAGACATCCTTGCGGCGTGCTATCCGGCAGGCTCTTGAGCAGGCGGACTTGTCTGAGTCACTGCCGGAAGCGATCTTAAAACCGCTTTCGCTCCCATCATTCGAGCAAGCCATACGCATCCTGCATGCACCGCCGGCAGGCATGTCCATTCCCGATCTTGTCGAACGCGGGCATCCTGCATGGCGCCGGATCAAGTTCGACGAACTGCTGGCGCAACAACTTTCGCTCGCGCTGGCACGAAAACGGCGGCGGGCGCAGAAGGCCCATACGCTACCTGCGGAGGAGTCGACGCTCGTGCGCGGTTTGCGCGACAGCCTGCCGTTTGAATTGACTGCCGCTCAGCAACGGGTAATCGACGAAATTTCGGCCGATTTGGCGCGCGACTATCCCATGCACCGTCTTCTGCAGGGAGACGTGGGCAGCGGCAAGACGATCGTGGCCGCGTTCGCGGCGGTGCAGGCCGTGGCCAACGGCCGTCAAGTGGCCATCATGGCGCCCACCGAGATCCTGGCGGAGCAACACTTCAGCAAACTAGGTGTCTTGCTGGAACCGTTAGGTATCCGCATGGCTTGGCTGACCGGCAGTCTGAGCCAGAAAGCGCGCCGGGCGGCCCAGGAGGCGATTGCCGACGGCGAGGTCGACCTGGTAGTCGGAACCCAGGCCCTCATACAGGAGAAGGTCCGCTTCCACCGGCTCGGTCTGGTCATACTGGACGAGCAACACCGATTCGGTGTGGCGCAACGGCTGGAGCTTAGCCGCAAGGGCGATGAAGCATCGGATAACGGCGCTCCGGCTCTGGTACCGCACCAGCTCAACATGAGCGCCACCCCGATCCCACGCACCCTGGCCATGACCTTTTTTGCGGATCTTGATGTTTCGATGATCGACGAGCTTCCGCCTGGCCGCAGCCCCGTCATCACCAAGCTCGTCTCCGACGCAAGACGCGACGAGGTGCTTTCTCTGGTGCACCGTGAAGTGCTCGCCGGCAGACAAGCCTACTGGGTGTGTCCGCTGGTCGAAGAAAGCGAGGCCCTGCAGCTGCAGACTGCGGTCGATACGCACGCGGCGCTTAGCGAGGCCTTTCCCGACATGTCGGTGGGCTTGATGCATGGCCGCATGGCCGCGGCCGATAAGCAGGAAGTCATGGACGGTTTCCGCCGGGGCGCCATCCAGCTGCTCGTGGCGACCACAGTCATCGAAGTAGGTGTGGACGTCCCCAACGCCTGCCTGATGATCATCGAACATGCGGAACGTTTCGGGCTGGCCCAGCTGCACCAGCTACGCGGCAGGGTAGGGCGCGGCACGGGGCAATCGGTATGCGTGCTGATGTATCAGGGACCGCTGAGCAGCGTCGCTCGAGAGCGTCTCAGGGCCATGTACGAAACGACGGACGGATTCGAAATTGCGCGGCGCGACCTAGAACAGCGGGGGCCAGGCGAATTCCTAGGGATGCGGCAATCCGGCCAAGAGCTGCTGCGCTATGCCGACCTGCAAACTGACAGCGGAATCGTCGAACAGGCCCGCGAAGCCGCAGCACAAATGATCACGCAACACCCGACGCACGTCGAAAAGCACCTGAGCCGCTGGATGCGCGGCCGGCAGGACTTACTCAGAAGTTGAAGCAACGGGATACTCTGACATGACATTGACCGAATTGAAGTACATCGTTGCCGTGGCCCGCGAGCGCCATTTCGGACGGGCGGCAGAAGCCTGCTTCGTCAGCCAGCCGACGCTGTCCGTCGCCATTCGTAAACTCGAAGACGAACTCGGCGTCGTGCTCTTCGAGCGGGGCGGCAGCGAGGTGGGCGTCACCGACATCGGCCTGCGCGTGGTTGCACAGGCGCAGAAAGTGTTGGAGGAGGCCAATCTCATCAAGGAAATCGCTCGCCAGGGAGAAGACCCTCTGGCCGGCCCCTTGAGAGTCGGCGTGATCTACACGATCGCGCCTTATCTTCTGCCCAGGCTGGTTCCGACACAGGTGGAGCAGACGCCCCAGATGCCCCTGGTTCTCCAAGAGAACTACACCACGCGGTTACTGGAACTCTTGCGCCAGGGCGAGCTGGATTGCGCGATCGTCGCGCTGCCCATTCCGGAGACCGGGCTCGTCGTCGAGCCTCTCTACGACGAGCCGTTCGTCGTGGCCGTACCTGCCCAACACCCCTGGGCCCAGCGTAAACGGATTGATCCCGAAGAGCTGAAAAGCGAGACCATGCTATTGCTCGGTTCGGGACACTGCTTCCGCGATCAGGTTCTGGAGGTTTGCCCTGAATTCTCGCGCTATTCGGCTTCAAGCGACGGCATACAACGCAGCTTTGAAGGCTCTTCGCTGGAGACTATCCGACACATGGTGGCCGCCGGCATCGGCATCACTGTCATGCCAGCCAGTTCACTCAATTTGACCGGCCCGGAAGACCGCCTCCTACGTTACATTCCCTTCGAGTCACCCGTACCCGATCGCCGTGTCGTACTCGTATGGCGCAAAAGCTTTCCCCGACCCGCCGCTATGCGCGCGCTTACGCAGAGCATCCGTGACTGCGCGCTGCCCGGCGTGACGTATCTGGAGTAGTGCGGGTTTACCCGAGTTCTCTATGATCGGCCGAGTTTCGATTCAGGTCGCCGGTGTATGCTAGACCACGAACTTTCGGGAGGATTTATGAAAGCACAATTTACGCCCCTCGCAGCGGCGCTCGGCTTGGCTGCGGGTCTCTTGATGTCCAGCGGTGCATACGCCAACGATACGATCAAGATCGCCATTGCCGGTCCTTTCACCGGCGCGGTTACGCAATATGGCGCCATGGTTAAAGAAGGCGTCGATACCGCAGTCGAACTCATCAACGCCTCGGGCGGCGTTCTGGGCAAACAGCTCGAAACCGTCGTCATGGACGACGGCTGCGAACCCAAGCAAGGCCCCGTCGTCGCCAATCGCGTGGTAAACGACGGCATCCACTACGTTGTGGGCCACGTTTGCTCGGGCGCCACCATCGCCGCCACCAACATCTACGACAGCGAAGGCGTGCTGATGATCTCGCCTTCGGCAACGGCACCGGCGGTGACCGACGGCAAGAACTACGAAATGATCTTCCGCACCATTGGCCGCGACGATCAACAAGGGCCGGCCGCCGCCAAGTTCATCATCGAAACCATCAAGCCACAAGCCGTCGCTGTCTTGCACGACAAACAGTCGTACGGGCAGGGTATCGCCTCGGCGGTGCGCGACGAGCTGGAGAAAGCCGGCGTCAAGGTTGCCATGTTCGAAGGTATCAACGCGGGCGACAGCGACTACTCGGCTGTTATCACGAAGATCCGGAGCAGCGGCGCCGATTTCGTCTACTACGGCGGCTATCACCCCGAAATGGGTCTGCTGCTGCGCCAGGGCGCCGAACAAGGCCTGAAGGCCAAGTTCATGGGTCCTGAAGGCGTCGGCAACCCGGACATCAACGCGATTGCAGGCGCGTCAGTCGAGGGCATGCTGGTTACACTGCCGGCGGACTTCACGCAGGATCCGGCCAACGCAGAGATCGTGAAGGCCTTCCGCGACAAGAATCGCGATCCCGGCGGCGCTTTCCAGCTCACTGCATTCTCGGCCACCACGGCAATTGCAGAAGGGATCAAGGGCGCCGGCGCCGACGATCCCACGAAGGTCGCCCAGTGGCTGCACGCCAATAGCGTCCAGACGCCTATCGGGGAACTCTCCTGGGACGACCAGGGGGACCTGAAGAACTTCCGCTTCGACGTCTTTACGTGGAAGCAGGACGGCAGCAAGGAAGTCTACAAGTAAGCCCGTCAGGCGGCCTTATACCGGCAAGCGCGTCACTCTTCGATGCGTTTGCCGGTTTTGAAATCGAACCAATGTAGTGGGTGCTGGCCGTCGTCGCCCACCTCGATCGTTTCCCCAATCTGAATCGGATTCTTGCGCGTCTCGCTTACCGGACAGCGCACCACGATCGGCGTGTCGCCATGGCTGCCGTGCACGAGCTGCTCCGACCCCAGGATCTCGATCATCTCAACCTCCATGGGAATACCCGGCGCGTGCAGGCGCATGTGTTCGGGACGCATACCCAGCCAGCATTGCCGGTCTTCCACGTAGGCGGGCACGAGTTTGCCGGGGATGTTCAGACCCACGTCCTTGTCATCCCGCACCCGGCGCAGCGAATCCACCCGCACGGGAATAAGGTTCATGGGCGGCGAACCGATGAAACTTGCCACGAAAATGGAGGCCGGTCGCTCGAAGACTTCCGCAGGCGTGCCGATCTGTTCGGCCATGCCGCGATTCATGACCACCATGCGCTGCGCCAGCGTCATGGCTTCGACCTGGTCATGCGTAACGTAAAGACTGGTCGTGCCGAGGCGGCGATGCAGTTTCTGGATTTCCAGCCGCATTTGGACGCGAAGCTTGGCATCCAGGTTCGACAGCGGCTCATCGAACAGGAACGCTTTCGGTTCGCGCACGATGGCGCGCCCCATGGCCACCCGCTGCCGCTGACCGCCGGACAGTTGACGCGGACGCCGCTCTAGCAACAGAGTCAGCTCCAGGATTTCCGCTGCCTTGTTCACACGCTCGCGGATCTCCGCCTTGGACAGGCCACGAATCTTCAGCCCGTAGGCCATGTTGTCGTAGACCGTCATATGCGGGTAGAGCGCGTAATTCTGGAACACCATTGCGATATCACGCTCGGCGGGCTCAAGTTCGTTCACCACCCGCCCGTCTATGCTGATTTCACCGCTGGTCACAGTCTCCAGGCCGGCGACCATGCGCATCAGCGTCGACTTGCCGCAGCCTGACGGGCCGACGATGACGATGAACTCACCGTCCTTGATGTCCATATTGACACCATGAATCACGGCGACATCGCCCGGATAGGTTTTCTTGACGTCTTTGAAGCTCAGTGTTGCCATGTCTTTATCTGCCTAGCGGCTTGTTCATTTTTCGGAGTCTATCAGGCCCTTCACGAACCATTTCTGCATCAGCAGTACCACCAGTGCCGGAGGCAGCATGGCGAGTATGGCCGTGGCCATGACAAGGTTCCACTCGGTTACGGCATCGCCGCCGGCGATCATGCGCTTGATCCCCACCACGATGGGGTACATGTCCTCGCGGGTGGTCATGATCAGAGGCCAGAGATACTGGTTCCAGCCGTAGATGAACTGGATCACGAAAAGGGCGGCGATGCTTGTCTTGGACAGCGGAAGGAGCACGTCTCGGAAGAATCGCATCGGGCCTGCGCCGTCGATGCGCGCGGCCTCCACCAGCTCATCCGGTATGGTGAGAAAGAACTGGCGGAATAAGAAGGTGGCCGTGGCCGATGCAATCAGGGGCAGCGTCAAACCGGCATAGCTATCGAGCATGCCCAAACTGGCCACCACCTCGTAGGTAGGTGTAATACGCACCTCCACCGGCAGCATGAGCGTGATGAAGATCATCCAGAAAAAGAACATGCGCAGGCGGAAACGGAAGTACACGACGGCAAACGCCGACAGCATGGAGATGGCGATCTTGCCCACGGCAATCACGATGGCCATTACCGAACTGACCCAGATCATCCGGGCCACATCGGGGCTGCCGCTGCCTCCCGTGAGAACCGTCTTGTAGTTGTCCAGGAAGTGGCTGCCGAACCCGAGCGACATCGGAGCCTGGGCAACTTCCTGAGCAGTCTGGGTCGAGGCCACGAGGGCGACATACAGCGGAAAGGCAATCGTGGCCACTCCCAACAGCAGGATGGCGTGCGACAGCAGATCGAGAAAGGGGCGTCGTTCAATCATGCCTGTGCCTTAATAGTTGACCTTGCGGTCGACATAGCGGAACTGCACCACCGTGAGCGCCACCACGATCAACATGAGAATGACCGACTGGGCGGCAGACGAACCGATATCCAGGCCCTTGAAGCCAGTGGTATATACCTTGTATACGAGGATGGAGGTGGAGGTGCCAGGCCCGCCCTGCGTCATGATGTCGATGATCGCGAACGTATCGAAGAACGCGTAGATCACGTTCACCACCAGCAGGAAAAAGGTGGTGGGCGACAACAGGGGAAAGACGATGGTCCAGAAGCGCCGCATGGGGCTCGCACCATCGATTGCGGCGGCCTCCAGCAATGATCGCGGTATGGACTGCAATCCCGCCAGGAAGAAAATGAAGTTATAGGAGATCTGTTTCCAAACGGCGGCCAGCACCACCAGCAGCATGGCGTCATCGGCTTGCAACCGGGGATTCCATGCCAAGCCGGCTTCCATCATATAGACGGCAAGTATGCCCACCGAAGGCGAAAACAAGAAAAGCCAGAGCACGCCGGCCACGGCAGTTGCGACGGCATAGGGCCAGATCAGCAAATTTCGGTAGAAGCCGGCGCCGCGTATCACCCGGTTCGCCATGACGGCCAGCAACAGCGAAACGCTCAGCCCCAGCACCGCCACCAACGCCGAGAACACCGCTGTCACCTTGAAAGAGTTCAGGTATTCGCGGTCGCGCAACAGCTCACGGAAATTCTCCAGGCCCACGAAGGTCGAGGACAGCCCAAATGGATCCTGCAGGTGAAAGGCTTGCCAGAGCGCCTGACCGGCCGGCAGAAAGAAAAAAATGATAGTGATCGCCAGTTGCGGAGCGACCAACAGGTAGGGCAGGGTCTTGTGCCTGAAGATTACACGCTTTTCCATGGCAGGCCTGATAAGAAAAAGACCGTGAGCGACTCCTGCGGGATACCGCTCACGGCCCTACAACCCGAAAGCGCCGGCACCTGATAAGGACAGCCGGGCGCGTTCGGTGCTTCCTGGAAGCTTACTTAACGCTCGACTCGAAGCGCTTGAGCAGCTCGTTCCCGCGTTCCATCATACGCTTCAGACCGGCCTCCGCGTCGATCTCGCCCGCGAAGATACGCTCTGCCTCGCCGTCCTCGATTTCACGGATCTGCGGCAAGAAGCCTAGGCGCAAACCGCGCGAGTTCTCGGTGGTATCGGCATTAAGCTGCGTGACGGCCACTTCGGTACCCGGATTCTTCTCGTAGAAACCGGAAGCTTTGGTGACTTCGTAGCCAGCCTTGGTCACCGGAACATAACCGGTCGCCTGGTGCCATTCGGCTGCCTTTTCCGGGCTGGAGATGTACTTGAAGAATTTGGTGATCCCTTTGTAGACCTCGGGAGATTTCTTTTCGAACACCCAGAGCGAAGCGCCACCGATGATCGTGTTCTGGGGCGCGCCCTGGATGTCATCGTGATATGGCAGCGTAGAGGTGCCGAAATCGAAATTGCCGTTCTTGATGATGTTTGCACGGGCACCGCTCGAGCCGGTGAACATGCCGCACTTTCCGGACGTGAACAAGGCGTTGGAGCTATCGCCGCGGCCACCGTAGGTGAAGGAGCCGTCCTTGGCCATCTGAGCCAGGGTCTCGAAGTGCTTCACGAAAGCGGGGTGATCGAGCGACAGGCGTGCATCCAGTCCCTTGAAGCCGTTGTCCTGCGTGGCGTAGGGAACGTTGTGCCAAGCCGCGAAAGTCTCAAGCTGGATCCAGGACGGCCAGCCGGTGGTGTAGCCGCACTCCAGGCCCGCTTCACGCAGTTTCTTCCCGGCTGCCGCCACTTCCTTCCAGGTCTTGGGGGGCGACTCGGGATCGAGGCCGGCTTTCTTGAACGCGTCCTTGTTGTAATACAGAACGGGAGTCGAGCTATTGAAGGGCATGGAGATCAACTTGCCCTCGGAGGAAGAGTAGTACCCGGCCACCGCACCGAGGAAATCCGACGGATCGATCGGATCGCCTGCTTCTTCGGACATTTCTTGCACGGGCTTTACCGCACCCTTGGCGTACATCATGGTGGCAGTGCCAACCTCGAACACCTGCAGGATGTCCGGCGCATTGCCGGCGCGGAACGCCGCGATGCCTGCATTCATGGACTCGCCATAGGTGCCTTTATAGATAGCGTTTACTTTGTAATCGCCTTGGCTTTCATTGAAGCCCTGCACGAGTTCATTGACGCGCTCGCCCAAAGCGCCTTCCATGGAGTGCCACATGGTAATTTCGGTTGCGGCGTGGGCGCTGCCAAGACCGGCAATCATGCCGGCCAGTGAAAGGGCGAAAATCTTTACTTTCATGGGGTTCTCCTGTGAAAAACTGCTTGGCCGACCACAACACGGGTATGGCTGGGGCCGGATCCCTAGAGCTAGCGGAGTCTATGACGTGTTCGTGACAACGGCGTGACTGTAACGACATTCTTGAAGAAGCGTCAACGGACGGATGGCTCTACCGACCGACTTCCGATCGTACAATGGCGACCATGAACCACGAACTTACCATCGCATTCATTGGCGGCGGCAACATGGCCTCCGCTTTGGGCTCGGGCCTGATCGGCAAGCGCTGCGGCGCGCACGACGTCCACGTCATCGACATCCAGGCCGAAGCCTTGCAGTCCTGGAAGGAGCAGGGCTGCTCGACGGCTACCGCAGCCGACGAGACGCTGACCCGACACCGAATCTGGGTACTGGCGGTCAAGCCTCAGTTCATGAAGGAAGCCGTCGCGTCTCTGCGCCCTTATCTGCAAGACGATACGCTCGTGGTCAGCATAGCCGCAGGCATCTCCGCAGAAACGCTCGGACTCTGGCTCGGCACACCGGAGCAACCCTGGACGCGCGTGGTGCGGGCCATGCCCAACACGCCTGCGCTGATCGCCGCGGGCGCTACTGGCCTGATGGCCGGCGCCGGCGTTTCCGATGCCGAGCGAGCGCAGGTCGAACTGCTGTTCAAGGCCGTGGGGGAATTCGTCTGGGTTAAGGACGACCAGGCTATCGACGCCGTTACCGCCTTGTCGGGCAGCGGACCCGCCTACGTGTTCCTGTTTCTGGAAGCGCTGATCGCCGGAGCGGTGGAGCAGGGCATGGACTCCGCACAGGCTCGACGCCTTGCGCTTGCGACACTCAATGGCGCCACCCAGCTGGCCGGACTTTCGCACGAGGACCTCTCCACGTTGCGTGAACGTGTGACGTCTAAGGGTGGCACCACCGCTGCGGCCTTGCAGGTGTTCTCCGATCGCGATTTCACCGGCACGGTGCGCGCCGCCATGCAGGCGGCGGCGACCCGGGCGGCCGAACTGTCTCGCGAATTTTCCTAAGATCCGCCGGAATTCTTCATCATTTAGGGCATACCCGTAGTGACAGTCTCCCAGCGCAAACCGGAGAATAGGCGGGCCGCTTCCGTCATATGTCGGTTGCCGTAACTTTTTCCGTCAGAACGTGACGACTCTGGCGACTAACTGGAGACCCCTAGGATGAAGCCTTATATCAGCGTCAAGCCGATTGCCCTTGCTATCGGTGCCATGGCGTTCGCCGGCAGCGTGTATGCCGAAACGATCAAGATCGGCATTCCTCAACCCATGACGGGTCCTGCCACCCAATACGGAGACCAGATCCAGGCGGGCGCACTGACCGCCATCGAGGCCTTCAACGCGGCGGGCGGCGTCAAGGGCAAGAAGCTGGAACCGCTGCTCATCGACGACGGCTGCGAGCCCAAGCAGGCCGTGCCGGCCGCCAACCGCGTGGTCAATTCGGGCGCGAAATTCGCCGTTGCACACGCATGCTCCGGCACCACGGTGCCTGCTGTGAACGTCTACGAGAACGAAGGTATTGTCGCGATCACGCCGGGAGCCACGTCGCCCCTGGTCACTGACACCATCAAGCCGCACTTCTTCTTCCGCACCATTGGCCGCGACGACCAGCAAGGTCCGTTCGCCGCCGGATACATTGCCAACGTACTCAAACCCAAGACCGTCGCCATCCTGCACGATAAGCAGACCTACGGTAGCGGCGTGGCGACTCAGGTGCGCGACAGCCTCGCAAAGGAAGGCGTTGAAGTCGCTCTGTACGAGGGTATCAACGTGGGCGACAGCGACTACTCCGCCGTCATCACTAAGCTCAAGTCGCTCAACCCGGATCTAATCTACTTCGGCGGCTACCACGCAGAACTCGGTCTGTTGCTGCGTCAGGCGCGCGAACAAGGTATGAAGACCCAATTCATGGGGCCGGAAGGTGTGGCGAACGCCGACCTCGTAGCCATTGCCGGTCCGGCGGCTGAGGGCCTGCTCGTCACCCTGCCTGCCGACTTCACGAAACTGCCGGGCAACAAGCAGATCCTTGAGCACTTCGAAACCTACAAGCGGAATCCCTCGGGTGCCTTCACCATGCCCGCCTATGCTGCGGTGCAGATCCTGGTGGAAAGCATCAACGCCGTGGGCGAGGACCCCGCCAAGGTGGCCGACCACATGCACAAGTCCTCGTTCAACACTGCCATCGGCAAAGTCGAGTACGACGAGAAGGGCGACCTCAAGGAATTCGAGTTCGCCGTATACAAAGTGGACGACAAGGGCAACATGAATCAGCTCGAGAAGTAACAGGTAACACCCAGAGCTCCAGCCGTACAACGGCTGGAGCCTTTCTTTTTCCTGGCCGGCCGTTTACCGACAGGCCGGCGTCGTGGAATCCCGCTTTATGTCCGAATTCTTACCCCAACTCGTGCAGCAGCTCTTTAATGGGCTGTCGCTAGGCGCAATCTATGCGCTCATCGCCATCGGCTACACCATGGTGTATGGCATCATCGGCATGATCAACTTCGCACACGGCGAGATCTACATGATCGGCGCGTACGTGGGGCTCGTCACGCTCTCCGCCATCGGGGTGGGCGCCGGCCTGCCTGTGGCGCTCATCATCCTGCTCATGCTGATCGTGGCGGTACTGGTCACGGCAGTGTATGGCTACGCCGTTGAAAAAGTGGCCTATGCTCCCTTGCGCGGTGGTCCGCGCCTCGTGCCGCTGATCTCCGCCATCGGGATGTCCATCTTCTTGCAAAACTGGGTCGCAATCGGGCAGGGTGCCCGCGACATGGCCGTTCCGGCGCTGGTCACCGGGGCCATGCAGGTCAATATCGGCGACTACACCATCACGGCGCCTTATTCGCGGATCATGATCATCCTGGTTACGGTCGTGCTCATGATCATGCTGCACCTGTATATCAAGCATTCTCGCCTGGGGCGTGCATCGCGCGCATGCTCGCAAGACCTTCGCATGGCGAATCTGCTGGGCATCGACACCAACAAGATCATCTCCTTCACTTTCGTCATCGGTGCCATGCTGGCCGCCGTCGGGGGCGTGCTCATTGCGCTGGCCATCGGCAAGCTGAACCCCTTCATCGGCTTCCTGGCTGGTATTAAGGCGTTCACCGCCGCCGTGCTCGGGGGCATTGGCAGCATTCCGGGCGCGATGCTCGGCGGCGTCTTGCTGGGCCTGGCTGAAACCTTCGCTGCGGCCTACATATCGTCGCAGTACAAGGACATCGTCGCGTTCAGCCTACTGGTGCTGATCCTGTTGTTCCGGCCGACGGGGCTCCTCGGTAAACCCGAAGTGGAAAAAGTGTAATGGCGAGTCAAATCAAGAATGCGTTCATCGCGGCCATCATGGCCGGGGTGATCATCGCACCGGTATTCGGGCTGCAAATCGTTCGCAGCGGCATGCAGACCCACATCGAACCCGAGTGGGACATGGTCCTGTACGGGATGGCCGCGGTCTTCCTGTTCCAGGCTTTTGTTCGTCCTGTCTTCGGCCATCTGTTGAGCAAGCGCAAGGGCGGCTTTACCATGCCCGTCCTTGACGACAAGGCGCGGCGCGGCATGATCCTCCTGCTGATCGCGATCGCCTTGATCTTTCCGTTCTTCACCGGGCGTGCCGAAGTCGACATCGCAACGCTGGTACTGATTTACGTCATGTTGGGTCTGGGCCTGAACATCGTGGTCGGATTCGCGGGGCTGCTCGATCTGGGCTTCGTCGGCTTTTATGCGGTGGGCGCCTATACCTATGCCTTGCTCTACCACTGGGCCGGCTGGGGTTTCTGGGAAGCCTTGCCCCTGGCCGGGCTCATGTCCGGGCTTTTCGGCTGGCTGCTCGGCTTTCCAGTCCTGCGGCTGCGCGGCGACTACCTGGCCATCGTGACACTGGGTTTCGGTGAGATCATCCGCCTGCTGCTCATCAATCTGTATACCTTCACGGGTGGTCCGGACGGCATATCCGGCATCCCCAAGCCCTCGGTGTTCGGCATGCCCATGACCCGGCGTGCACCGGAAGGCGAAACGACCTTCCACGACTTCATGGGTTGGCAGTTCGACAACATGGACGTGATCATCTATCTGTACCTGATGGCGCTTGCACTCGCGCTGTTCACGCTGTTCGTGTCCAACCGGGTAATACGCATGCCCATCGGACGTGCGTGGGAAGCCTTGCGCGAAGACGAGATCGCCTGCCGTTCGCTGGGCCTGAGCCCCACCAACGTGAAGCTTTGGGCGTTCACCATGGGCGCGACTTTCGCCGGCTTCGGCGGTGCATTCTTCGCGGCTCGCCAAGGCTTGGTCAACCCGGAATCCTTCACTTTCTTGGAATCGGCACTCATACTCGCCATTGTGGTGCTTGGCGGCATGGGTTCGCAGGTGGGTGTGATCCTGGCCGCCATCGTGCTTACCGTGCTGCCAGAAGTGGCGCGCGAATTCGCCGAATACCGCATGATGATCTTCGGTCTGGTGATGGTTCTGATGATGATGTGGCGTCCGCAAGGCCTGCTACCCATGAAGCGTCCGCATGTGGAGTTGAAGTAATGAGCAAGGTCCTGCTGCAAGTCTCGGATCTCACCATGCGCTTCGGCGGCCTCCTGGCCGTCGACGGGGTGAAGTTCGACGTTCATCAAGACGAGGTCTTCGCCATCATTGGCCCCAACGGCGCGGGCAAGACCACGGTATTCAATTGCGTGGGCGGTTTCTACAAGCCGACCACCGGCGTCATTACCATGGACGGCAAGCCTATACACGGCATGCCCAGCCATAAAGTGGCGCGAGAAGGGCTGGTGCGCACCTTCCAGAATGTGCGCTTGTTCAAGAATCTGACCGTGCTGGAGAACCTGTTGGTGGCTCAGCATCAGCACATCAACACCAATCTGTTCTCAGGTCTGTTCAAAACACCGGCCTATCGGCACTCCGAATCTCAGGCGCTGGCCGACGCGGCCACGTGGCTGGATTTCATGGGCATCCGCGAGTATGCCAACCGCGAGGCGGGCAACCTGGCCTACGGGCATCAGCGGCGCCTCGAAATCGCCCGCTGCATGATCACGCGCCCACGCCTGCTTATGCTCGACGAGCCCGCCGCCGGCCTCAATCCCCAGGAGAAACGCGACCTGCAGGGCCTTATTGACCAGTTGCGCAGGGAATTCGATGTAGCGGTACTGCTTATCGAGCATGATATGAGCCTTGTCATGGGCGTGTCAGATCGCATCATGGTCATGGAACACGGCAAGCCCATCACCACCGGCACGCCCGAGGAAGTGCGCGTCGACCCGCGCGTTATCAAGGCCTATCTGGGGGAAGAGTAGTGCTCAAGCTGCAGAACATACACACCTACTACGGTGCCATTCAGGCCTTGAACGACGTGTCGGTCGAGGTGAATAAGGGCGAGATCGTTACCCTGATCGGCGCCAACGGCGCAGGCAAGACCACGCTGTTGATGACGGTTTGCGGGTCACCGCGTGCCCGTAGCGGCTCGGTCACGTTCCAGGGTGAAGACATCACGCAAAGCCCCACGCACACCATCATGCAAAAGGGGATCGCGATATCTCCTGAGGGGCGGCGGGTGTTTCCCGACCTCACTGTGGCCGAGAACCTCATGATGGGTGGCTTCTTCCTGAACCGCGAGGAGATCGAAGCGGGTCTCGACCGCGTATACGGGCTATTTCCACGGTTGAAGGAACGCGCCAGTCAGCGGGCGGGAACCATGTCGGGCGGTGAACAGCAGATGCTGGCCATCGGCCGGGCGCTCATGACCCAGCCGACCCTGCTGTTGCTTGACGAGCCCACCCTCGGGCTGGCGCCGTTGATCATTGCTCAGATCTTCGAGATCATCCAGACCATCCGCGAGCAGGGCGTCACCGTATTTCTGGTGGAGCAGAACGCCCATAAGGCCCTCCAGGTCGCCGACCGCGGCTATGTGCTTGAAACGGGCAAGGTCGTGCTGGCGGATACGGGTGCGAACCTGCTTACCAACGACGAAGTCCGCAAGGCTTACCTGGGAGCCTGACATCATGCGTAGCGGCGGCTGTTTCGGCCGCCGCCCGCATTCGCTACGACAGGGCGTGCACTACAGCAGTCCTTGAGACTTCAGCGCAGCCTGGACACCGGGATCGGCGTGCATGCGCTGGTAGAAGGCGTTCAGGTTCGTAAAGCCCGAGACGTCAATCTTCAGTCGGTGGGCCCAACTGAACACGGTGTACAGATAGGGATCCACAATGGATCGCGTACCGGTCACCCACTCACGGCCTTCCAGCTGCTTCTCGACAATGGCGAACAACTGCAGGGTTTTCTCTGTGCTGCTGGCCGCCAATTGATCCTGGCAGGCAGCGTCGCTACTGTACATTGCCTTCGCGAAAATCAGACCGAAAGCCTTGTGCAGGTCGGCGTTGACGAATGCCAGCCAGCGCCGGGTCTCAGCACGCGCGACCAAGTCCGTGGGCATCAGATTGGCCTCGGGGTATTTTTCCGCCAGGTATTCCAAAATGGCGACGCTTTGCGTGAGCACCAGCTCGCCGTCGGTCAACACCGGCACCGATCCGACCGGATTCAATGCAAGGAATTCAGGCTCTTTGAGCTCATTGCGCGGAACCGCCTGCGTCTCGTAGGGCTGGCCGATCCACTCCAACACGATGTGTGTGGCAAGCGGGCACGCGCCCGGCATGTAATACAGCTTCAATGTTGTACTCCCTTATTGTGGTGACGACCCTGGCATCGGCGTAGCGCCGCCCAGGTGCTGCGAAAGAAACGCTTCCATGCGTTCATAGAACTCAAATTTATTCTCGTCGTTGTGGAAGCCATGGCCTTCGTTTTCCTTGACCATGTATTCGACTTCCACGCCGCGCGCGCGCAGGGCGGCAACCATCTGATCGCTTTCGTCCTTATTGACGCGTGGATCACGCGCGCCCTGCGCGATGAACAGCGGTGTACGGATATGCTCGGCGTTCAGAGCCGGCGAGGTGGCGACAAGACGCTCGCGATCGCGTTCCGGATGCCCCACCATGCTGTGCATTTTCTCCAGCATGGGCTTCCAGTAAGGGGGGATCGTGTTCAGGAAGGTCAGCAGATTGGAAACGCCCACGAAATCGACGGCGGCGGCGTAGAGATCCGGCGTGCGAGTAATGCCGGACAAAACGGCGTAGCCGCCGTAGCTGCCACCGTAGATAGCGATACGGTTCCGGTCGACGATGCCTTGATCAATCAGCCACTGGACACCGTCCGTGATGTCGTCCTGCATGGCCAAGCCCCATTGCCCAAAACCGGCCTCCCAGAACTGTCGCCCGTAGCCGGTCGAGCCGCGGAAGTTCATCTGCAGGACGCAGTACCCCCGATTTGCCAAGAACTGCGCTTCTGGATTGAAACCCCAGCCGTCGCGCGTCCACGGCCCGCCATGCGGATTCACCACGCAGGGCAGGCCCTTCGGATCCCGGCCCTTGGGCAAGGTCAGGTAGCCGTGTATGACTAGGCCGTCGCGCGAGGTGTACTGAATGGGGCGGACCTCGGCCATATCGCTCTCCGGCAAGGCCGGATTGATATCGCCAAGTTTGGTGAGGCTTCCCGATTCGTCATCGTAAAGGAATCGGCTGCCGGGCGTCCGATCGTTATAGGCGGCAACGATGAACTTGCGTTCGTCGCGCGTGCCGCTTTGCAGCATGATTTCGTAGCCGGGCAGAGCTTCCGACACACGCAAATGGCGTTCCGCCGCCAGCTGATCGAAGAAATGATACTTAGGACGGTCCGTCTGGTAGAGCGCTGCAGTCAGCACGTGGCGCAGACGCGAATAGCTGACGCCCTCGAGATCTACCCCGGGCACTTCGAACACCAATTGCTCGAGGTCCGGATTCTCCGGGTCAATGACCACCAAGGCCAGGCAGTCGCGATCGCGATTGCTCAGCGCGTACAGCTTCCGGTCGTCGAACGTGAATAACTCAGGGCTGACGGTCGTACGAAAATCGGTAGTGATAATCGGCCGGAAGGGTTCGCTCTCATTTTCGCGATAGAGCAACGTCGTTTCCAGCCCGTCGCTCGCCGTGGCCGCGCGCACGCGGCCGTGATGATCGGTATGCCAGGCCACGATATTGCCCGGGTTCTCCGCCACGGGTGTTTCCTCGCCCGTACGAACATTGACGCGGTAGACATCGAAAGCCTGCGCGTCGCGGTGATTATGGGCAATAAGGATGTGGTCCGGATCGTCGTAAAGCTCGTCCGCAATACCCGCACGCGTATCCGGGTAGGGCGTGAGATCGGATACTGCGGCGCTGTTCACGTCCACGGCCACGACGTGGAAGTTCTCGTCGCCCTCGAAATCCTTGGCGTAAAGCAGGATATCCGAGCCTTTCCAGTAGTACTCCGCAATGTCTCGATCGGTCTCGCGCGTGAGGCAGCGCGCTTCGCCCACCGGCTGACTGCCTTCCAGAGGCTGCACGAAGAGGTTTCTGCGAGGCGGGCCGTCGCCGAAGGCGACCGGCTCCATGTAAGCCAGCAGCGTACCGTCATCCGACAAGCGGTAGAAGCCACGTTCGGGATTCCGGAAGAAATCGGTCAAAGGGTAGATCGGAGGAAGGCTTTCGTCGGTCATTGATTCTCCGTTTGCAACGAACGGTCCTCCGTGCAGGTGGACGACCGAGACAAAGCCATTACTATATCGGATCGGCAATGCCGCCACATGACAATCAAGAGCAATTCGAAAGAGACCAAGAAGAGGAGAAACATGGCAACCGCGCCCCTGAAAGTCGTATTCCTGGATAGAGACACCATCTCCCCCGAGACCGTGCTGCGGTCGCCGAACTTCCCGCACACCCTGGAACTTCACAGCCGAACCAAGCCGGAAGAAGTGGCCCCGCGTATCGCAGACGCGGATATCGTGATCGTGAATAAGGTCAAGGTGACCGCGCAGGATATTGCCGGAGCGAAACAACTGAAAATGATCGCGCTGGCCGCGACAGGTAGCGACAACGTAGATCTTGCGGCATGCGAGGAACGAGGCATCGTCGTGTCGAACATCCGCGGTTACGCCGTGCGCAGCGTACCGGAGCATGTATTCGCCCTGATCTTCGCCTTGCGCCGCAGCATCACCGCTTACCGGGAATCGGTTCAGGCCGGACGCTGGCAGGAGGCCGCCCAGTTCTGCTACTTCGACTATCCCATCCGCGACCTCGCAGGCTCGACCCTGGGCATCGTGGGCGCAGGGACCCTGGGACAGGCGGTTGCGCAGATCGGCCGAGCATTGGGCATGCGCGTGCTGTTTGCAGCCCACAAGGGCCGTAGCGACATGGGCGCACTGTACACACCCTTCGACACGGTGCTTGCCGAAAGCGATGTCATCACCTTGCATTGCCCGCTGAACGCGCATACGCATCACCTGCTGGGCGCTGAAGAATTCGCGAAAATGACGCGCAAGCCGTTGCTGATCAACACGGCGCGCGGCGCCCTGATCGACGACGACGCGCTGGCAACGGCCCTGCGTAGCGGTCAGCTGGGCGGCGCCGGGTTGGACGTCACCGTACCGGAACCGCCCCCGGCGGACCATCCGCTGATGAAACTCCTCGACCTGCCGAATTTCATCCTCACGCCTCATGTAGCGTGGGCGAGCGCCGAGGCCATACAAGCGTTGGCGGATCAGCTGATCGACAACATCGACGCATACGTGGCCGGCGCGCCGCGCAACGTTCTGGCCGGTAAGGTCAACCGCAACGAGACCAAATGATGCCCTCGACTGCCTACCGTCCGCGCGTGATTGTCGCGCCGGATTCCTATAAAGAAAGCCTCTCGGCGGCAGACGTGGCGGCCGCCATCGCTCACGGCGTGCGAGACGCCGCCCCCGATGCCGACGTCCGCTGCATTCCGATGGCCGACGGCGGCGAGGGTTCGCTGGCCGCCGTCTTGGCTGCCACTAATGGCGAACGCCGTCAGGCCAGGGTGCGCGACGCGAACGGGCAGGACTGCACCGCTTCGTGGGGTTGGCTGGGCGACGGCACGGCCTTCATTGAGATGGCGGAAGCCGCCGGGCTCGAGCGGATTCCCCCCGAATCTCGCCGACCTATGCAGGCCAGCACCTTCGGGGTCGGTCAACTCGTGCTCGCGGCGCTGGATGCGGGAGCAAATCGCATCGTACTGGGCTTGGGAGGCAGCGCCACCACTGATGGCGGAGCGGGATTGTTCCAGGCGTTGGGCGCGCATCTATTTGACGCGGAAGGCGGCGAGCTGCCCCCTGGCGGCGGCGCGCTGCACCGCCTAGCAAGCATAGACACCGTGAACCTGGACCCGCGTCTGTCAAAAGTGCAGTTCGAGATCGCAGTGGACGTGGACAATCCCTTATGCGGGGAGCGGGGCGCGGCTGCCATTTTTGGCCCACAGAAAGGCGCCACCCCCGAGAACGTCGACTGCCTGGACAAGTCGCTTGCGCATTTTGCCGCCATTTGCGCCCAGACTTCAGGCCGCGACGAATCCGAGACACCCGGCACCGGTGCAGCCGGCGGCCTGGGCTTCGTAATCAAGAGCTTTTTCCGTGCTAGCTTCCGGCCCGGTGTAGAGCTTATTGCCGAACTTGCGGGGCTGGATGACGCCATGGAAGGCGCCGACCTGGTGTTTACCGGCGAAGGTCGCATGGACCGGCAAACCCTATTGGGCAAAACGCCGGCGGGCGTGGCGCGCTACGCAAAACGCCGCGGTGCGGCAGTGATTGCATTGGCCGGTTCACTGGGGGAAGGGTACGAAGCACTGTACGAGGTCGGCGTAACGGCCGCGTTCAGTGTGGTGTCTGGGCCCATGGATCTGTCGCGGGCCTGCAGCGAAGCCTCAACCTTGCTGCGTGAGCGCGCTCGAGACTGCATGCTGCTGTGGCTGTCGGCGCGAGCGGCGCGTACCTAAACGCTGCTGCTCATCGCATCCCAAGCGAGCCCATCATCTTGTCTTTCTGGAACTCGATCGCCTTTGCCAGGACTTGCTGATGATGGGCGAGCAGCGCGGCGCGGATCGCTTCCTCGCGCTCTTCATAACGCGCATCGGGCAATGTCACTTCGAAGGCGTAGACGCCCATGCCTGTCACCAAAGCCATGGCGAGCGAACTGATGCCCGTCACGAACTCGTTGCGCGCCACGGCAATACCGTCGGCACGGACCCGCTCGACCTCCGCTTGCAGCGCCTTGCGAGTGGGAATCGTATGAGGCGTAAAAGTCTCAAGCGCGGCGGGATACAGCTTCTCCGTGACGTCGTCCTCATACGCGGCCAGTAGAGCCTTGCCTCCCGCCGATGCATATAAGGGCTTCTGCACCCCTTGGCATAGAACCACCCGCAAGGGATGTTCGGCCGTCATGGTCTCCAGCACCATGCTCTTGGCGTTGACCGCCGTTAGGATGCTGCTGGTCTCATTAACGGTATCCAGCAGCAGCTTGAGCTGGTGGCGCCCGAATACCACCATATCAGCATGAGCGGTCGCCACTAAAGAGGAGATGGCCGGCCCCAACCGCGTGCCGCCGTTGGGCCCCTTGCCGTCGACCAGACCTTCCACTTCCAGCGCTGTGACAAGTCGCTGCACCGTTGAACGGGGCAGCCCGACCTCGTTGGCGATCGCTGTCAGGCTCAGTCCGCCCGGATGGGCACTAAGCGCCCGCATGATGGCAGCCGTCCGCGAAACGACCTGTACCCCACCTTTGTGATCGACAGAGATTTCGTCGTCCTTCTCCATGTATGTCTCCTTCAGTTCCGCGCAGTGTCGCGGGGAGAGTGTATTCCGTCGTGCTACGCAAGCCGAGCACATTCGTGAATAGCTGTATCGCTATGTGAATCTAGTAACCACTACATGGTATAGTACCGCGTTCCGGTACATATATCCACATAGCGGTACATAGGCTCCGGGTGTGCCCATTATTTGGGCGGACGCATCGGCGTGCCGGCAACGACAGAGATACACGAGGTGAATGTGAAGAGGAACGACGGAATCGCCCGACCGGGCTCGTCAGGATGGCGTTTGATGATTGCGACGGCTGCGATTGCACTTGCCGGTTGCGGACAAAGCGGGAGCGGTAAGGCTCCCGAAGCCGTTGCACCGGAGGTCACGGTCCAGACCATGAAGGCGACCGAAGTTGCCGTAGTGACGGAACTGCCCGGACGCACAACTGCCTTTCGGGTCGCGGAAGTCCGACCGCAAGTGAACGGCATCGTAAAGAAACGTCTCTTTCGAGAAGGTTCGGACGTTGAAGCCGGCGAACAGTTGTATCAGATCGATGACGCCGTCTATCAGGCCGCTTACAAGAAAGCGCAAGCCAACCTCCGCAGTGCCGAGCTCCAAGCTAAACGCTATGCGGAGCTGTCCAAGGTGAACGCCGTTAGCCGTCAGGCACTGGACGATGCCAAAGCCGCCTACCAGCAAGCACAGGCTGAAGTCGAGATGGCGCGAATCAACCTCACCTACACCAAAGTGCTGTCGCCGCTGTCCGGCCGTATTGGTCGCTCCGCCGTGTCTGAAGGGGCCCTGGTCACCAATGGACAACCCAACGCCATGGCGACCGTGCAGCAGTTGGATCCGATCTATGTGGACATGACGCAATCGGCGTCCGAGATGATGGCCCTGCGCAAGGCCTTGGAAGAGGGAAGGATACGCCGTGACCAAGAGGGCGGCGCCCGCGTGCAACTGCGCTTGGAGGACGGATCGATCTACAAACACGAAGGCACGCTGCAGTTCTCAGAGGTCGAAGTCTCACCTGGTACGGGCAGCGTCACCCTGCGTGCCCAGTTTCCGAACCCCGACCGCGATCTTCTGCCCGGTATGTTCGTGCATGCGCTGGTCGATAGCGGCCGGCGCGACGGCGTTTACCTGGTTCCGAACCAGGCCTTGATGCTGGGCAACGAGCGCTCCACCGTCTACGTAGTCGATGCGCAGAACCGCGTAGAAGCGCGGCGAGTGGTCAATGAACGCATGGTTGAGAACCAATGGCTGGTGTCCGAGGGTCTACAAGACGGTGACCGTATCATCGTCGAGGGACGCCAGAAGGTGCGCCCTGGCGCTGAGGTGAAGATCGCGGAAACGCGGTCATCTACAGCCGACGGCGTAACGGACCCTGCGGCTGCGGCCCCACAGCAATAAGGACGGGCACGCAACCATGTCACGTTTCTTCATCAACCGACCCATCTTTGCCTGGGTCGTTGCCATTTCCATCATGCTCGCGGGCGTACTAGCGCTGCTGTCGCTACCGGTGAGCCAGTATCCCAACGTCTCGCCACCGGCGGTCGCTATCGTCGTCAACTACCCCGGTGCTTCGGCCCAGACCGTGCAGGACACCGTCGCACAGGTCATCGAGCAACAGATGAACGGGCTAGACGGCATGCGATATATCCAATCGCAAAGCAATGCCGACGGCAGCATGATGATGATCATCACCTTCGAACAGGGAGTCGATCCCGATATCGCGCAGGTTCAGGTGCAGAACAAACTGCAGCTCGCCACGCCACTACTTCCACAGGAAGTACAGGCGCAAGGCATGCGCGTGGTGAAGTACCAGATCAACTTCATGTTGATTGCGGCGCTGGTGTCTGAAGACGGCGCCATGAGCAACTACGAGCTGGGCGACTACCTGATCTCGAACGTACAGGACCAGGTGGTCCGGACGCCGGGCGTAGGCGACTTCCTTGCTTTCGGTTCTCAGTTCGCCATGCGGATCTGGCTGGACCCTGCCAAGCTCAACAATTTTGCGCTCACGCCGGGCGACGTGATGGCGGCAATCCGCGAGCAGAACGTTCAGGTATCGGCCGGGCAGCTCGGTGGTCGCCCCTCCGTGGACGGTGTCAGCATCTCCGCGACCGTCAACGGCAGGACGCGCCTGCAGACGCCGGAGCAGTTCGAGAATATCCTGCTGAAGGTAAATCGTGATGGTTCGCAGGTCCGGATCAAGGACGTTGCCACGGTCGGCCGAGATGCCGAGAACTTTGCGATTTCCGGTAGCTACAACAATAAGCCGGCCGCGGCACTGGCCCTGCGACTGGCTAGCGGTGCGAACGTGCTGGAGACCGTGGATCGTGTAAAGGCAGTGCTCGAAGCGCAGAAGCCCTTCCTGCCAGACGGCGTATCCATTGTCTATCCCTACGATACGTCGCCAGTCGTGGACGCCTCCATGAAGAGCGTGGCCATGACGCTGATTGAGGCGATCGTGCTCGTGACGTTGGTCATGTACCTGTTCTTACAGAACATACGAGCCACACTCATTCCCACTTTAGCCGTGCCTGTCGTGGTGCTGGGCACCTTCGGGATAATGGCTTTGGCCGGCTTCAACCTCAATATCCTGACCATGTTCGGTCTCGTGCTGGCGATCGGGATGCTGGTCGACGACGCCATCGTCGTAGTCGAGAACGTCGAGCGCGTCATGCATGAAGAAGGCCTAGGCCCGAAGGAGGCGACGCTCAAATCGATGGACCAGCTTCAAGGCGCGCTGGTCGGAATCGGTCTGGTGCTGTCGGCCGTATTCGTCCCAATGGCGTTCTTCGGCGGGTCGGCCGGCGTGATTTATCGACAGTTCTCCATCACGATTGTGGTGGCCATGACGCTGTCCGTATTCGTGGCGCTTATCTTCACGCCTGCGCTATGCGCCACGATGCTCAAACCCATTCCAGAAGGCGGCTACACGCGCCGAGGCTTCTTCGGTTGGTTCAATCGCCGTTTCGATGCGGGCACCAATCGTTTCGAGCAGGGCGTCGCCCGCGTATTGAAACGCAAGGGCGCGTTCATGTTGATCTATCTGCTGCTCGTGGCGGCTGCCGGCTTCATGTTCGGCAAGATTCCCACCTCATTCCTGCCGGACGAAGACCAAGGCAGCTTCGTGGTCCAGGTTCAACTGCCTGAAAACTCCAGCAGTGACCAGACCGAAGTTGTCCTGCAACGCATCACCGACTATCTGCTAACCGAGGAAGGCGACAGCGTGCAAAGCATGATGTCCGTCAATGGCTTTAACTTCGCCGGACGGGGCCAGAGCTCGGGAGCGCTTTTCATACAGATGAAACCGTGGGAAGAGCGCGGTGGGGAAGGGCAGGATGTCTTCTCCGTGGTGGGCCGTGCCAACGCGGCGTTCTCGCAATATCGAGACGCTATGGTCATCGCCTTCGCTCCGCCCGCCATTATGGAACTGGGCAACGCCACCGGATTCGACTTCTATCTGCAGGACCGTGGCGGCATGGGGCACGAAGCGCACATGGCGGCACGCGACCAATTCCTGTACGAGGCCTCGCAGCACCCCGCACTGACCATGGTGCGACCCAATGGAATGAACGACGAACCGCAATACCAGATCATCATCGACGACGAACGCGTACGGATCATGGGCCTTTCCATGGCGGATGTGAACACGACACTATCCGCCGCCTGGGGGTCCGCCTACGTCAATGATTTCCTGGACGGCGACCGCGTCAAGAAGGTCTATATCCAGGGAGAACCGGCCTCGCGCGTAACCCCGGAGGACTTCAACAAGTGGTACGTGCGCAATGCCGACGGCGACATGGTGCCATTCTCCGCCTTTGCCTCCGGGAAATGGGTAGTCGGCTCGCCGCGCATGGACCGATTCAATGGCTTACCCGCGGTGGAAATCCTGGGTGAACCGGCGCCCGGCTACAGTTCGGGCGATGCCATGGCAGCCGTGGAGGAAATTGCCGAGAAGCTGCCGCCGGGGTTTTCGATCGAATGGGCCGGCCTGTCGTATGAGGAACGGGCCACCGGCAACCAGGCGCCGCTGTTGTATGCGTTGTCGCTGATCGTGATTTTCCTGTGCCTGGCCGCACTGTACGAGAGCTGGTCGATTCCGACTGCCGTCATCCTCGTGATTCCGTTGGGCGTGCTCGGCGCGACCGCAGCAGTGCTCTTACGTGGGCTCGGCAACGACGTTTTCTTCCAGATCGGCCTGCTTGCCACGGCCGGCCTGGCTGCGAAGAACGCCATCCTGATCGTCGAGTTCGCGCGCGAACTGCATGAGCGCGGGGGTATGGGCATCGTCGAAGCCGCCGTACATGCGGCCCGACTGCGGCTACGGCCCATCATCATGACCTCGCTGGCCTTCATCCTGGGCGTGGTTCCGCTCGCCATCGCCAGCGGCGCGAGTTCCGGCAGCAGTCAGGCCATTGGAACGGGCGTGATCGGCGGCATGATCACCGCCACGGTGCTCGCCGTGTATTTCGTGCCCGTTTTCTATGTCGTGGTGAACGCGCTCTTCAAGCGACGTAAGCAAGCGCCCGACACCGACAAACTCAATGACAAAGCGGTGCAGCCATGAGTATGAAATTACATCGCCCCTTGTTGGCGTCCGCCATTTTGCTGCTCGTCGCGGGTTGCTCGCTGACCCCGGAGTACCAGCAACCGGCAGCAGTGGTTCCCGCCACATTGGGAAATCCCGACGCAGCCACCTCGGCCAATGAGCGAGACCTGGACCTCCAGGGGTGGAAACAGGTATTCGTCGATCCCCAACTCCAGCGGCTAATTGAAGTCGGGCTGGCACACAATCGCGATCTACGCGAGGCCATACTCAACGTTGACGCCGCCAGGGCGCAATACCGCATACAACGGTCCGGCCTGGTCCCGACGCTCGGCGCCTACGGCGAGGGCGCGCGCCAGCGGCTGCCGGGCGACATGTCGCCCACTGGCGCAGCATCGGTCACGGGCCAGTATGCCGTCGGGGCCATGGCGTCGTACGAAGTCGACCTCTTTGGGCGCATCCGGGGTTTGAGCACGGAGGCACAGGAGCGATACCTCGCTACAGAGGAGGCCAGGCGCAGCGCCCATATCAGCCTTGTGGCCGAGATTGCGAGCGCATACTTGGGCTGGGTCGTGGATCGTCAGTTATTGGAGCTGGCTCGTCAGACGGAAGCCGCCCGCGAGCGCACCGT
>DATGNX010000075.1:0-78011 GCA_035306485.1 Burkholderiaceae bacterium
CGCGGCATTCTGTGCCAAGGCCGTGGGTCCGCCGCCAACTCCGCCGTTTGCTACTGCCTGGGCATCACCGAGGTCGACCCAGAAAACGGCAACAACCTGTTCTCCCGTTTCATCAGCCGGGAACGCAACGAACCGCCCGACATCGACGTTGATTTCGAACATCAGCGCCGCGAAGAGGTCATCCAGTACATCTACGAGCGCTATGGCCGGGAACGTGCGGCGCTGGCAGCGGTGGCAAGCACCTACCGGCATCGCAGTGCGATGCGGGACACCGGCAAGGCGCTCGGCATTGGCAATGAGATCGTAGAGCGAGTCGCCAAGTCCTTCCATTACTGGAGCGGAAAGAAGGAGATACTGGAGAAGATCAATGAAAACGGTCTCCCCGCCCATACCCGGCAGGCGCGGCTGTGGGCCATGCTGGCAGAGACGCTGAAAGGTTTCCCCCGCCATCTTTCTCAGCATCCGGGCGGTTTCGTCATCGCACGTGACAAGCTCTCACGCCTCGTGCCCATCGAGAATGCCGCCATGCCCGGGCGCAGTGTCGTGCAATGGGACAAAGACGATCTCGACGCCATGGGCCTGCTCAAGGTCGATGTGCTGGCGCTGGGAATGCTCAGCGCCTTGCAGCGAGGCTTGCAGCTGGTGAGCCGCTTGCGCGGCCACCCTTTCGCTCTTCAGGACATCCCTCGCCACGATGAAAACACCTTCGAGATGATTCGGCGGGCGGATACCATCGGCGTGTTTCAGATCGAATCGCGCGCCCAGATGAGCATGTTGCCTCGCATGCAGCCTCGGCATTTCTACGATCTGGTGATCCAGGTGGCCATCGTACGCCCGGGGCCTATCCAGGGCGGCATGGTCCATCCCTACCTGCGCCGGCGCCAGGGCCTGGAGGATGCGAAAAGCCCTTCTCCGGAACTGGATCAGGTATTGGCTCGCACCCTTGGCGTTCCCATCTTCCAGGAACAGGCCATGCAGATTGCAATGGTGGCGGCGGGTTTCACGGCCGATGAGGCGGACGAATTGCGTCGTGCCATGGCCGCTTGGCGACGCCGGGGCAGTGTGGAGCGTTTCCGGCAACGTCTGCTTGAAGGCATGGAGAAGAAGGGCTACGACGAACAGTTTGCCGAACAGATCTTCCAGCAATTGGAAGGCTTTGGGGAGTATGGCTTTCCCGAGAGCCATTCGGCCAGTTTCGCTAAATTGGCGTATTGCAGCGCTTGGCTCAAATGCCATGAACCGGCTGCTTTCCTGGCCGCATTGCTCAATTCCCAGCCCATGGGTTTTTATGCGCCCAGCCAGCTGGTTCAGGATGCACAGCGCCACGGCGTGGAAGTGCGGCCCGTCGACGTCATGTGGAGCGACTGGGATTCCACCCTGGAAGCTTCCAGGCCGCCCGCTTCGGCTTCATCCGTTGGCAAATCATCCGGCCCGGCTGTGCGCCTGGGGCTGGGACGCGTAGCCGGCCTATCCCAACAAGCGGGCCAGCGCATCGTTCAAGCGCGACTCGCTGCCCCTTTCACGTCGGTACAGGATCTCGCCGCGCGGGCGGAACTCGACCGGCGCGATATGAATGTGCTGGCTGCTGCCAATGCACTCAAGGCGCTGGCCGGCGATCGTAGGCAGGCGCAGTGGCAATCCGCCATGCGCCGGACGCCCGGCCTGCTGAAAGAGGCGCCCATCGTGGAGGATTGCTCACCCGCCCTGCCAGGCATGTCTGAAGGCGAGCATATTGTGAGCGATTACCACTCTCTGGGCCTGACGCTGGGGCGCCATCCGCTCGCCCTGCTGCGTTCCCGGCTTGCGGATCTGCGGTTCGTTCCGGCGGATCGCTTGCTGGCTCAATGGCCGGATCGGCGCTTGGCGCGAGCGTGTGGACTCGTCACTACGAGACAGCGGCCCGGCACGGCCAAAGGCACTGTCTTCGTCACACTGGAGGATGAAAGCGGCTATGTGAACGTGATCGTGCGGCCGGACCTGGCCGAACGGCAGCATACCGAACTCGTCCGCTCCAATTTGCTGGGTGTGTACGGCGTATGGCAACGTCATGACGGTGTTTGCCACCTGATTGCCCATCGTCTGGTCGATCTGAGTGCCTTACTGGGAGAACTGCCCACGCGCAGCCGGGACTTCCACTAAAATTCCTTCTTTGGAAGCACCACAGGGAACCACTATGAGCAGCTCGCTCAAATCTCAACTCTCCGAAGCCGTCAAGGACGCCATGCGCGCCCGCGATTCCGCCCGCCTGGGCACCCTGCGACTGCTGCAGGCCGCCGTGAAGCAAAAGGAAGTGGACGAACGCAAGGAGCTTACCGACGCGGACATCACCGCGATCATCGAAAAGCAAGTGAAGCAGCGTCGGGAATCCATTTCAGCCTACGAACAGGCCGGCCGCACTGAAACGGCGGAACAGGAAAAGGCCGAGATTGCCGTTTTGCAGGAATTCCTGCCCGCAGCCGCAGAGCCCGCCGAGATTGACGCCGCAATCACAGCCGCGCTGGATGAAGTGCAGGCTCAGGGTGCTTCAGGCCCCGCCGCCATGGGCAAGGTCATGGCTTTGCTCAAGACACGCTTGGCAGGACGCGCCGACATGAGCGCCGTATCGGCACAGGTCAAGGCCCGTCTGATGTAGGAAGGGAATCGCACCGGTCCGCTCGCCCGTGGGCGGACGGCCTTAGACTTCGTTCAGGGCCGGCGTATCGGTGCAGGCGCAGCAGGAATAATCGACATAACCGGTGGGACCCTCACCATAAAAGGTGGTGGCATCCCACTCCCGCTGTTCCATGCCCTTCTTGAGGCGTTGAACAAGGTCGGGATTGGAAATGAAGGGTCGGCCGAATGCCACGGCATCCGCACGGCCCTCGATCAGCACCCGTTCCGCACTTTCGCGGTCGTAGTCCTGATTCACGATGATGCTGCCGTCGAAGTCCTCGCGCAGCTGCGCTGTCAGGGCCTCGCGCCCAGGTGCCTCGCGAATGAACAGGAAGCCCACGCCCCGATCCGAAAGCTCGCGCGCAACATGGCCGAACAAGGCTTCCGGGTTGGAGTCATGGATATCGTGCGCAGTACCGTAAGGCGACAGATGCACGCCAATCCGCCCCGCTCCCCATACGCCGGAGCAGGCATCTACGATTTCCATGAGAAAACGCGCCCGGTTCTCGATGCTTCCGCCATAACCGTCTTGACGCTTATTGGTGCCGTCTTGCAGAAACTGATCGATCAGGTAGCCATTGGCCGCGTGGATCTCGATACCGTCGAATCCTGCGTCGCGCGCATGTCCGGCCGCATCGGCGAAGTCCTGGACAATGTGCGGGATTTCTTCCGCATGCAACGCCCGCGGCACCACGTAGTTGCGTTTGGGGCGCAGAAGACTGACATGCCCGGAGCACGCAATGGCGCTGGGGGCGACGGGGATTTCTCCGTTCAGGTGTTCGGGGTCGGATACGCGACCGACATGCCACAACTGGACGAAGATCTTGCCGCCCTTCTCGTGAACTGCCGATGTGACCTTGCGCCAGCCGTCGACCTGGGCCGACGACCAGATTCCCGGTGTATTGGGATAACCGACGCCTTGAGGCGACACGGAAGTCGCTTCGCTCAGGATCAACCCAGCGCTCGCACGCTGGCTGTAATATAGTCGCATCAGGTCGTTGGGTACTCGTCCGGCACTGGCGCGGGTGCGCGTCATGGGCGCCATGACGATCCGATTGCGCAAGGAGACCGCCCCCAGCTGGATGGGGTCAAACAAACTTGGCATAAGACCGATGTTCTGTTTCGAGAATCATATAAGGGTTTTTACCAGAATTTGGACTACACTGCATCCTCGTTTTACCAGCTGTTTCTCTAAACATTCAGGAAAGCGACCTTAATATGGCCCAGTTTGCCATTATCGGACTCGGCCGATTCGGCGCCGCAGCCTCTCTTGAACTCATGCGTATGGGGCACTCCGTGCTGGGCGTGGACGCCGACCCCAAGCTCGTCAATAAGTACGCCGATCGGCTCACGCGCGCGGTGATTGCCGATGTCTCGGACAGCGCCGCTGTCGAAGAACTGGCGCTCGAGAACTACGACGTAGTGCTAGTGGCTATCGGCGAGGATGTGCAGGCCAGCCTGCTGTGCGTGGTGCACCTGAAGACACTAGGCATACAAAACGTATGGGTGAAGGCTTCCTCTCATGCCCAGCATCTCATCCTGAACAAGCTCGGTGTCGCACGGATCATTCACCCCGAAGAGGAAATGGGTTTGCGCGTGGCTCAGGCGCTCAGCTATCCCATGGTGAACGACTACATATCGTTGGGTAATGGGGAGTTTGTTGTGGAGATCACCGTAAGTGAACGGCTGGACGGCGTAGCGCTTTCTCAGATATTTCCCGAAGGCCCGGAAACTCCCCGGGTGATGCTGGTGAAGCACCGTAGCCAGACAACCGTCCATCCGCCGACCGACCACATCGTCCATGCTAAAGATGTCGTCGTGATGTTCGGTACGCTGGACTCGTTGCGCGCCATGGCGCCACGGCTCGCCTGATATCCCATGCATGCCCTGGACCCCAGGCGCAGCCTGGACACCTTTCGACGCATACAACGCGGCGGCAACGTCGGCGCCAGCCCTCCCGCCCTGCTGGCCGGCGGTTTCCTGGCGCTCATCGTTATCGGCACGGCCTTGCTCTGGTTGCCGTTTGCGGCCAAGCCGCCGGGCCTATCTCTTTTCGAGGCCTTCTTCACCGCGACAGCGGCCGTCACTATTACCGGTTTGACCATCGTAGAGCCCGCGCAGCTGAGCTTATTCGGCCAGTGGGTGATCATCATTCTCGCCCAGATCGGCGGACTAGGCTTCGTGACGTTCGCCGTAGTCTCCGCCATCACGCTCGGCAATCGGATGAGCCTGCGCCAGCAGTCGCTCGCACTTGAAGCTTTCAATCAGACAAATACCGCGCGCCTGCGAAACACGGCAGTCTCCGTATTGCGCATTACCGCGGTGATAGAGCTCAGTGCGATCCTGCTGCTGTTTCTCTGGTGGTGGGGCAGCGGCCGACTACCGGCCACTACGGCACTCTACCAAGCATTCCTTCACGCGGTTGCCGCCTTTAATAACTTCGGCTATGCCTTCCTACCGGACGGCCTAGCGTCTTTCGTTGGCGACACGGTGACCATCGCGCTCCTTTCCACGGTCGTGATCCTGGGCGGGCTGGGCTTTCCCGTTATCACGGAAGTGCTGCGCAAAAAGCAGTGGCACGCCCTGCAGCCCTTCGTGCGCATCATTCTCATCAGCACGATATTGCTAAATCTGGTGGGTTTCGTAGGCATTTGGTTGATGGAAGCCAGTAACCCGCTCACCCTCGGCGCATTGGACTGGGCAGATCAGGCCCGGGCCGCGTGGATGCAAAGCGTTTCTTTGCGCACCGCCGGTTTCACCACCTTTGATGTTTCTGTCATGGACGACAGCACGACACTTCTGGCGGCCGTACTCATGATGATCGGTGGCAGCTCCATGAGCACAGCGGGCGGCATCAAGCTCGGGACCTTCGTGCTGATTCTCGCGGCCGTGTACGCGTACGTCACTCAGCGCAAGGAAGTCGTCCTCATGCATCGGACGGTATCCCCGGACGTCATACAGAAGGCGCTTGCGGTTGTGGTCGTTACCGTGCTGACGGCGATACTCGCCCTGTTCTTGCTCACGATATTCGAAGACGCCGCCTTTTCCAGCCTGATGCTGGAAGTGGTGGCGGCGTTGAGCACCACAGGTTTGAGCCACGGGATGACCGAAGAGCTGTCACGCCCAAGCCAGTGCGTACTGCTGGTATTGATGTTCATGGGGCGCGTGGGTCCGCTCACGCTCGTATACAGCCTGGCCACGCGGCGTCGCAGCCGCGTCCGCTATCCGGAAATGGAATACCAGGTCGGCTAGGCGAACAGGCCGCCAAAAGGCGTCTTATGAAAGCCCCGCCTATGGACACAAAGAAAAAATTTATGCTATATTTACGTTCTTCCTACTTCACGACATTGTTGCTTTAGCAACGATAGCAGAGAGGAAGATTTCGGGGCGTAGCGCAGCCTGGTAGCGCACTTGCATGGGGTGCAAGGGGTCGCGAGTTCGAATCCCGCCGTCCCGACCAACATTTCAAGGGCTTACAGCTTAACTGCTGTAAGCCCTTGTTCATTTCCCCTCCTCTTCAATTCTGGCTTCAGCCGGGCCGTTTTGGCTTTCGCCTAAACCCCTGCCTGCGGCAGTTTTGGCTCTCGCCTAAACCCCTGCCTGCGGCGGTTTTGGCTCTCGCCTAAACCCCGAAATCCCCAGGGTTTTCCCTCTCGGCCTTTTAGTTCACGGGCAAGCAGCCTGCGCCGTCCATCCGGCTCGGTTTTCCGCTGAAAGGCGCATGTACCGCTGATTTCGTTTCCCTAAGATACATCCCACACAAGCAATTTCGAGCTTGCGACTGGATGTACAAAAAAATCACTTTTTTTGGGGACGAATAGGCATGGAAGCAGGACTGCCCTTTGTATGCCGCCAGACGGCACGACCGGAGCGGAAGCCGACTATCGGCCGGCTGCCTTTCGGTCCTGTCGCTCTGCTTGTTGGCGTACTAGGGGTCGGCGTGTCGTCTCTACATCCCGCCCATGCCCAACCCGGCGCCCAGGAGGAAGCCTCCGTCCCGCGCCACCAATCGTCCCCGCAGGCTAACGCCCTCGAACGGTCGGCGGATGCCCCACGCGCAGTCGACCGGATCTTCGACGATCCTCTGGGCGGCGTAGTGGTGAACCGGACGGTCACAGTACTTGGCAAAGATTTCTACCAGTACTTTTCTACACGCTGGCGCCAGAGTCCGGATGCCAACCGGTACACCATTTCTGTGCATGAGCGGCCGACCGCCCGCTTCGGTAGCGAGATCTGGGTTCAGTATCGGCAGCAACGCGTTTTCCACACCTTCCTTCCTCCCGCACGAGCAGCAACCCGTCCAATCAGTGAATTCGCCGTGCAGCAGGTTCTGGAGAACGTGTCGCGCTGGGAACTCGAACGCCTCACAACAAAACATCCGGACCTCGGCCCGGAAGAACTATGAAGAGAGGAGCCTACATGCCCTACCCTCGTTCAAACCGCCTGCGCGCCGCGCTGCTGCTTACGACTGCTTCCTTAGCCGGACAGGCGGTGGCCACGGAAATGGTCTACTACCCGCGCAACCCCTCGTTCGGCGGCAACCCAGCTTATGGCAATGTGCTGCTCAATTCCGCCATGGCCACCAAGACTCACCGGGATCCCGGCCTGGATGACAGGTCCGGCCTTGAAGACAAGAGTCCCTTGGAGCAATTCAACGAAACACTGGAACGCCAAGTGGTCAACCGGCTGACCACGGCTGCGACCTCCAAGATCATTGGTCCGAATGGCAACCTCATACCGGGCAACCTCGAGACCGATAACTTCATCATCAACATCGCCGACCTGGGTAATGGCATGCTGAACGTGACCACCACGGACAAGCTGACCGGGGCGTCGACCTCCTTCATTGTGAGCAGCCAATGAACAGCATGTATGACCGTCGTAGCGTTCGGACGTCTCGACCGCTGGCCCGTGGTGCCTTGACGCTCGCACTGCTTGCCACGTTGGGCGCCTGCGCAGTGCCACCTAGCGAACCGGTGCAACTGAACACCGCCGCCACCCTGACCCCGCCCTCTCCTTCTACGCGAGATCTTCAGCTGCTCCCGCCGCCCCGCGGCAAGGTGGTGGCCGCTGTATATGGATTCCGCGACCAGACTGGGCAGTACAAGCCGTCGCCCGACAGCTCGTTCTCGACATCGGTGACGCAGGGTGCCGCTTCCATGCTGGTCAAGGCGCTGAAGGACTCGGGCTGGTTCACACCGGTGGAACGCGAGAGCCTGCAAGAATTGTTGACTGAGCGACGCATTGTGCGCGCCACGGACGACGGCCGACCCGCCATGACAGACGTTCCCCCGCTCCTGCCGGCGTCAATCATCCTGGACGGCGGAATCATCGCCTACGAAAGCAACGTCAGGACGGGCGGTATCGGCGCACGATTCCTGGGCGTTGGCGCCTCAACTCAATATCGTATGGACCAGGTGACGGTAAACCTGCGCAGCATCGATATCCGAACCGGGGCGATCCTGCAATCCGTTTCCACCACCAAGACAATCTTTTCATACGAGGTCACGCCCAACGTCTACAAGTTCGTGAACTACACCGACTTGTTCGAATTCGAGGCCGGGATCACAGCGAACGAACCCGCGCAGCTGAGCGTGAAGGAAGCCATTGAGGCGGCCGTCATCCATCTCACTGTTCAAGGCTTGAAGGACGGCAACTGGCGCTTGCGCAACCAGGAAGACTGGAACGCGCCGATCATTCAGCGCTACCTCGCCGCCGCAGAGAGCGACGTCTACAACGTGGTTCAGGGCCAGAGCGCCCCCACCCCCGCATTGCCTCCCGATTCGGGAGAAGGATCGACGCGTCCGACATCGTGATGCGAGATCCCAGCTTGTCGGCCACAGAGCCGGCAGCACCGCACTGGCATTCGGGCCACCAGTGCGATGCACTCGAATCCGGCCCTTCGAGCAAAGCAAATGAACACGAAGAGGAGCTTTACTATGAATATCAAGTTATCCGCACTCGCCTTGGGAATCACGCTTGCCTACGGGATGACGGCCGCTATGGCAGCCGACGCCTACATCGAACAAGACGGCGGACTCAACTACGCCACGATCGACCAGTATGACAACACGGGTTCGTCGGTCGAAGCGTCCATCGTCACCTCGGGTTGGAACAACGATCACTCGATCGACCAGACGCGCAGCAACCGCGTGTGGGCCGAGATCAGCGCCCCGGGCAGCTTCAACACGGCTTCCATCAGCCAGTCCCGCGTTGATTACGGCGGTGCGCATGTCTATCAGGCGGCCAACGGTAGCAACGCCAACATTGAGCAACGGGCACGCGACGGTGGGTTCTATCCGTCTACCGGCAGCAGCCAGTGGGCATTCATCTACCAAAATAGCGGCTGGGGCCATGACGCCGAAATCGTGCAAACGGGCCACAAGGTGGAGGCCACCATCACCCAGGCCGGCCTGAACAACAACGCGAGCATCTACCAGCGCGGTACTGGTCAGGCCTTCAACGAAGCCGACATCACGCAAACCGGTGCGAACCAGTACGCATCTGTCAGCCAGAACGGCCGCGACCTCATTGCCAACGTCAACCAACAGGGCTTCGGCAACGTTGCGCTGGTGGATATGCGCGGCAATGGTCACACCGCAACGGTGAATCAGAGCGGATGGGGCAACTTTGCGCGTGTAAACCAGCGCAACTGATCCGGCAGCGTTTCAAATTTGCGGGCGGCCGGCCCTCCGCCCGCATTTCAAAACCTTTCATTTGACTGCGAATATGTAACTGTTGCTACGTTACAAGTTTGAACAGGACGCCGAATGAACGTCGATTCCGATATGCAGGTCTGGTTAGACACCCTAGAACGAGCGCATGCGGGGATGGTGATCCCATATGTGGTCAGCGATCAGCCGCGTCAATTGCGCTACCGCGTCAAGGCCGTCCAGGAGGGTGGCGGCGGACGATCGGTCATTGGGCAGGCAGGGGAAGTACAGCTGAGCGCCGATGTGCCGGTTGCCTTATCCCGGCTGTCGGTTTCGCGTCGTCCGGGCGACCACTGCGAGATCGAAGTGATCCTGACGGAGCGCGGAAAACAAGAGCGGCGCTACCTTTTTGAGTGCCCATCCTGATTCAAACACCAACTTTTTAATGTTGTATGCACGTTTTATCCAACGTAACCATCGGTTCCGGATGTCTTGTGCTTGTAAATACGCTTGCATACGATAACGGTCGGAGCTGAATGGTAAACGTGACCGACCGTTTCCAACAACAACGATTATGGGTTGTCAGAGGGCTACGCATCACCGCTTAGAAGTGCGACTTCCAGTCACGCATGCCTGCAGAGATGCTCGAGTGAGTCGCCCGCAGTTCTACCGGCGGTGTTTGCAACACCTTTGATGCGACGCCGAACATAGGGAACTACTACAATGCATACCGTGGTCATCGTCGAGCCGCATCCGCTTTTTCGGCTCGGCCTACGTCAATTGTTGAGTGACGCCCTCCCGCAATTGTCGATTGAAGGGCACGACTACAGCAGCCTGGAGCAATCGCTGCCGAATTCGCCAGGGCAGTGCGACCTGCTTCTGCTCTCGCTGGCTTCCTCGCGCAAACCGGAACACCTCGCCGCCGCCGCTGTACGCAGCTTCGCGCCGCGGCGCATGCTGTTGTTGTCTGAAGTGTCCAATATGCCGGAAAGCAGCCTGAATCTTCCGGATTGCGTGGCTGGATTCGTACCTAAGGAAGCGCCCCCGGAGATACTCCAAGCGTCGGTGCGGCTGGTGCTCGCCGGCGGCAGCTGTTTCCCCGCGCATACCAAGCAGACCGCGTCCTCCGACAGCCACACTGCCACGGTCTCCGGCGCAGGGCTGACCACCGATCCAGCGCGCTACGAACCCGCCAAATGGTCACCGCCCTCTTCCAGTACGCCATCGAGCTCGGCGTCTGCCAGCTTACCGGCCAAGACTTCAGCCCAGGCCATGGACGACACGGAATTTGGGTCACCCCTCAAGCCAGGTTCCGCTGCTTATCGCGAGAGCCAATTGTTGGGGCTCACTCCGCGGCAGTATGAGGTGCTGGTTTTGCTGGCACGGGGCTACCCCATGAAGAAGGTCGGCAGCGCCTTGAACATATCCGTCGCTACGGCAAAGGCACACACCGAGACGCTATATCAGCGCCTGGACGTCCATAACCGCAACGCGGCCGTGTATGCAGCCGTATCTCGCGGCGCAACGTTGGGTTGGGCCAATATCCCGGCTACTGCTCAGGGGCAACCGCGCGACTACACCGGGTGAAGGGGGCGCGCTCACGCGCCCCAACTTCAATCTGCCAGCAGTGTTGCATCCATTGTGATCTCGGCGTTCAAGACCTTGGACACCGGACAGCCTGCCTTCGCGAGACTGGCCACTTCGCTGAATTTGTCCTGATCGATGCCGGGAATCCGGGCATGGACCGACAAATGGCTGGAAGTAATGGCATAGCCATCGCCGACCTTCTCCAGCTTCACTGCCGCCGTCGTCTCGATGCTGGCCGGCTCAAAGCCTGCTTCGCCAAGCATGAGCGATAGCGCCATGGAGAAACACGATGCATGAGCGGCCGCGATCAGCTCTTCCGGATTGCTGCCGGGTTGCGTATCGAAGCGTGCCGACACCCCATAGGCGGCCTTTTTCAGGGCGCCGGATTCTGTCGATATGGTGCCGCTGCCCTCCTTGAAGCTGCCTTCCCAGACAGCCGAGCCTTTCTTAATCATTTTCGCTCCCTGTACGGGCGCAGGAGGAGTCGGCGTCCGCCGCAGCGGAAGCGGTGTCGGCAAGATGTGCGCGGTCTAGAGCATCCCGAGTTGGAGGCGCGCCGGCTCGCTCATCATCTCCCGGCTCCATGGCGGATCCCATACGAGATCGACCGTGACTTCTTCCACGCCGTGGATGTTCAAAAGTTTGTTGCGCGCTTCATCGGCAATCATTGTGCCCATGCCGCAGCCCGGCGCGGTGAGAGTCATCCGGACGTCGATGCGGTAGCGATCTTCGCCCAACGGTGAGACGTCGCATCCGTAGATCAAGCCCAAATTGACGATATCGATGGGAATTTCGGGATCGAAGCACGTGGCTAGGGCCTCCCAGGCCATGTCCTTGACGTACTGTTCGGTGACGGGGCCTTCCGGGATGTGCTTCTCGGCTTCCTGGACTTCCATGCCCAGCGCATCCGCATCCTGTCCTTCGATACGGTACAGGTTGCCCTGCACCATAACAGTGATGCTGCCGCCCAGCTGCTGCGTGACCGTCGCCATGCAGCCCTTCTCGATCGTTACCGGCGACCCATAGGGAATCGTGACCGCCGGACAGTCTCTCAGGACTTCGATCTCATCGCTCTTCGCATAACTCATGTTGCTACTCGGTTTTGGCGGTTTCTCTGGCCTGTGTAATGGCGTTGTGCAGCGTATGCCAGGCCAGGGTGGCACACTTGACTCGGGCGGGGAACTCTCGCACCCCCGACAGCACTTCGAGCTTGCCCAGATCGCGGTCAGGATGCGACTCGGTCAGCATGGCGTGCATGTCCGCGAACAGCACTTCGACGTCTTCGACCTTCATACCCTTGACCGCTTCAGTCATGAGCGACGCCGAGGCCGTGGAAATGGCGCAGCCATGACCGATGAAGCTGACTTCTTCGACAACACCGTCAGCGACGCGTGCATAGACGGTCAGCTGATCTCCGCATAGCGGGTTGTGTCCATCGGCCTGGTGTGTTGGAGTTTCCATCGCCTTGAAGTTGCGCGGACGGCGGTTGTGATCGAAGATCACTTCCTGATAGAGCTCTCTCAAACCTCCGAATTGCTCCATTACGCTGCATCCTCCAGTCCGAACAGGCGACGCGCTTTACGCAGCGCAGCCACCAGGGCATCGATATCGGCCAGCGAGTTGTAAAGCGCGAACGAAGCGCGGGCGGTGCCCGGTAGGCCGAAACGTGTCATGAGCGGCATGGCGCAATGATGGCCGGCGCGGATCGCTACACCTTCCATGTCGAGAATCGTCCCCAGATCGTGGGGATGGATGCCGTCGAGCACGAAAGAAACAATGCCCGCTCGCTGGGAGGCCTCACCAATGAAGCGCAGCCCGGGAATTTCGGCAAGCGCCTCGCAAGCATGACGGACCAGCAGATCCTCGTGCGCGGCGATGCGGTCCAGACCTACATCTCGTACATATTCGATTGCCGCCGCCATACCGATTGCACCCGCAATATTCGGCGTGCCGGCCTCGAACTTCTGCGGGGTTTCAGCGTAGGTGGAACCCTCGAAACTGACGGTATGGATCATGTCCCCGCCGCCCTGCCAGGGCGGCATGGCGTCAAGCAAAGCCTTGCGTCCGTACAGCGCACCGATGCCGGTCGGGCCGTACAGCTTGTGCCCGGAGAAGGCATAGAAGTCACAATCCAGCGCTTGGACGTCGACTGTTTGGTGAGCCACCGCTTGGGCACCGTCGATCAACACTATGGCGCCGGCCTGATGTGCCAAACGCACGATCTCGGCGACGGGATTAACCGTACCAAGCGCATTGGACACGTGACATACGCCAACGAGCCGCGTCCGTTCATTCAGAAGTTCGGCGTAAGCTTGCATATCGAGCTCGCCGTCGTCCGTAACAGGGATCACGCGAATCACGGCGCCTGTTTGTTCCGCCACCAGTTGCCAAGGCACGATATTGGAATGGTGCTCCATACCGCTGAGCAGAATTTCGTCGCCAGCCTTGAGTTGGCTGCGGCCCCAGCTCGCCGCCACCAGATTGATGGCTTCCGTGGTACCACGGGTGAATACGATCTCGTTGACGTGCGCGGCGTTAAGAAGCGCACGTACCTGCTCACGGCTGCGATCGTACAGATCGGTACTGTGCTGCGATAGCCAGTGCACGCCGCGATGGATGTTGGCGTTGGATTCCTGGTAGTAGCGGGTCTCCGCGTCAATGACGGCCTGGGGCTTCTGAGTGGTGGCGCCGTTGTCGAGATAGACGAGACGGCGGCCATGCACCTGCCGCGCCAGGATCGGAAAATCGGCGGCACGGTCGGCCAGGCCGGCCGATACCTTGGCTTCGGCGAGGCTGCTCATGCAAGCTCCTCCAGCAGGTTGTTGCCCGGCATCAAAGCGCGCACCGCACGGCTAGCCCGGCGGCGCACAGCTTCCGGCTCGATACGCGCCAGGCCTTCCAGCACAAACGCGTAAATCAGCACGTTGCGAGCGTGGGTTTCGTCGAGGCCGCGTGCACGGAGATAGAACAGGCTGTCTTCGTTGAGCTGACCCACCGTGGCGCCGTGCGTGCAACGGACATCCTCGGCGTAGATCTCGAGTTCGGGGCGCGAATCGCTGCGTGCCAGCTTGGACAGCAGCAGGCTGTCGTTGCGCTGGATGGCATCGGTGCCATCGGCGCCCGGAGCGACAAGGATGCGTCCGCGGAACACGCCGCGACCGCGATCAGCCAGAATGCCGCGATAGTGTTCGTGGCTGGTGCAGTTAGGCTGCGCATGACCGATAAGCGTGTGGTGATCCACATGCCGCTGGCCGTCCGCAACGTATACGCCGTTGAGCAGGCTTTCCGCTCGCTGACCGTCGAAACGGGTGGCGATATCGTGGCGTGCCAGGCGGGCCCCCAACGAAATGGAGTGCGACGCGAAGTACGACTTGCCCTCCTGCTCGACATCCACCCCTGCTAGATGGAAAGCCTCGGGAGCTTCCTGTTGCAGGCGGGTGTGCGTTAGCCGGGCGTCGCTCGCCACCTGTAGGCGCGAAACCGTGTTGGTGAAAGTAACGTTGCCGTCACGACCCACATAGTGCTCGACGATGTGGCCCTGCGCACCGGCTTCGGCCACGTACAGGTTGCGCGGGAATGCCGCCGCCCGGTCACCGCTAGCCACGAACACCACGTGTACGGGATCTTCCAGCACGACACCACGTGCCAGGTGCACGAAGGCGCCATCGCTGGCCAGCGCCAGATTCAGGGCGGCGGCGCTAGTACCATCGGCTTCACTACCAAATGCCTGCTGCACCAGATCGGCTTCGTGGGCCAGAGCGTCGGCGAGCGTACCAAGACGTACGCCGGCGGGCAGCTTGCCGAGCTGACCCAGCGTAGGCGCGTGATGGCCGTCGACAAATACCAGCCAGTGGCCGTTGTCGTCGCTTTGAAGCTTGCGGACGATGTCCGCGGCGTCTACAGCCGGCGCATCGGCGTTGAACTCGGCCTGTTCCAGCAGAGCCAGCGAGGTGTGACGCCAGTCTTCATCTTTCTGCGACGGCCAGCCCTCGGCGGCATAGCGCTCGATGGCGCGCTTGCGCATAGCGGCAAGCCACGGCAGTGATGCACCGGGCAGCTGCCCATGACGGGCCGCGAAGTGATCCACCCAAGACTGCACAGAACTCATGCCCGCGCTCCCTGCTGCTCGGCCTCGAGTTCCTTGACCCAGCCGTAGCCGCGCTTTTCAAGTTCGTGAGCCAGTTCACTGCCCCCGGAGCGGACAATGCGGCCGCCGGCGAGCACGTGCACATAATCGGGCACGATGTAATCGAGGAGGCGCTGATAGTGCGTGATGACGACCAAAGCGCGATCAGGCGAGCGCATGCGGTTGACGCCGTCAGCCACGACGCGCAGCGCGTCAATGTCCAGCCCGGAGTCGGTTTCGTCCAGAATAGCCAGCTTGGGTTCCAACAGAGCCATCTGCAGCACTTCATTGCGCTTCTTTTCGCCGCCCGAGAAGCCTTCGTTCACGGAGCGATAAAGGAATTCTTCCTTCATGCCCACCGTCTTCATTTCATCCTTGACGCGCTTGAGGAAATCCATAGCGTCGAGTTCGGGAAGTTCCTGATGACGGCGTACCGCGTTGACCGCAGCTTTCAGGAAGTAGGCGTTGGACACACCGGGAATCTCGATCGGGTACTGGAAGGCCAGGAAAATGCCCGAGCGCGCGCGTTCCTCGATGGACATCTCGAGCAGGTTCTGCCCCATCCATTCGACTTCGCCGCTATCGACGCGGTAGTCCTCGCGACCTGCAAGCACCTGCGAGAGCGTGCTCTTACCGGACCCGTTGGGGCCCATGATGGCGTGAACCTCACCGGGGTTCACTTGCAGGGACAGCCCCTTCAGAATGGCCTTGTCTTCGACGGAGGCGTGCAAATCCTTGATGTTCAGCATGATGTGTTCTCCTTAACCTACGCTGCCTTCAAGGCTGACGCCAAGCAGATTCTGCGCTTCGACTGCAAACTCCATGGGCAATTCCTTGAAAACTTCCTTGCAGAAGCCGTTGACGATCATCGATACGGCATCCTCGGCCGACAGGCCGCGCTGCATGGCATAAAACAATTGATCCTCGGCGATACGCGATGCCGTAGCCTCGTGTTCGACTTGGGCTGTGGGGTTCTGGACCTCGATGGTCGGAAACGTATGGGCAGCGCATTTCTTGCCGATCAGCAGGGAATCGCACTGCGTGAAGTTACGGGCGTTGTCCGCCTTGGGGGTCATGCGCACCAGGCCGCGGAAGGCATTGCTGCCGTACCCGGCGGAAATACCCTTAGAGATGATGGTGCTGCGCGTGTTGCGCCCCATGTGGATCATCTTGGTGCCGGTGTCCGCTTGCTGGCGATGATTGCTCAGTGCCACGGAATAAAACTCGCCCGTGGAGTCGTCCCCGCGCAGCACCACGCTGGGGTACTTCCATGTGATGGCAGAACCGGTCTCGACCTGAGTCCAGGAAATGTGCGAACGTGCGCCGCGGCATTCGCCCCGTTTCGTCACGAAGTTATAGATGCCGCCTACGCCGTCCTTGTCACCGGGATACCAGTTCTGAACGGTCGAGTACTTCACCTTGGCGTCTTCCAGCGCAACGATTTCCACCACAGCGGCGTGCAGCTGGTTTTCGTCGCGCATGGGCGCCGTACAGCCTTCCAGGTAGCTGACGTACGAACCCTCAGCCGCCACAATGAGCGTGCGCTCAAACTGCCCGGTATCTGCAGAGTTGATGCGGAAATACGTGGACAGCTCCATGGGGCAACGAACGCCCTTGGGGATATAGACGAACGAACCGTCGGAGAACACCGCAGAATTCAGTGCTGCGTAGAAGTTGTCTCCCGGCGGTACGACCGTGCCAAGATACTGCTTGATGAGTTCGGGGTACTTCTGCACGGCCTCGGAGAACGAACAGAAGATCACCCCGACCTCTTCCAGCTGCTTGCGGAAGGTGGTGGCCACCGAGACCGAGTCGAACACGGCATCCACCGCTACGCCGGCGAGCCGAGCGCGCTCGTGTAGCGGCACGCCGAGCTTTTCGTACGTGCGCAACAGTTCGGGATCGACTTCGTCGAGACTCTTGGGGCCGTCCGCCTTGCTCTTGGGGGCCGAGTAATAGCTGATGTCCTGGAAATCGACGGGCGGGAACTGCACGTGCGCCCACTTGGGCGGCGTCATTTCCAGCCATTTCCGATACGCAGCCAAGCGCCATTCCAGAAGGAATTCGGGCTCCTTCTTGATGGCGGACAACCGGCGTATGGTGTCTTCGTTCAGGCCCTTCGGAAACGTGACGGATTCGATTTCGGTCACGAAACCGGCCGTGTATTCCCGATCCAGAAAGGAGTCGATGTTGTCGGTTACGCTACTGCTCATTCAGTGAAACTCCATGTCGAAGGGCATACTGCCTGTGCGGCATCCGACGTATCCTGGGCGGAGCGCCGGCCGGGTTTGAATTCAATGGTTGCGGTGGGATTCACCATGTCCGCGATGGACACCCGTTCGAGGGTCTTGCGCACAATGGCATTGATGCGTTGCCAATTGCTGCGGATGTTGCATGCCGGCTCGACGCTACAGGCGCCGGGGGTGGCCGTGCATTCAGTCAGCCCGAAAGGCTGGTCGTCGAGAGCGTCTATAATGTCGGCGATACTGATTTCTTCGGCGGGCCTGCTCAGCGTATAACCGCCGCGGGCACCACGCGTACTCTTTACGATTTCGTGTTGAGCCAATGATTTCAGCACCTTGCTCACGACTGGCTGTCCCAGCCCGAGCGTCGCGGCGAGATCAGTCGCGCTGAACACACGCCTGGGGTCGGACGCCATATGGGTCAACACCAGCGTGCCGTAGTCGATGATCTTGCTCACTCGCAGCATTGCTGCCTGTGCTCCAATACCTTGTTGTGCGAAGCCATATAGTACCATTTCGGTCCTATATGCGCAAAATTTTTTACGGGGATACCCTGATGGCGAAATGGCCATCCGGTGCCAAGGAATCCCGCTCGCGCATCAGCAGTTCCATAAATGCCGCGGCCGCCACGGAAAGCATACGGTCATCACGCCTAACTAGATAAAGCCGGCGTCGAATTTCGCTTCCTTTTGCCAGCGGGACGATCCGCAGGTCCTGGTGGCGAAAATGAAACAGAGTCATGCCCGGCACCAGACTCACGCCCATGCCCGCTAGTATCAATCCGGTGACCGTGGCCAAGTGATCCACTTCAAGAAAGCTCTGCAACGTGTCGACCGCAGTGTGGGCCGCCAGGCTCTGACGGATACTGCTGCCCTTCCCGAGATGGATCATGCGCTCGGCCCGCAGGGCGTCCAGCGTGACCGCCTCGCGACGTGCGAGCGCGTGATCGTGTCTGCACACCAGGTAGAAGCGATCTTCGCACAGCGGCTCGACCGCCAGGCCGCTCATGTCCCTGCCCTGCGCGGCCAATGCCATGTCGACCGAGCCCTCCCTGACCTGCTGCAAACACGGCTCCAGGAGCGCGTCGTGCAGTCTGAGTTCGACACCAGGATGGGCGTGGGCATACGCCGCCAAGATATTGGGTAACCAGCCGGCAGCGAGTGAGGGTAAAGCCGCCACGGCGACGCGCCCTCGCCGCTTCGCCACCAGATCCCGCATTTCCCCCACGAGGGCTTCGATATCGTTCAACAGTCGGGGCGCTGACGCGTAGAAGTGCCTACCCTCAGGCGTTAGCTCCACTCGCCGCGTAGACCGATCGAAGAGGCGCACACCCAATGCGTCTTCAATTGACTGAATGAGGGCGCTGAAGGCAGGTTGCGTGAGATGGCAACGCTGCGCAGCGCGAGTGAAATGCCGTTCCTCCACCAACAGCAAGAAGGCCTTGAGTTGTCGTGCGGATAGATTCATCGGCTTTATCTATTTTTTGATTCAGACATTCTATTTTACTTATTAATAGCCCTGGCCTAGTCTGTGGAGGGATTAATGGAGTTGACGCAGCATGGAAACATTCAGGATCGGATGCGCCGCAGGCTTTTCCGGTGACCGTATCGATGGCGTAGTGCCCGTTGTGAAGACGCTCATCGACACGGGCGGTCACGCGTTGATCTTCGAAACGCTCGCCGAACGAACGCTTGCACTCGCCCAGCTCGCGCGAAACAACGATCCCGACGCCGGCTATGAGCCGCTGCTTGCAGACATGCTGCGCCCTTGCCTCGCCGACTGCATGCGTCACGGCATCCGTATCGTCAGCAACTTCGGTCAAGCGAATCCTCCGGCGGCGGCACGTCGGATTCGCAAGCTGGCGCGGGAATTGGGCATCGCCGAACCCCGCATCGCGGTGCTGGGCGGCGACCGCCTGGACTCGCGGGATCAGATCGCCTACTTGCAAAGCACCTTGCCGGAAGCCTTGGACCCGGACCGTATTGTCTGCATCAATGCTTACCAGGGGGCGACCGAGATCGCCGATGCGCTTCGGGCAGGGGCTGAGATCGTCGTTGCGGGCCGCGTCGCTGACCCCTCGCTGGTGGTCGGTCCCGCCCTGGCCCATTTTGGTTGGGCCGCGGATGATTGGCAGTCACTTGCCTCTGCCACCATGGCAGGCCACCTGTTGGAATGCGGCACCCAAGTGACGGGCGGCTATTTTGCCGTGCCCGGCTTGAAGGACGTGCCGGACATGGATCGCCTTGGTTTTCCCATTGCGGAGATAGATGCCGACGGTGGCATCGTCATTGGCAAGGCGGCGGATACAGGCGGCCGAGTGGATGAACGTACGGTTAAAGAACAATTGCTGTACGAGGTGCACGATCCAGCCGCCTATTTGACGCCGGATGTCACCGCGGATATCAGTCAGGTAAGGGTCGCGGGGCTGGGCGCGAATCGTGTGCGTGTGGAAGGCGTGCGCGGTAAACCTCGGCCCGATATGTTGAAGGTGAACGTGTTTCTTCGCGGGGGTTGGCTTGCCGAGGCGGAGATTTCGTACGCCGGCCTACAGGCCGAAGCGCGTGCGCGGCTTGCGGCCGACATCGTGCGCCGCCGGCTGAATGGGGCGCTGAACCTACGCGTTGATCTGATTGGCGCTGTCAGCATTTTTGCCGACGACGCGGGGCGCTTGCTCGAACAACGTGCGCCGGGGCAAGCCCGAGATGTCCGACTGCGCATGGCGGCCGCTCACGGGGAAAAAGCCGTGGCCGAGCGGCTGCTCCGGGAAATGAATGCGCTCTATACCTGCGGTCCGGCTGGAGGCGGCGGCGTACGTACCTCGCTAAAGCAGCGACTGAACAGCGTATCCGCCTACATTCCCCGCGACTTGGCTCCCGCCAATTGGAGTTTCTTGGAATGACACCCCACAGCTCCCCCGAAACCACAACACAGAACAATCGAATTCAGGTGCCGCTGTACCGGCTCGCTCACGGCCGTACCGGAGACAAAGGTGACATCTCCAATATCAGCGTCATCGCTTGGAGTGATTCGCTATATCGCGTGCTGCTTGAGCAGGTTACTGAATCCGCCGTGCTGGACTGGTTCGCGTTCCGCTCACCCTCCCGCGTCACGCGCTACACCATCCCTTCGATCGGAGCGCTGAATTTCGTGATCGAAGGCGTGCTGGACGGTGGCGTCAACGACGCACTCAATCTCGATGCGCATGGCAAGGCCCTGTCCTTCCATTTGCTGGACCTTCCCGTGTGGGTCACGCCTGAAATCGCGGCATGCCTGCCCGACGTTTCACCCTTTCAAGAGGAGACATAAGCATGACAAAGAAAACATCCCCTGCCCGTCGTTTGCTCCTGGCCACAGCCGCCTGCCTGCCCTGGCTGGTCGCCGCGCCCAGCGCACTCGCCCAGGACTTCCCTTCCCGCTCCATCACCTTCGTGGTGCCGTTCGGCCCAGGCAGTGCGACCGACCAACTCGCACGCGCGATCGGTCAAGGCGTGAACGAGCTCTCGGGCGCCACGGTGGTCATCGAGAACAAACCCGGCGCTAGCGCGATGATCGGCGCTGCGGACGTTGCCCGGGCACAGCCTGACGGTTACCGCGTGCTGATTACGACCAACACCAGCCATGCCGCCAACCCGCACCTGTATAACAAGCTGAGCTATGACCCGGTAAAAGACTTTGAGCCGGTGACGCTATTGGGCACAGGCGGCCAGATCATGGTCGTCAACCCCAAGTCGGAAGCGAAAAGCGTCGCGGACTTCCTGCGAATCGCCAAGGAGAAGCCGGGTTCCCTTTCCTTTGGTAGCGGCAGCTCCAGCAGCCGCGTCGCGGGTGAGCTTCTTCAACAGATGGCCGATGTCCGCCTGCTGCACGTCCCGTACAAGAGCAATCCCCTTGCGATCACCGACCTGCTGGGCGGACAGATCGACATGATGATCGCGGATATGGCCACCGGCCTGCCGCAAGCGAAGAGCGGCGCACTGCGCGCCCTGGGTGTCACGACGCCGGAACGCTCCCCGCTTGCGCCGGACGTCCCCACAATCGCCGAAGCCGGCGTGCCGGGGTATGAGATGGGTTACTGGTTCGGCGCCTATGTGCCGGCAGGAACGCCGAAGGATGTTGTAGCCAAGCTCAATGAACTGCTGACGAAGGCAACGAAGCAAGCGGCCGCAGTGCAGTTCTACGAACAGACCGGTACGCGGCCGGTCACTTCCACGCCGGAAGAACTCGCCGAGTTCCAGCGCGAGGAAACCATCAAGTGGGGCACGATCATCGAGAAGGCAGGCATCCAGAAGTCCTAAGGGTGCTACGGGCGGTTTCCGCCCTCCGGCACAGCGCCAACAGCCCCTACAATACGGGTTTTGCCCGCAGCCCGGGCGCCGACCGGAGAAGTCATTGGAAGCCGCCCCGTTTGACCATGCGGCCGCACTGATCGCCTGCGCACGCGGTGATCAGGCGGCATTTCACCAGCTGTACGACAACGAAGCGCCACACATGCTGGCACTGTGCAAACGCTTGGTGCCCAGCGATGCCGAAGGCCTCTTGCACGATACGTTCGTGCTGATCTGGCGCAACGCCGACCAATATGATCCTGCCATGGGACCGGCGCGCCCTTGGATCTACAGTGTCTTACGTCATCTAGCACACAATCGTCGGGTCCAGTCGAACGCGGTACCTCCCATTGACCCACCTCCACTGCCGCCCGCCTCGTCTGTGCGAGGCCGCTTGGCACAGCTCGCCACGAACGGAGACACGACCGCTTTCGAGGCAGTCGCCCATGCTTATCTGCATGGGGCCGATTACGGCCGCTTGTCGGCGTGGCTGAGGCATGACGAGGCCGGGCTGCGTCAGCTTGTGCGCAATCGCATCCGGGACACCGCAGCATGAGCCGACTCGATTCCCCCGCTCGCCTTGACGATCCGTCGATTGCCATTGCTGAATATGTATGCGGTCTGCTCAAGCCTGAGGAGCGCGCGCAGATTCACATACTGTTGAGTCGCGATGACGAAGCGCTGGCCCTGGCCCTGGCCTGGGAAGCCTGGCTTCTTTCGCTGGTCGATGCCATTCCTCGCATGCAGCCGGCCCCGGCGTTAAGGGAACGGCTTCAGCGCACACTGGGCATCGATCCGCCGGCCGCGCTCCAGCCGCCGCCACAACCGCAACTTCTGCGTCAGCGCTCGGCACCTCCGATTTCGATGCCGCCGGCGGATTCACCATTTGCGTCTGAGCCGAAGCAACCATCCAAGCCGACATCGGCGGCCAAGCCCACGCCGGTAGCCGGGCACATCCCGGCGCCCACGCAGAAGCCCATCGCCACATCCAGGTCGACGCCCGCGCAGGACCCTGTGTCAACGCCTGCCTCACCGCCGACGTCCGCCAAGACACCGCCGGCCAACGTGACGCGCGGCATCACGCCACACATCGATCCGGTGCCGAATCCACAGTCGCAGTCAGATCACGTGGCGACCTCTCCTTCCGTGAATCCGTCGCCCGACGCGGAAAAAGCGCGACGCCGGTTGGTCAGGAAACTGTGGTTCTGGCGGCTGATCGGCCTATGCGCGACAACGGCCGCTATTGTCGGATTCATGCTGCCGGGCGAACCCCCGCCACCTCCCGTTCAAGTTGTGAAGGTGGCTCCCACCCGCGCCGCCATTTTGCAGCCGCCGGGATCCAGCAGCACACCCGGCTGGACTGCTACGCTGGATCCACAAGGCAACCTGATGATGCGGCCGCTGGTGCATACTGAGGTTCCGGTCGGCGGCCAGACCTTGCTTTGGACACGCAGCGAGACGATCCCGGAACCCCGTTTACTCGGGCGCATCGACCCTAACCGGCCGGTCCAGGTGCCGGCCGCACAGCTCGGGGCCATCGCAGAGGATCAGCTGCTGGAAATCACCCTCGAAAAAGATGCCGATGCCGCAGCAGGTGTACCGAACGGCCCCATTCTGTTCATTGGGCGCATGGCGGTATTCGGCGCCGAGGCGGCCGGCGCCGCAACAGGTGCACCGGGGGCGGCGACGGGCGGCGCAATCACGCGCGATTCTCGGCCGTAAATATAACCGGCGCGTATAACCGGCGCGCTCGCGTGTCTTTCATGCTCGGAACGCGCCGCTACCTTGAAGATTCAGAAGCCGGCTTAGGGTGCCAGGTGGAAGTCGCCTGCCGGCGTCAGGCCTTTTTCGGACTCGGCCAAGGCTTCGGCCAGTCGCTCACGCACAGCGGTGAGATCGGCGCGGAGCGTTTGCAATTCCGTGGCCGTGAGGCGAACCGCTGCTTCCGGATCGTACGCCGCCCTGTCGGAGGCATCGCCCAGCCGGTTGCGAGCGCCGCTGATCGTGAAGCCTTCTTCGTACAGCAAATGACGGATACGCCGGATCAACAGCACTTCGTGATGCTGATAATAGCGCCGATTGCCGCGGCGCTTGAGCGGCTTCAACTGAGTGAATTCCTGTTCCCAGTAGCGCAGCACGTGAGGCTTCACGCAACAGAGTTCGCTGACTTCACCGATCGTGAAGTATCGCTTGGCGGGAATGGGAGGCAGTTCGACGGAAGTTTCGCTCGTGCTCATGGACGTTTCTGTAGCCAATTATAGTTATGCACCGCTTCAGGCCTTAGGCACCGGATGGCCAGCCTGTTCGACGACGCTCTTGAGCTTCTGACTAGCATGAAACGTTACCACGCGGCGCGCCGCAATGGGAATCACCTCGCCCGTCTTGGGGTTACGACCCGGACGAGGAGGCTTGTCGCGGACTTGGAAATTTCCGAATCCCGACAGCTTGACTTCGGTGCCGCGAGCTAGCGCTTCGCGAATTTCTTCGAAGAAGGTGTCAACGATATCTTTGGCTTCGCGTTTGTTGAGACCGACTCGTTCGAACAGCAGTTCGGCGAGTTCGGCCTTGGTCAACGTACGTTCTACATTCATGAAAACTCCTTCTGCCGGTCTCAAGCCCGCTGGCGCGCGCCGTGATGTTGCACGAGGGCCTGCAGCAGGGTGGCCATACATTCGTCGACCGTCGCGTCGTCAAGCGTGGCGTCGGGGTTCTGCAGCCAGAAGCGGAATGCGAGACTCTTTTCGTCGCTTGCGGCGGACTTGTCACGCCACACGTCGAACAGACGAATGTCCCGCACGACACTTAGGTTAGCATCCGCGGCGATCGTCCGGGTAAGTGTTTTCAACAAATCCTGATAGCTGACTGCGCTGTCGACCCACACCGCCAAGTCGCGAATGGCCACCGGCTGACGGGAAAGATCAGCCAAGACGGGCATCGCACCTTGCGAAATGGCGTCGACGTCGATCTCGAATACGACCGGCGCTTGGCCGAGCTCCGCCTTCTGCACCCAACGCGGGTGCAGCTCCCCCAACCAGCCCACGACCTTGCCGTCGAGTTCAAGCCGGGCACTGCGGCCGGGATGCAGGGCCGGGTGAACGGCGGGAATGCACTGCAGTGCATCGGCGCGTGCGCCGAGCAGAGCCACAAGATCGCTCTTCACGTCGTAGAAGTCCACCGGACGGATCGGAGCGCCCCACTGCTCTTCGAACGCGGGTCCCCAGGCGGCAGCCGCCAGGCGGGTCGGTTGCTCAACGCCAGCCACGCTCAATGCACCGTTCACGGCGTCTGGATTCCGCTTGAATACGCGCCCCAGCTCAAACACGCGCACGCGGCTTTGTCGATGCCGCATATTGTGGGCGATGTTGGCCACCAGACCGCCGATCAGGCTGGTGCGCATGACGGCGAGCTGGCTTGCGATGGGATTCAGCAGGCGGATCGGATTGGTTTCGCCGCAGTAGTCGCGCTCCCAGGCCTCTTCCACGAAGGAAAAATTAATGACTTCCTGGTAATCCAGCGCGGCCATGCGGAAGCGCAGTTCGTGCGGACCACGCAGCGTTTCCGGGCTCACTCGCATGTTGGCGCGGGCGCGCGGAGGCAGATCGGGGATGCGCTCGAAGCCGTAGATGCGGGCCACCTCTTCGATGAGATCCTCTTCGATGACAATATCGAAGCGGAAGCTCGGCGGCTCGACCACGAAAACGTCGTCCTTGAAGGTGAAGGGCAAGCCCAGACGCGTGAAAATGCTTTCGACCTCTGCGCGCTCGACCGGCACACCCAGCACGCGCCGACAGCGCTCCAGGCGCATGCGCACGGGCGCGCGCTCCGGCAAGGCGATGATCTGATCGTCCAGTGGGCCCGCCTGGCCACCACAAATATCGATAATGAGACGGGTGACGTATTCCAGGTCTTCCGGGATGTTGGAGAAATCCACCCCCCGCTCGAATCGATGGCTGGCATCCGAGCTGAACTTGTAGCGACGGGCCCGGCCCATGATGGCCTCGGGCCACCAGAACGCGCCTTCCAGATAGATATCCGTCGTGTCCAGCGTCACGGCGGAAGCCTCACCGCCCATGATGCCGGCCAGGCTCTCGACCATGTCGCCGGCGGCGATCACGCCGACATCCGGCTCCAGGTCCACGACCTGGCCGTTGAGCAGCTCCAGCTTCTCGCCTTGCTTGGCCCAGCGAACCGTGAGACCCCCATGGATCCGGGTTAGATCAAAGACGTGAGTGGGACGGCCGAGCTCCAGCATCACGTAGTTGGAGATATCGACCAAGGCGGAGATCGAACGCTGCCCTGCCCGTTCCAGACGCTGTTTCATCCAGGCGGGTGTCTCGGCGCGAGCGTTCACGCCGCGGATGACGCGGCCAGCGAAACGCCCGCACAGGTCCGGTGCCTCGACCTTGACCGGCAACCGATCCGCGATGCCAGGCACTACGGCTTCGACCTTGATCGGCTTGATCTCAGCGCCGGTGAGTGCGGCAACTTCACGCGCCACGCCACGGATGGACAGGCAGTCCGCGCGGTTGGGCGTAAGCTTTAGTTCAAAGACCGTGTCGTCCAGTTCGAGATAGCTGCGCAAATCGGTGCCGACTGGCGCAGAGGCGTCCAGTTCCAGCAAGCCAGCGTGATCCTGTGACAGACCCAGCTCACGCGCCGAACACAACATGCCGGCGGATTCCACGCCGCGCATCTTGACCGGACCGATCTTCATTCCGCCCGGAAGCTCCGCCCCCACGCGTGCGAGCGGCACCTTGAGGCCAGCGGCTGCATTGGGCGCGCCGCATACAATTTGCAGCATCGATCCACTGCCGTCGTCGACCCGGCAGACACGCAGCCGGTCGGCATTCGGGTGCGGCTCGACTTCCACAATATGGGCGACCACGATGCCCGAAAACGCGGGAGCGACAGCCTGGGTGTCCTCGACCTCCAGCCCCGCCATGGTCAGGCGGTGCGACAGCTCCTCGGTATCGATCTCGGGATTGACGTAGGCGCGAAGCCAGGATTCTGGAAATAGCATGATGTTCTTCTCGATTGATTCGGGCGGTCGACGGTGGATCAGCGATTGAACTGGCGCAGGAAGCGCAGGTCGCCTTCAAAGAACAGGCGCAGATCGTTGACGCCATAACGCAGCATGGCCAGGCGCTCCAGACCGGAGCCGAATGCGAAGCCGATGTAGCGTTCGGGATCCAAGCCATAGTTGCGGACCACTTGCGGATGCACCTGTCCGGAGCCCGAGATCTCGAGCCAGCGCCCCTGGTTGGGACCCGAGGTGAACATCATGTCGATCTCGGCGGAGGGTTCGGTGAACGGGAAGAACGACGGGCGGAAACGGACACTGAGATCGTCTGTCTCGAAGAAGGCCCGGAGAAACTCTGTATAGACGCCCTTGAGATCGGCGAAGGAGATGTCTTCTGCGATCCACAGCCCCTCGACCTGATGGAACATCGGCGAGTGCGTGGCGTCGCTGTCGACACGGTACGTGCGTCCCGGGGCGATCACCTTGATCGGGGGCTTGTGGGAGCGAGCATAGCGTACCTGCATGGGGCTGGTATGCGTGCGCAGCAGCAGGGGCAAGCCGTTCTCGTCGTTGATGTCGACGTAGAACGTGTCCTGCATGGAACGCGCGGGGTGATTCTCTGGATTGTTCAGGGCCGTGAAGTTGGTCCAGTCGTTCTCGATCTCGGGGCCGTCGGCAACGTCGAAACCAATGGAACGGAAGATCGCCTCAACGCGTTGCCAGGCCTGAATGACCGGGTGTATCCCACCGAAGCCGCGTCCGCGTCCCGGCAGCGTGACATCGATTGTTTCTGCAGCCAACCGACGATCGAGCTCGGCCTGTTGCAGCTCGGCACGGCGGGCGTTCAACAAAGCCTCGACCTGCTGCTTGAGCTGGTTGATGCGTGCGCCCTCTTCGCGCTTGCGATCGGCATCAAGCGCGGCCAGGCCCTTGAGCATGGCGGTCAGCGCACCCTGCTTGCCAAGAAAGCGCGCCTTTGCGTTTTCCAGTGCGGCCGCGTCTTGCGCCTGTGCGAATTGTTCTTGTGCCTGAACGATCAGATCATCGACCTGGGATGTCATTTTGTGCCCTTCCAAATGCAAACGGAGCCCCATGGAGCCCCGTTCGCAGATATAACCGTATCCTAGCGGATCAGGAAGCCAATGCCGCCTTGGCCTGTGCGACCACTGCAGCGAAGCCGGCCTTGTCGTTGACCGCCATGTCCGCAAGAACCTTGCGATCCAGTTCGATCTGAGCCTTCTTGGTGCCGGCGATGAAGGCGCTGTAGGTTACGCCCAGTTCGCGGCATGCCGCATTGATACGAGTGATCCAAAGGGCACGGAACGTGCGCTTCTTGTTGCGACGGTCGCGGTAGGCATACTGCCCGGCCTTCATGACCGCCTGTTTAGCAACCCGGAATACATTACCGCGGCGACCGCGATAACCCTTGGCTGCCTTGATAACCTTCTTGTGACGTGCGCGGGCGGTAACGCCGCGTTTTACGCGTGGCATATATGGACTCCCTTAATCAAGCGAAAGGCAACATTGCCTTGACAGAAGCGACGTCGGCATCGTGCACCGCCGTGGAACCGCGCAGCTGGCGCTTGTTCTTGGTCGTCTTCTTGGTGAGGATGTGGCGCTTGAACGCCTGACCCCGCTTGATGGAGCCGCTACCGCGGACCTTAAAGCGCTTGGCAGCGCCTTTCTTGGTCTTCATCTTGGGCATGATGATTGAACTCTTTGTTAGCTGCACATGCAGGTGGTGGTCAAACCAAACTGGCCACACTTTCAAACCCGACATCTGCTTAGTGGTTACCTTGAAGCCTGCTTCGCAAGCAAATCACAGCTTCGAATAGATTCGCTGCTTCGAATAAATCGCTGCTGCAAACCAAGGTAAGCCGCTAATTATATGACGATTCTAGAAAGCTGTCTAACAAGGAATACGGCCTCTGTGCACTGGCACAGAGGCCGTTGGGAGGTCGGATAGATTCCTCAGAATGAGGCCGATAAATTCAGTACTGCGGCGGCACGGCCAGTGTAACGCCCGTCGGCATTCGTATAGAGATCACGATCCGCATTGGTGTCGATATAGGCGAGTGACACCGAGAAGGGGCCGAAATCGCGGCTCAAGCCTAGACTCCAATCCGTGTACGAACCATCGTCCATGTTGCGGATCTTCTGGTAGCCGACATGGGCGTCCAGGTTCAGATCCCAAATACCGGTGGGCACGCTGGCACTCAAGTCGTAGTACTGGCTGTTCTTGGAATCGGGTGCGCCAAAGAGATCGGTAAACGCATGGGAGTACTTGAACGACACCGGGCCATAGGTCAACCCAACGTAGGCTTCCGTCGTGTCCGGGTCATTGAAACCGCCCGGGTAGCTGCCTGGATAGTAGTAATACAGCACACCGACATCCATCGACAGCTGTTCACTGAACTGATGTACGTAGCCGGCATAGAAATCCATTTCGACGCTGGACGAGACCTCAGGATCCGCGTCGGACAGCCAGCTGATACTGGAATTCCAGTTTCCAATATAGAAGCCGCTACGATGTGCAATGTCGAAGCCACCCTGCACCGCCGGCTTGGCGTTGGTTTGCATGATGCCACGATACCGGTATTCCGAAACGGCCGACAAATTGGCGCTGAAGGTCCACTCCGGTTCCCCGGCGGCAGTGACCGACTGGGCCCCTGCGACGGAGGTAAGGGCCAGGCAGGACATGGCGACGGCAATGCTGATCTGCTTCATGATGAGACGCTCCTTGGTTGTCATGACGAGTACTGTCCTCGTCATCGCAAAGGGCGTGCCAATTTTTACGTTAGTAAAGAAACGCTTACACGGCAGTCATGCTCCGTGTTGGGGCGAAATGTGAAGTTGGCGGCTCAACGTTGGGGCAGCATGCACGGCGTCAAGCCTTCCATCCGGGGCGGAATTGCAAGGCCTCGGCAATGTGCGGCGCTTCTATCTGCCTGCACTCCTGCATGTCTGCCAAGGTTCGCGCCACGCGCAGCACGCGATGCACAGCGCGCGCCGACCACGACCAGCGCAGTGTGGCTTGCCTCAGTAGCGCAGCACCAGCCCGCTCCGTCCCGGCGTGACGCTTCAAGGAGTCGCCGGTCAGATGCGCATTGAGACACGCTTGCCGAGACATCTGCCGATCCCGGCACTGCAGCACGCGGTCACGCACAGTCGCCGACCTCTCGCCCGGCGGCGCCTCGAACCATGCCTCTTGCGGCGATCCCAAACCGACATGAAGATCGATGCGGTCCAGTAAGGGGCCGGAGAGGCGTTGCCGATACGCTTCGATGCGCGCCTGCGCGCAGATGCAAGGCTTGCGGGGGTGCCCCGCCCAGCCGCAAGGACAAGGATTCATGGCGGCCACCAACTGGAACTTGGCGGGAAAGGTGCAGCTCATGCGCGCCCGAGCGATGCTGACGCTACCTGTCTCCAGTGGCTCTCTCAGCGACTCCAGAACAGGACGGTGGAATTCTGGAAGCTCGTCCAGAAACAGTACGCCATGGTGCGCGAGGCTGATCTCTCCAGGACGCGGGTGCGCACCCCCGCCAATCAAAGCGGGAACGGTCGCGGTATGGTGCGGCGCCCGGAAAGGGGGCTCTCGCACCGGCTGCGGATCGCGTCCGGTTAGTCCATGCAGCGCAGCCACTTCAAGACTCTGCATGGCATCCAGCGGAGGAAGAAGACCCGGCAAGCGTTGCGCCAACATGCTCTTCCCTACCCCGGGCGGTCCGCACATGAGCAGGCTGTGCCCTCCGGATGCCGCAATCTCGAGCGCTCGCCGTCCGGCCTCCTGGCCATAGACTTCCGACAGACAAGGTCCGACCGGTGCTTCGAGCGTGCTGGAAGGCGGCGGCGACACAAGGGCTAGGGATCGCCGACCAAGCAGGTCTTCCACCACATCGGTAAGTGTGCCGGCGGCATACACTTCAATGCCAGGCACCTGAGCCGCCACTGCCGCGCTGTCGGCAGGCAGGGTCAGCGAAACACCCGGCGACTCTCTTGCGATTGCCATGGCAATGACCAGCGCACCCGTGACGGGGTTCAGCGCTCCGCTTAGAGAAAGCTCGCCTACGAACACGCGCTGCGGGATCTCGTACACCTGCTGTACGCCCGAGGATGAGGCCTGACCGGTGGCCAATAACAGGCCCAGCGCAATGGCAAGGTCGAATCGTCCCGAATCCTTGGGAAGATCAGCGGGCGCAAGGTTGACCGTAATGCGCCCGGCCGGAAACTCGTATCCACAGGATTGCAAGGCAGAGCGTACCCGTTCCCTGCTTTCGCGAACACCGGCGTCAGGCAGGCCAACGATGATGAAGGACGGCAGGCCAGGACCGACGTGGACCTCTACACGAACAGGCTGAGCCTGGTAGCCGTACAGACTGCGGCTGGCGAGAATGGCCAGGGACATGATTGGGCAGATGCGAACTCAGGAAGGCTGAGTATGTGCGCGAACTGCCCCCGGGAGCACGCTCCCGTACCGTGCGTGTGTCCCGTGGAAATTACGGGTAGCTAGCCGTACCAGGGGATTTAAGATCGCCTGCCGGCGTGTCAGTAGATGCCGGGCCGGCCGCCTGATGAGGCATCGGCACACCGTCCAGCTGCGCCAATCTTGATTCCAGGGCGGTAATGCGCTGCAGCGCCTTATCCAGCAGTTGGACCTGAACATCGAATTCTTCGCGCGTCACAAGATCCAGGCGCGAAAACGTCTGGGCCATGAACGCCTTCATGTTGCGCTCGATATCAGCGGCCGGACTGCGGGCAAGCAGCTCCGAGAAGTTCTTCTGGAAATCTTCGACCCAGTCGTTCCGATTGATCATTGGCACCTCCTACGTTGTTATACGTAGTGTATAGAAAAACGGGCGCATCGCGCCCGTTGACCCTTGAGTTTCTGACGAAGCCGGACCTTACGCTCCGGCTTGCCGAATCAAGAAGAAGGTGTCGTACTGGATGCGGGATCCTGTGTTGTTCCGCCGGCATCCGGTTCAGTGCCGGACGAAGGCGACGTCGGATCCGCAGACGACGAGGGCGGCGTCGAGCTGCTATCCGGGGTGGTCATACCGCTATCGGGAGTCGTCGTGCCGCTATTGGGACTCGCTGACGGCGATGTGCTGTCCATAGGCGGCGTGTCCGCCGGCGGCACTGTGGAACTGGTGGATGGCGGCGTACCTTCCGTGGGTGGCGTGCTGGGCGCGGGTGTCACTTGTTCGGCCGGCGTGTCCGCGGGGGTGTCCGCTTCGTCGGAGCAAGCGCTCAACAAGCCCAGCGAAATTGCCGCAGCAGCGAATGCCAAATGGGTGCGTCGTATTTCCATAACTTCCTCTCCACTTGAGTCCCGCGGCAAAATGCTGCGCCGCAGGGGTTGGGCGGCTCAGATAGCCGATTACCTGTTTTGATTCTATCGGTGCATAGGCCGTACACCGGTACGCTGTGTAAGCCGACATTACTGGAGCCCACGCTCGTTGCCCGTCGATACAACCCAGCCTCCGACCTAGCGACTTTGTTACGTATCGCGGTCTACGCACCACACACGCGTCTGCACAAATTTGGTTCATAGACAGATCGCCTGCACTGTCCTGGTGCAATTCCGGGGCCTTGGGAGCCTCGTTTCCGACCAGAAAATTGGCACGGTCGTTGCGTTAAGTGGGGAGAACGCAACCAACAGGGAGAAAGTTCATGAAGCTGATCACGGCAGTCATCAAGCCGTTCAAGCTGGACGAGGTACGTGAAGCCTTGTCCGATATCGGCATCCAGGGGATGACGGTCATGGAGGTAAAGGGTTTCGGCCGCCAGAAGGGTCACACCGAGCTGTATCGAGGCGCGGAGTACACGGTGGATTTCCTGCCCAAGCTGAGGCTGGAACTCGCCGTGGCCGACGCTTTGGTCGAACAGGCAGTCGAAGCGCTATGCGCAGCGGCTCACACTGGAAAGATCGGCGACGGCAAGGTCTTCGTGGTGCCGCTTGAACAGGCCATCCGCATCCGCACCGGCGAACAGGGCGACAGTGCACTCTAATCCAATGGGAGAAAAAAATGGATAAAGCCGATCTGGCATGGGTCAGCCTCTCGACCCTGCTCGTGCTGATGATGGTGGTGCCCGGCTTGGCGCTCTTCTACGGCGGCCTGGTGCGAGCCAAAAACGTACTGTCCGTGCTGGTACAGGTGATGGCCACGTTCTGCCTGGCCGTCGTGCTCTGGTTTCTGTATGGATATTCCTTGGCCTTTACCGAGGGCAATGCCTTCTTTGGTGGCCTGCAGCGCCTGATGTTCTCCGGCATGTACGACCTGAGCGCGGGAACCTACGAAATGGCCGGCAGTATTCCGGAACTTTCCTTTGCAGCATTCCAGGCAACCTTTGCGGGCATCACCTGCGCGCTGGTAGTGGGCGGTATCGCAGAGCGCGTGCGCTTCTCGGCCGTCATGGTGTTCACGGTCATCTGGATGACGTTGGCTTACCTTCCCATCGCACACATGGTGTGGGCGCCGGGCGGCTGGTTGTTCGAGCGTGGTGCGCTTGATTTCGCCGGCGGGACCGTCGTGCATATCAATGCCGGTGTCGCCGGACTGGTGGGTGCATGGGTCGTGGGGCATCGTCTTGGTTTCGGACGAGAATCCATGCAACCGCACAACCTGCCGATGGCGATGATCGGGGCTGCGCTGCTGTGGGTGGGCTGGTTTGGCTTCAATGCCGGTTCGGCTCTGGGTGCCTCCGAAGTCACCGCCCTCGCCTTCTTCAATACGCTTCTGGCCACTGCCGGCGGTGTACTGGCCTGGCTGATCGTGGAATGGAAGGTCAAGGGTCACCCCTCGTTGTTGGGCGCCAGTTCAGGGGCTGTGGCCGGACTGGTCGGTGTCACGCCTGCCGCAGGTCTCGTCGGCCCGGGTGGCGCCCTCTTGATCGGGATCGCCGCGGGTGCAGCATGTGTGTGGGGCGTCAGCGGTCTGAAGCGTCTGCTGCGTGCCGATGACAGCCTCGACGTCTTCGGCATTCACGGCGTGGGCGGTATCGTGGGAGCCATGCTAACAGGCGTGTTCAATGCGCAAGCACTGGGTGGACCGGGTCTCGCGTCGATGTCCGAAATGCCTTACCAGCTGTGGATCCAGTTCGAAGGCATCCTGATCACCATCGCATGGTCGGGTATCGCAGCGTGGATCGCTTACTTTGTGGCGAACAAGCTATGCGGCCTGCGGGTGTCGCCGGAAGTCGAGCGCGAAGGCCTGGACATCAATAGCCACGGAGAAACCGCCTACCACTATTGATCGACATCAGGCGGCCAGTTCGTCCAAGTCGATGCGTGCGGCCCTATTCAGGGCCGCCGCTACTTTGGCTCTCAGTGCATTGGAATGGGCGTGGCGAATTTCCTTCTTCACATCCAGCAGTTGCTGCGGATGCATGGAAAATTCCTTCAAGCCCAGCCCCAGCAACATGCGCGTCACCCGTGAATCCCCAGCCATCTCCCCGCACACGGCTACCGGCTTCCCGGCACGTTCACCCGCGTTGATGGTGTGGGCGATCAGCCTTAGCACAGCGGGATGCATGGGGTCGTAAAGCGCCGAAACGTCGGCGTCTCCCCGGTCGATCGCAAGCGTGTACTGAATGAGGTCGTTGGTGCCGATGGAAAGGAAGTCCAGCGCGTCGAGGAAGGGTTCGATCGCAATGGCCATGGCGGGAATCTCCACCATTGCGCCCACGGAAAAATTGCGGGTGTATGCGACGCCCCTTGCGTCGAGTTCGCGGCATGCCGCCTCGATCGCCTGGTGTGCGGCGCGGACCTCGTGCATGTGCGAGATCATGGGTATCAAGATGCGCACGTGCCCATGCACGGTCGCGCGCAGCAAGGCGCGCAACTGAGTGGCGAACAGTTCGGGTTTAGCCAGGCAATAACGGATGGCGCGCAAGCCCAGCGCCGGATTGGTGGCGACGGTCACATCGCCATCCAGCGTCTTATCGGAACCGATATCCAAGGTCCGTATCGTGACCGGCCGGCCCTCCATGGCTTTTACGACTGATACATAGGCGTCGTATTGCTCTTGTTCCGACGGGAGGTCGGCACGCCCCATGAATAGGAATTCGCTACGGAACAGGCCGATCCCTTCGGCGCCCGCTGCGAGCGCCAAAGGCGCTTCCTCTGGCAGTTCGATATTGGCGTACAGCCGCACAGGAATGCCATCGAGGGTAATGGCCGGTGCGTCGCGCAGCGAAGCCAGCTCCTCGCGCTCTCGCAAATAAGCCGCCTGGCGCTCCCGATACTCCTCCAGAACCTGCTGAGACGGATTCACCAGCACGACGCCTGTGGCACCGTCCGCCACCAGCATATCGCCATCCCGCACCAGCCCACGGACATGGCCCAGCCCCACGACCGCGGGCACGTTCATGCTGCGAGCGACAATCGCCGTGTGCGACGTTGGGCCGCCGAGGTCCGTGAGGAAGGCGGCGAAACGAGCCCCCTTGAGCCGCAACATATCCGCAGGCGAGATATCGCGGGCGACTACGATGAGAGGGTCGTCCGAATTACTGACCGTTTCCAGATTGGTCAGCAGGCTCGTGGTGCCCGAGAGCACGCGCAACACACGTTCAATCACCTGTCGAATATCGGCGCTGCGCTCACGCAGGTACTCATCGTCCATCGCAGCAAACTGCTCCGCAAGGATCTGGCCTTGCGTGGTCAACGCCCATTCCGCGTTGTAATGTCGTTCCCGGATGAAATCGCAGGCCTGACGCGTGAGCATCGGGTCTTCCAGCAGCAGGCGGTGCACGTCCAGCAGAGGCCCCATCTCGCGCGGAGCGTCGGCGGGCAAGGACTCGATCACGGCTTGCAGATCCTGCCCTGCCTGCGCCACGGCGGACACCAGACGTCCGCACTCGGCTTCGACGTCTTCATCGAGTATGCGGTAGTGGGCGACCTCCAGTGCGGCGGCGCTCATGATAGCCGCGCGGCCAATGGCATAACCTTTGACGACGCCCTGCCCTTGCATGCAGACCATGGCGCTGAAAGCGGGGGGCGAGGAGGAAGTGGCGGTCGTCATAATTGCTAGGTAGCGTTTGCTGGGTAGCGTGGTCGGGCTCGCGAGAGGCGCTCACTCCTGCTCGCCGAACTTGTTTTCAAAGAGATGTTGAATGGCTTCCAGGGCCGCAGCGGCGTCTTCACCTTCGGCATCCACGGTAACGGTTACGCCTAGTCCCGCGGCCAGCATCATGACCCCCATGATGCTCTTCGCATTCACGCGTTGCGTTCCCCGGGCGATATACACCTCGGACTGGAATCGACCGGCGGTTTGTGTCAGCTTGGCGGCCGCGCGAGCATGCAGACCGAGTTTATTGGTGATGACGATATCGATGGATGGCATGTTGTGATGATTATGAAGTCCGTGGTCGATCGCTGGAAGCATCAGACGAGCGTCGCGGCGTCCACAATGCCGCGCACGGCCGCCTGCCTGATCGTTTCGCTGAATTTCTCGGGGTCGTCCTGATTGGCCGTCAGCGCCTTGAGCACCATGCAAAGATTGGTGCCGGTGACCAGGTGGCCCTGAACGCCCCGGTCTGAAAGATGTGCCAGCGCCTTGCGCGCGATATTGAATGGTGTGGCACCGAAGATATCGGACAGGATCAGCGTCGCGCCGTCCGAAGGCCCCGACAACAACCGTATCAAGCGCTCCGAAGCCACTTCCGGGTTCTCGTCTGCAACCACGTCGAACACAGTTAGTTGGGGCTCGCGCCCCAATACGTGCGACGCGCATTCAGCGAAGGCGCGACCCAAAGGTTCATGCATGACGAGTACGATGCGGGCCATTCAGGCTCCTACCGCCTTTTCCAACGCGGCCGCGAAGAAATCGCCGACATTGAAGCCGGTCTGTTCGGTGATTTCCACAAAGCAGGTCGGACTAGTGACGTTAACTTCGGTCAGATAATCGCCAATCACGTCCAGGCCAACCAGGAGAAGGCCGCGCCCCGCAAGGCGTTCGCTCGCATGCCGAGCGATTTCGCGATCTCGGTCAGTCAGCGGTTGCGCAACGCCGCGGCCGCCGGCGGCGAGGTTGCCTCGTGTTTCGCCCGCGAGCGGAATGCGCGCCAATGAGAACGGGACCGGCTCGCCACCAATCAGCAGGATGCGCTTGTCACCATTGACGATCTCTGGAATGTAGCGCTGAGCCATGATCGTGCGGGCGCCCTCTTGGGTCAGCATTTCCAGAATACTGCCCAAATTGTGCTCTTCGGGCCGCAACCGGAACACGCCGCTGCCGCCCATGCCGTCGAGGGGTTTGACGACCACATCTCCGTGCAACTGATGAAACGCACGGATGCGGCGCATATCACGGCTGACTAGCGTGGGAGCGGTGAAGTCCGGGAATTCCGTAATAGCCAGCTTTTCCGGATGATTCCGTATCGCGGCCCCCGAGTTGAATACCCGTGCGCCTTGCGCCTCCGCGTACTCCAGCAGGTGCGTGGCGTACACGTACTCCATGTCGAAGGGCGGGTCCTTGCGCATGACCACGGCATCGAAGTCATTGAGCGGCTGCTCGGCTGCGTCGCCCACGCTACGCCACCACTGCGGGGAGTGCAAGTCTGCGCCGTCCACGAGTTCGATCGCTTGACTGACCGCTTTGACCTGACCTTCGTCGATGAAGAGATCCGGCTGGTAGGCCACACTCAGACGATGACCACGCGCCACAAGCGCCTGCATCATCGCCACGGAGGAGTCCTTGTAGGCCTTCAGCGAAGGTAAGGGATCAATGATGAACAGTACGTGCATGGTGTACCTGTGAAACTGCCCGCCGCGCATGGGCACGGCGGGCAAGTGATGTGACAGCGCCGGGTGTTGTGGCCCCAGAGCCGTTGGGCCCGGGTTCCGATGCGTCCGCCCGGACGCTGAGTCTGTCGCTTAGGCGGACGCTTCGCCCGGCTTGACCGCCTTTTTCTTGGGGGCCAGGACCATGACCATCTGTCGCCCTTCCAGCTTGGGCATGGCTTCAACCTGGCACAGTTCGCCCAGGTCGTCGCGTACCCGTTCCAGCACACGCATACCGAGTTCCTGGTGAGCCATCTCGCGGCCCCGGAAACGCAAGGTGACCTTCGCCTTGTCGCCCTCTTCGAGGAAGCGCTTGAGATTGCGCAGCTTCACCTGGTAGTCGCCTTCGTCTGTTCCTGGACGGAACTTGACCTCTTTAACCTGGATGATCTTCTGCTTGGCCTTCGCCTCTTGTTGGCGCTTCTGCTCTTGGTACTTGAACTTGCCATAGTCCATGAGCTTGCACACGGGAGGGGAAGCGTTCGGAGCGATCTCGACGAGATCGACTTCGTTCTGCTCCGCGAGGTCAAGGGCTTCGGACGTACGTACGACGCCGAGCTGTTCACCATCCAATCCTATGAGTCGCACCTCGGGGATACGGATTTCACCATTGATGCGATGAGCTTTTTCGGTTGCGATATCTAGAACTCCTAAAACGATTAATCAATTCGGACTTGAACGCGGCTGCGCATCGGCGCATGGTCAAGTCCGGTTGGAAATGTCCTGCTGCAGGCGTTGGGTAAAGGCTTCGAGCGTCATGACGCCGAGATCGACGCCCCCCCGAGCACGAACGGCAACGGTGCCATTTTCGCGTTCTTTCTCACCCACAACCAGAATGTAGGGCAATTTCTGCATGCTGTGCTCTCGAATTTTACGAGTGATCTTTTCACCGCGCAAATCCGCGAACGCCCTAAACCCTTGTTTTTTCAGGCTTCCGGCCAGTTGCTCTGCGTACTCGGCTGAAGGCTCCGAAATGCAACACACTACAGCGTGGTGCGGCGCCAGCCATGCCGGCAACGCGCCCGCGTGGTTTTCAATGAGCATACCAATGAAACGCTCGAATGAGCCAAGGATAGCGCGGTGCAGCATCACAGGCGTACGGCGTTGGTCCTGTGCATCGACGTACTCGGCACCCAGGCGTTGCGGCATCGAGAAGTCGACCTGGATGGTTCCGCACTGCCAGTGACGTCCAATCGCGTCCTTCAGTGTGTATTCAATCTTGGGGCCGTAGAAGGCGCCCTCACCCGGAGACACCTCGTACTCGCATCCCGTGCGGCGCAGGCTCTCCATCAGTGCCTGCTCAGCCTTGTCCCAGACCTCGTCCGAACCGATACGCTTTTCCGGCCGCGTAGCGACCTTGTACAGGATCTCGGTGAAGCCGAAATCGGCGTAAACCTTCTGCAGCAGTGCAGTGAATGCCGCGCATTCATCCTGCAACTGATCTTCTGTGCAGAAAATGTGGCCGTCGTCTTGGGTGAAGCCGCGCACGCGCATCATGCCATGCAGCGAACCGGAGGGTTCGTTCCGGTGGCACTGGCCGAACTCGCCGTAACGAATCGGCAACTCACGATAGGAATGCAGCCCGGCATTGAAGATCTGCACGTGTCCCGGGCAGTTCATTGGCTTGAGACCGTACATTCGGTTCTCGGATTCCGTCGTGAAGATGTTCTCGGCGTAGTTATCCCAGTGGCCGGTTTTCTTCCACAGTGAAAGGTCCAGAATCTGGGGCGCCTTGATCTCCTGGTAGCCGTTGTCGCGATACACGGCACGCATGTACTGCTCCACCTGCTGCCAGATCGTCCATCCCTTGGGATGCCAAAAGATCAGACCGGGCGCCTCTTCCTGCATGTGGAAAAGATCCAGCTCGCGGCCCAGGCGGCGGTGATCGCGCTTTTCGGCTTCCTCGATCATCTTGAGGTAGGCCGCCTGCTCTTCCTTAGTGGCCCACGCCGTACCGTAGATGCGTTGCAGCATCTCGTTGTTGCTGTCTCCACGCCAGTATGCGCCGGCCACGCTCATCAGCTTGAACACCTTAAGGTGTCCGGTGGAGGGCACGTGCGGCCCGCGGCACAAGTCGATGAAGTCCCCCTCGCGATACAGGCTGATGCCTTCCTCCGCGGGAATGGACGCAATGATCTCGGCCTTGTAGTGCTCTCCGATGCTGCGGAAGAATTCCACGGCGTCGTCGCGCTTCCACTCCTCCCGGACGACCGTCTCGTTCTTGCGCGCGAGCTCGACCATCTTCTTCTCGATGAGTTCGAGATCTTCCGGTGTAAAGGGACGCTTGTACGAGAAGTCGTAGTAGAAGCCGTTATCAATTACCGGCCCGATCGTGACCTGCGCATCAGGGAACAATGTTTTGACGGCATAGGCCAACAAGTGAGCGGTGGAGTGCCGGATGAGATCCAGTCCGTCAGGATCCTTGGCGGTGACGATGGCCAGCTCGGCATCCGAATCGATCACGTAACTGGTGTCGACCAGACGCGGCTCGCCGCCAGGGGTCCGAATGCGGCCCGCCAATGCAGCCTTGGCCAGGCCAGAACCAATGGATTGCGCAACATCGCTGACAGTAACGGGGCCCGGGTACTCGCGCTGCGAACCGTCGGGCAGTGTGATCTGAACCATGAAGTGTCCTGAAAGACAAAACGCGGCCAACGCCGCGCTTGTTTGGGTACTCGGGAAACCGGATGAAATGCGCGGAGGAACGTATTACTGCTTCGTTGTAGTTCGCGCTGTCTTCATTTTCTGCCGGCTATCAAGAGTGTTTTTCGTTGCTTCAGTGTAACACTTCCCGAACGGCAGACCTGCTCAAAAGACAGGATGTAGCGGTTTACGTTATGATTCGCACCCGCTCTGTTGTGAAAATGCCCACCGCCGAAATGAAAAACGCAAGGCTAAGGGCAGCAAACAAGGCGCAGTTGACAGACCAGAAAGTTTCAGTATAGAATTCTGTTCTTCGTTAGGCGGTTAGCTCAGTTGGTTAGAGCGCTACGTTGACATCGTAGAGGTCGCTGGTTCGAATCCAGTACTGCCTACCACCCCCTCTTCTCAGCCTCGAGCAGCAAGCTCAAACGGCTTGGCTATACGCCTCTCCCCAGCTACCTCGTTCTCCTCACCTGGTCTTAAGCGGCAACGTTTCTCCTGAACTCCGTTGGCACATTCTTGCCTGCTGGTTGGCGCTTGTTGTCGGTCGTGTTTTACCTTGTAGTCGCTGTCACCTTCAGGTGGGTGCCCGCCTTTTGCTGGTGCCTACCTTCTATTCGTGCCAACGTCCTGATTGAGGCGCCCTTCCGTGTCCGCGCCACCTCCTGGATCGCGCGCCCGTCGCGGGCGCCCAAATCAGATTCTTGCAGGTTCTTCTGCAGGAGCCGGTTATACCGGCTCCGCTGCACGACGCAGGCGATTCGCGAAGCGATCAGCTCAATTGGATATCGGCGTTACGCACCGCTTGCACAAACGCGTCCATCTTGTCGGCCGACTTGATCCCGGGTGCGTCTTCAATACCACTGCTCACGTCTACAGCAAATGGCCGCAGACGACGAATGCTGTCACCGACATTGGCGTCAGACAGCCCCCCGGCCAAGACCATGGGGCGGGCATCATTCGCATTGCGCACGGCGCCGAGCAGAGATAGGTCGAAACCCTCGCCGCTGCCGCCATAGTTCGTGCTGTAGCTATCGAACAGCCAGGCACTGGCTGATGCGTAGCGACGGCATTCCGTCAGGACTTCGTCACGTGTTTCCATGTCGGGCCCTCCGACCCGGAACGCACGGATATAGCGCTTGCCAAAGTGCTCGCATTGCTCGGGAGACTCGTTGCCATGGAATTGCAGCAGATCCGGCGATACGGCGTCGATCACCTCTTCCACATAGGCAGGATCCGGATTAACGAATAGCGCGACCACATCGACAAACGCGGGTACAGCTTGACGCAATGCCTGAGCCTGATCCAGTGTCACGGCACGACGGCTCTTTGCAAAAAAGACCAAGCCCAGGGCGTCCGCCCCGGCGGCTACGGCGGCCTGAACATCCTCAGGCCGCGTCAAGCCGCAAAGCTTGATCCGAGTACGCGCAATCATCGAAATTCTCCTTTCAGATTCTGTTAGTTCTTATATGTAGCCCGGCGTTCAGCGGAACAACGCCGCGGGGTCGTCAGCAGCGGGTGCACTCGACCCGCCGGTGGGTGCATCGCTGGCGGGCGAGTCGCTGCCGCCTGCGGAGCCGCCGCCGAACAGAGATGCAGGGTCGCTGCCATAGGTGTCGGTGCCATAGACGTTGCCGACCCCGAACTCCACGGTGGAAGGGTCCGCCATCTGCACATCGGCCTTATAGTGCGTGACCATTCCGGGGAAGATCATCACGGCTGCCACCATCGCCAGCTGGATCCCAATGAAAGGCACCGAGCCCCAATATATCTGACCCGTAGTGACGCGGGCGACCAGCTTGCCGGTGACCTTGTCTCTGTAATCGTCCTTAGGCGCGACCGAGCGCAGGAAGAACAGCGCAAAACCAAACGGCGGATGCATGAAGGACGTCTGCATATTCACGGCGAGCAGCACACCAAACCAGATTAGGTCGATGCCCAGTTTATCGGCGACGGGACCCAACAATGGCACGATGATGAAGGCCAGCTCGAAGAAATCGAGGAAGAAGGCCAGCACGAACGTGAGCACGCTCACGAATATGATGAAGCCCCACTCCCCGCCCGGCATGTCGATTAGCAGGTGCTCGACCCACAAGTCGCCGTTAATGCCCCGGAAGCTAAGGCTAAATACAGTAGACCCCACCAGGATGAACACCACGAAACACGACAGCTTGGTCGTGGAATCCATGGCTTGACGCAGCAGCTTCCAGGAAAAGCGCCCGCGCGACACCGCCATGGCCAGCGCACCAACAGCGCCCATGGCGCCGCCTTCGGTCGGAGTAGCCACGCCGATGAAGATGGTGCCCAGCACCAGGAAAATAAGGAACAGCGGCGGGATCATCACGAACGTAACGCGTTCGGCAATCTCGGAGAGCAGCCCCAAACGCAGCGCGCGATTGACCAACGCGATGATCCAGGCGGTTATCCCCCATACCAGCAGAAGAATCACGATCCGTTCGTCGACCGGCACCGCTTCGTGCGTCCGGAAGTAGTACTGCGAGCCGAACCAGGCAACTGACGAAGCGATGATCGTTAGCACCAGCAGCGACTTCAAACCTCGCGTACCGTCCGGTCGATCGTAGATGCGCGCCTCCTTGGGCAGCGCCGGCGCGCTAGCCGGCCGCAACAAGCACATGATGCCGACATAGGCGATATACGATGTCGCCAGCAACAGGCCGGGGACCATCGCACCGCGGTACATGTCGCCAATCGACCGGCCCAGCTGGTCGGCCAGGATGATCAGCACCAGCGAGGGCGGGATGATCTGTGAAAGCGTACCCGAAGCCGCGATCACGCCGGTAGCCAGGCGGCGGTCGTAACCGTAGCGCAACATGATGGGCAGCGAGATCAGACCCATGGAGATGACCGACGCCGATACCACGCCGGTGGTGGCAGCCAGCATCGCACCCACCACCACGACAGCGATAGCCAGCCCGCCGCGTATCGGTCCGAACAGTTGACCCACAGTCTCCAGCAGGTCTTCGGCCATGCCGGATCGTTCCAAAATCAAGCCCATTAGCGTGAAAAATGGCACCGCCAACAAGGTGTCGTTGGCGATGATGCCGAACACGCGATTAGGCAGCGCCTGAAACAGCGCGGGCTGCATCAGGCCGAACTCAATGGCGACCAGCCCATAGAGGATGCCAATGGCGGCCAGTGTGAATGCGACAGGAAAACCGAGCAGCAGAAAGACCACCAAGTTGAAAAACATGATGGGCGCGAGATTATCGATGAAAAACTCCATGTTCAGCGCCCCTGCGTGCCGCCGTTCGGGCGGGCTTCATTTTGTTTGAGTATGTCTTCCGCTAATTCTTCCTCGGCGCTGCGTGCTTGTTCCTGCAGCATGGGATTGCGCCCGTGTCCGGTCAGATACGCTAGACAGCGGATGAGCCGCGACACCCCGCTCAGTATGAGCAAGGAAAAACCCACGGGTATCAACAATTTGGCGGGCCAACGAATCAGACCGCCCGTATTAGAGGAGAGCTCCTGTAAACGGAAGGATTCCCAAAAATAAGGGAGCGACAACCAGAAGATAAGGCCGGCCGCTGGAAAGATAAAAAACACGATCCCGATGATTTCGATATAAACCTGCACGCGCTCCGGCAGTCGGCTCGAGATCACATCTACGCGCACATGCTCGTTACGCAAGAAGGTATAACCAGCAGCCAGCAGAAAGATCGCTCCAAAGAGATACCACTGAAGTTCCAGCCATGCGTTTGAGCTGGTGTGGAATACCTTGCGAACCACAGCATTGCCTGCGCTCACGAACACAACGATGAGCGTCAGCCACAATACCGTTTGACCAATGCGCTCGTTGAGCGCGTCGATCAATCGCGACACCGCCAATAGGAATTTCATTAGAGACTCTTATGCAGGGGCAAAGGTATCGGATTTTAGCGTAACCGAAGGTAAAGCGAATTAGGGACTATCCGCCATTACCCGTATGCCCAGATGGCTTTCTAGCGCCTTATCTAGCGATAGAGATGGCAGCCCGAACTGCGGGGGATATTCCGCCCGCGCTAGGTAGAGTCCCGCGGCGGAAAAGGTCGCCGGCGCGAGCCGACGATCCCGTTGCGCTAGCAGTTCACCAATCCATTCGGGCTCATGACCGCCCTTGCCCACATCGACGAGCGCGCCCATAAGATTGCGCACCATATGGTGCAGGAACGCGTTGCCCCGGAACACGAATACGAAAAAGTCCCCGTGCTGAGCGACGCTAAGTGTATCGAGGCGCCGTACCGGACTCGCGGCTTGACACTCCGAAGAGCGGAAGGCGCTGAAGTCGTGCTCGCCAAGCAGATGTGCGGCCGCCTGCTGCATGCGCTTGACGTCCAACGGACGATGCGTCCAGCCTACTTTACCGTGAAGAATTGGGCTGGCGACGCGATGCGATCGAAGCAAATAAATATAGCTACGGGACGTGGCTGAAAATCGGGCGTGGAAATCAGAGCCGACCACTTGCGCCCACTGGACACGTATGGAGGGTGGCAGGTGCGCGTTAACGCCGCGGACCCAGGACTCCAGGCGGCGTTCCACCTGAGTATCGACATGGATGACCTGCTCCAGAGCATGGACTCCGGTATCGGTACGGCCTGCGCAGATGGTAGCGACGGGATGCGTGAGAAAAGACGCCAGAGCAGATTCTAGGGTGTCCTGAATTGTGCGCCCGCCCGGCTGGGTCTGCCACCCTTGCCAGGGTGCGCCGTCGTAGGCGATGCCCAGTGCAACTCGTGGCATGCTTCAGAACAGGGGGCGACCCGGCGTATCGGTCGAGGGACGATCGAGTTCGAGATCGATTTCGCTCAGCTTTTCGCGAACCATGGTGTCGGTGATGGGGCTGTCGCTTTCGAACGCATCGCGTTTAGCGGCGGCGGCACGCCGCAAGAGCCAAACCAGAATCGCAAGAAGTAGCGCCAGGCCACCGCCGACCACAGCCAGAACGTTGCGCTCAAACCAGCTTGAGGTCTTCTCGACCGCGGGCCGCGCGTCGCCAACGCCGGCAGCGGGTTCACTGGCAGAACGGGAGGGATCGGCACCGCCCGCTGGCGGAGTGGGCGCCCTTGAGGAAGACTGCGGCGTCGTGGCCGGAGTACCCGCCCCAGATGTGGCGGATTCCGCCGCCCTATTATTCGCAGTTGCACCGGGCGCCGTAGCGCCCTCGCCTGCTGCGCCGCTCGCCCCCGCCGCCGCACCCGCACCCACGCTCGCCGAAGCGTCCTTGGCGGCGCTACCATTTTGCGGTTCGTTAACGCCTATGGCCTCCATAAGCGCCTCGCTGACGCTGCGCGCGCCCTCAAGCGCGGCTTCGGCGGCCACATGCCCCTGCTTCTGCAGGGCCTCGTTGATGTGACGCAGGTTGTCTTCAAGTTCGAGGACACGCTTCTGCGATTCTTCCGTTCCTTTGCGCACCGCCGCGCGGTCGTCGGGATCCGTAGAAGTGCCGGGGTTGTCGGAACCGGCTGCAGTGCCATTCCCCAGCACGCCGGAGTGCGCGCTAGAAGCATCGCCGGAGGACGCATCCGGCATCCGGCCAGAGACGGCATCGGACGCTATGGCGCCGGACGATGCCAGGAGATTCACGGCAGGCCCGGCGCCCTGTGCGCTTGGCGACTGAACGCCCAGCCGGCTGTTCGCCGATCCACCATTCCCCCCGCCACCAGAAATGCCGCCTTCTGCCCCGCCCGGCGCCCCGGACGCCGGCGAAGCTGAACCCTGTGTTCCTGAACCTGACCCGGCAGCAACGCTTGCAGCCGGAGATTCTCCGGAAAGACGTAGGCGATCACCGCTAGCGGGTGGAACAGCAGCGCTTGCGGCAGTACCGGAATCGTTTGCGGAAATGCCGCCTTCAGCCGCCGCCCCGTCACTTGCCAGCACCGCAACATTGGCGGCGGCACTGCGCTGACGGTATCGTGCAAACGCCTGAGCGTGTTGCTGGAAAATTCTGCGGGCTTCACGATCAGACAAGGCCGTAAGCGCATCGGCATCCGGCATGATCAGCGTTGCACCCGCCTTAACCAAGTTGACGTTGTCTTCGATAAAGGCCTGGGGATTGGCGCGCTGCAGAGCGATCATCATCTGATAGACGGTGACGCCTGGCACCGCATTACGCTGAGCGATCGCGAACATCGTATCGCCGCGGCGCACTGTGATGCGAGTCCCTTCGGCGACATGCGCCGCGGTAGGGGCGCCGGCGTCGCGTCCGTCGATGGAACGCGGGTGACGTGCACTTTCGCCCCCCGCACGCTGCACCATGGAAGGATCAGCGTGTGCGAGCAGACTGACCTGATAACGCTGCTGGCCGGATGCACTACGTATGTCGAGCAGGACGTCAACGATCGGCTGATCGAACGGTTGGTCTGAACGCAGCTGGATTACCTTCACGTCGGGCCGATAACCATCGAGCAACACCAACCGCATGGAATCCAAGGCCACAGGCGGCGTCATGCTTGCTGCGCGCCAGGCGTCGGCCGGAGCCGGCGTGGCCCGCAGCGTGGCCAGTTCCTGAGGCGTGAGCTGGCTCACGGGGATTTCGACGTGCAGCGGCTGGCCCAGCGCTGAGACAATGCGGGAGTGGCCAAAAGTGGCCGCCTGGGCGGATGAAAGGCCCAGGGTCGCCGCGATGACGGCACCGATCAGATACTCGGCTTTGAAAACCGGAACAGCCGAACCGGAACCGCGACGCGACTTCGACATATATCAGAGCTCACCAAGGGCTATACGCAACATGCGGCGCAACGGTTCTGCCGCACCCCATAGAAGCTGGTCGCCAACCGTGAACGCGCTGAGATACTCGGGACCCATGGAAAGCTTGCGTAAGCGCCCCACAGGTATGTCGAGGGTACCGGTGACCGCTACCGGCGTCAAATCTCGCATGGTGGCTTCGCGCTCGTTGGGCACGACTTTTGCCCACTGAGAACCTTCGCGAATGATGTCGGTGATTTCATCAAGCGGAACGTCGCGCTTGAGCTTGATCGTGAGCGCTTGGCTGTGGCAACGCATTGCTCCGATCCGTACGCACAAGCCATCGACCGGGATCGGCTTGCTACCAAAGGCTTCCCCGCGCGCGAGGATCTTATTGGTTTCGGCTTCGGCCTTCCATTCTTCGCGAGACACCCCATTACCGAGATCCTTGTCGATCCAGGGAATCAGGTTGCCGCCCAGCGGAACGCCGAAATGATCGGTCGGCAGCGCCTTGTCTTTCTGTGTTGCGAGAACGCCACGATCGATCTCCAGAATGGCCGACGCGGGATCATCGAGCAGGCCCTTGACCGACGCATTCAGCAGACCGAATTGGGTCAGCAGTTCGCGCATATGCTGCGCGCCGCCGCCGGAAGCCGCCTGATACGTCATGCTGGTCATCCATTCGATCAGATCCTGACGGAACAAGCCGGCCAAGCCCATCAGCATGCAGCTCACGGTGCAATTGCCGCCGACGAACTCCTTCACGCCACGCCCGAGGGCGGCGTCGATTACGTCGCGATTGACAGGATCGAGCACGATGACCGAAGAATCAGCCATGCGCAAAGTACTGGCCGCATCGATCCAGATACCGTCCCAACCGGCGGAGCGCAATTTCGGATAAACGGCCGAGGTGTAATCGCCGCCTTGTGCGGTCACAATAATGGGCAGCTTCTTCAGTGCCTCGATATCGTATGCATCCTGCAGCGGGCCGGCGCCGTCGGCCCACTTGGGAGCCGCACCGCCCGCGTTGCTGGTGGAAAAGAACACCGGCTGGAACAGGGAAAAATCGTTCTCGTCGAGCATGCGCTGCATGAGGACGGAGCCGACCATGCCGCGCCAGCCCACCAAACCAACTACTTGGCTCATGTTGCGGTCGCCTAAAAAAATGAAAAAATCGAAGGTGTAGTCATCATTTTATGACAATGCCTTCAATACGGCGTCACCCATCGCGGTCGTACCGACGCGTTCGGTGCCTTCCTCGTAAATGTCGGCCGTGCGCAGACCCTGTTCAAGAACTTTCTGAACGGCCGCTTCAACGCGTTCGGCCGCCTCGGGAAGGTTGAGCGAATAGCGCAGCAACATGGCGGCGGACAGGATGGTGGCTAAAGGATTCGCCAGGTTCTTTCCGGCGATGTCCGGCGCAGACCCGTGGCTGGGTTCGTAAAGCCCCTGGTTCGAGGCATTGAGCGATGCCGACGGCAGCATGCCAATGGAACCGGTCAGCATAGCCGCTTCGTCGGACAGGATATCGCCAAACAGATTGCCCGTGACGATCACGTCGAACTCCTTGGGAGCACGAACGAGTTGCATCGCGGCATTGTCCACATACATATGGGACAGCTCCACGTCAGGATACTCGCGCGCCACGTCGATGACGATATCGCGCCAGAACTGAGACGTCTCCAGTACGTTGGCCTTGTCGACGCTGCACAGCTTGCGCTGGCGCTTGGCGGCCGCCTGGAAGGCCACGTGCGCAATGCGGCGGACTTCAGATTCCGCATAGTGCATGGTGTCGTAACCTTGGCGCTCCCCCTTGAAGGGACCGTCAGTCAGCTCCCGCACACCGCGGGGCTGACCGAAATATATATCCCCGGTCAGCTCTCGGATGATCAGGATATCGAGGCCGGCGACGATCTCCGGCTTCAACGACGATGCATTCGCCAATTGCGGATACAGAATCGCGGGTCGGAGGTTGGCAAACAGGCCCAGAGCCTTGCGCAGGCCCAGGATGGCCTGCTCGGGCCGTAGTTCACGGGCCAGCTTGTCATACTTCCAGTCGCCCACGGCGCCAAACAGAATAGCGTCCGACTCCTGCGCCAGCTTCAGCGTTTCGGGAGGCAGCGGATGCCCGTGCAGATCGTAAGCAGCGCCCCCGACCGGGGCCGTCTTCATTTCAAGGTCCAAACCCAGCGCGCCGAGCACGCGTGCTGCTTGTTCCGTAATTTCCGGTCCGATTCCGTCCCCGGGCAATATGGCGATTTTCTTGGTCATCTACATTCCTGATGCAGCAAAATACTTAAAGGGATACGGCGCTTACGCCCGGGGTTGTGCGGCCAACCATGGGAAGCGCGCCAGCCGCTGCGCTTCGAATTCGCGGATCTTGTCGGCCTTCTCCAGCGTCAGGCCGATATCGTCCAGACCGTTCAGCAGGCAGTGCTTGCGGAACGGCTCGATGTCGAACGCCAGCTCGGTGCCGTCCGCTTTCACGACTACCTGGCGTTCCAGATCGACCTGCAGCGTATAACCGGGAGTCGCCTCGACTTCTTCAAACAGGCGCGCTACCTCAGCTTCCGGCAGAACGATGGGCAACAGCCCATTCTTGAAACTGTTGTTGAAGAAGATGTCAGCGTAGGACGGCGCGATGATGGCACGAAAACCGTACTGAATCAGCGCCCACGGTGCGTGTTCGCGGCTGGAACCGCAGCCGAAGTTTTCGCGGGCCAGCAGGATGGACGCGCCCTGATAACGCGGCTGGTTCAGCACAAAATCAGGGTTCAGCGGACGCTTGCTGTTGTCCATTCCCGGCTCCCCGTGATCCAGGTAGCGCAGTTCGTCGAACAGGTTCGGACCGAAGCCCGTGCGCTTGATCGACTTCAGGAACTGCTTGGGAATGATGAGGTCGGTATCGACGTTGGCCCGATCCAGCGGAGCGACCAGGCCTTGGTGTGTAGTGAATGCTTGCATGAGGTCTTCCTATCCGAATTGGCGCACATCGACGAAATGGCCTGCCACGGCGGCGGCGGCAGCCATGGCGGGGCTGACAAGGTGCGTACGTCCGCCCTGCCCCTGACGTCCCTCGAAGTTCCGGTTCGAGGTCGACGCACAGCGCTCACCCGGTTCGAGCCGGTCGGCATTCATCGCCAGGCACATCGAACAGCCCGGTTCCCGCCATTCGAAGCCGGCATCCAAAAAGATGGTGTGCAGCCCTTCTTCCTCTGCCTGCTTCTTGACCAAGCCTGATCCCGGCACCACCATGGCCTGTTTGACCGTAGCGGCGACGCGACGACCGCGGATCACTTCTGCAGCAGCCCGCAGGTCTTCGATGCGGGAGTTGGTACAGGACCCAATGAAGACCCGATCAATCGAAATTTCGCTGATCGGCGTATCGGCCTGAAGCCCCATGTATTCCAGCGCGCGGAGCATGCCGTTACGGCGCACTTCGTCGCTTTCATTGGCCGGATTCGGCACACGATCGTTGATGGACAGCACCATCTCGGGCGAGGTGCCCCAAGTGACCTGCGGCTCCACGTCGGCGGCGTTGATCTCCACGACCTTGTCGAACTGAGCGCCTTCATCGGAATGCAGCGTCTTCCAGTACTCCACCGCCTGGTCCCAAGCTTCGCCGGTAGGCGCATAGGGGCGGCCGCGGAAGTACTCGATGGTCTTCTCGTCCACGGCCACCATGCCGGAACGTGCACCGGCCTCGATCGCCATGTTGCATACGGTCATGCGGCCTTCAACGGACAGCGCACGCATGGTGCTGCCGCCGAATTCGATGGCATAGCCGGTGCCCCCCGCAGTTCCGATACGGCCAATGATATGCAGCACGAGGTCCTTGGCGGTACAGCCCGTGGGCAGATCGCCTTCCACCTTGATCAGCATGCTCTTGTTCTTCTTCATGAGCAGCGTCTGCGTAGCCAGCACGTGTTCGACTTCGGATGTACCGATGCCAAAGGCGAGTGCGCCCACGGCGCCGTGGGTGCTGGTGTGCGAGTCTCCACAAACTACGGTCATACCCGGCAGCGTGGCACCCTGCTCGGGTCCGATCACGTGCACGATGCCTTGGCGGACATCGTTCATACCGAACTCGGTAATGCCGTATTTCTCGCAGTTCTCATCCAGCGTGTCGACCTGCAGGCGCGACACGGGATCGCTGATGCCGGATGCACGATTTTCCGTGGGCACGTTATGGTCGGCTACCGCGAGGTTCGCACTCACGCGCCAGGGCTTGCGACCGGCCATAGCAAGCCCTTCGAAGGCCTGGGGACTCGTAACTTCGTGAACCAGATGCCGATCAATGTAGAGCAGGCAGGTACCGTCGGGTTCCTGGTGCACCACATGGGCGGACCAGAGCTTATCGTAGAGAGTTTGTGGCATATCGATCTCGTTCCTGTGAAGCGCCGGCGGCGCTGGGTCGGATGCGCCCCAAAACCAGTGAGGCTCAGGGTATGGATCTCATTATGCCAGGCTCGTATCCGGGTACAAGATAAGCTCTTATACTGGTATCCGTACTAACTGCCTAATACGTTGTTCAGCGCTTGGCGGCCTCGTAGAGCGGCATGACCTTCTCCGCGTTGCGCTGCAATTCTGCGCTTCGTGTAGAGGCGGACGGGTGTGTGGAAAGGAACTCAGGCGGCGCACTGCTGCCACCCAATGCCGCCATCTTCTGCCATAGCGTTACCGCCGCGCGAGGATCGTAGCCGGCGCGTGCTGCCAGTTCCACGCCGATCAGGTCTGCTTCGGATTCGTGTGTCCGGCTATTGGGCAGGGTGAACATCACGTTGGTGAGCGCAGCCCCGAGGTCGGCAGCGCCCGCAACTCCCGTGACGGCCGACAACACGGACAGTCCCATCTGGGTGGCCATCTGCTGGGAGATCTGCTCACGCGAATGTTCGCGCAGGGCATGCGCCATTTCGTGCCCCAAAACGGCGGCCAACTCGTCGTCCGTCGGCTTGATCCGATCGATCAGGCCGGTATAGATCGCCATTTTGCCGCCGGGCATGCACCAGGCGTTGACGTCTTCCGAGCTGACGACGTGAACTTCCCAAGGCCAGCTCGCCGCATCGGGGCGGAAAGCCTTTACCTGCGAGATCAGACGATTGGTGATGGTTCGGACGCGCTGCACCTGGGCCGAGTTGGCATCCAGTGCGCCCGCCGCCTTCGCCTCGGCCATCATTTGTGCATACTGCTTGTTGGCTTCCTGCTGCAGCGCCTCCGGTGGGACGGAAGTGGCCATGTACTGGCGTCGATCCACGCCGATGGTTCCGCTATCCGTGGTCTGCACCGATGCGCAACCCGTCACAGCGGCGAGTGCCAACACCGCGGCTCCCATAGTGATCCGTCGTCCTGTCAACATCTGCTTCATGTCGCTACCTCGGCTGGACAATTAAATAGTAGGTATCAGCGGACGCAGTGAGCGCCCCTAGCTTGTCAGCGACCGCACTGGGCGCGGTGGCGCAGTGCGTGATCCATCAACACAATGGCCAACAGGGCTTCGGCGATGGGCGTGGCTCGGATCCCCACGCAAGGATCATGCCTGCCGAACGTCTGCACCGTGGTGGGTTCGCCCGACACCGTAATGGAACGACGTTCCACTCGAATGCTAGAGGTCGGCTTAATGGCCAGGGAGACGGTGATCGGTTGCCCCGATGAAATGCCTCCCAGGACCCCGCCCGCGTGATTGCTCAGAAAACCGTCTGGTATCAGTTCGTCGCCGTGTTCGGAACCCCGCTGGGATACCGCATCGAACCCCGCACCAATCGACACGCCCTTGACGGCGTTCAGCCCCATCATGGCGTGCGCGATATCGGCATCCAGACGATCATAAATGGGTTCACCCCACCCCGCCGGAGGATTCTCCGCAACGACCTCGATGCGCGCGCCGATGGAGTCGCCGTCGCGCCGCAGCTCGTCCATATAGGCCTCCAGCTGCGGAACGATATCGGCATTGGGCGCAAAAAACGGATTAGCGCTCACATGCTCCCAGGCGTGGAAAGGGATGGATATGGGCCCGAGCTGGCTCATGTAGCCCCGAATCTGTATGCCATATTCCGCCGCGAGCCACTTCTTAGCGATGGCGCCGGCCGCGACAGTGGGCGCCGTCAGGCGTGCCGATGAGCGTCCGCCACCGCGCGGGTCGCGTACGCCGTATTTCTTCCAATAAGCGTAATCGGCATGTCCCGGGCGGAAGGTTTCGACGATATTGCCGTAATCCTTGCTGCGCTGATCCGTATTGCGTATGAGCAGAGAAATCGGCGTGCCGGTGGTCGTGCCTTCATGTACACCGGACAAGATCTCCACTTGATCGGCTTCCTGGCGTTGCGTCACGTGGCGCGACGTCCCCGGGCGGCGGCGGTCGAGCTCATGCTGGATGTCGGCGGCTTCGAGCGGCAGCCCCGGTGGACAGCCATCGACCACGGCACCGATGGCCGGCCCATGGGATTCGCCGAAGTTCGTGACACAGAAGAGTTTGCCTAAGGTGTTGCCGGACATGTTGCGATCTTTTTGTTGGGTATTCAGTTAGCTATCTGCCGAGGCATTGTATCTCCGTGCCTGCCTGTCAGCGCTCAGGAGGAACAGCTGACTTCCAGTTGCTCCGCCCAATCGGGCGCCGCTTCCGCATAGCGCTCGAAGCCAGCTCGTTCCGTATAGGGGTCACGCAATAACTCGAGCAGACGATCAATTTCGCTTGCGTCACCTTGCGCGGCTGCATCGATGGCCCCCTGCGCCAGATGGTTGCGCAATACGTACAGTGGGTTAGCGGCCAGCATGGCGGCTTCCCGTTCGGCCGCAGAGAGCTCCTGCTCTGCCAGCCGCTTCCGGTACGTCGCCAGCCACGCCTGGGCGGGTTCGGGGTCGGAGAACAATGCCAGGAAAGGCGCCGCGTCGCGCTCGACCGATGCCAGCGTACGAAACGCGAGTGTGAAATCGGCGCGTTGTTCGTGTAAGAGACGCCACCAAGCATCAACCAGGGCGTCGTCGCCGTCCTTCCAAGACTGAAGACCCAGCTTGCGGCACAGATTGGCGTGATACTTCGTGAGGAACTCATCCTGATAGCCGGAAAGCGCCTCGCGTAACGCCTCTTCGGTGAGGCCCAGCCCCAGAAAGACGCCACCCAATCGATACAGGTTCCAGTGCGCAACCGCCGGCTGCACATTCCATGCGTAGCGGCCATGGGTATCGCTGTGATTGCATATGTGATTGGCGCGGAAGCGGTCCATGAAACCATAAGGGCCGTAATCGATGGTCAGCCCCAGTATCGACATGTTGTCGGTATTCATGACCCCGTGGCAGAAGCCTACGGTCTGCCAGTCTGCGACCATCCGGGCGGTACGGCGCACGACTTCCCGCAGCATGCGCAAGACTGTGTTCTCCCACGTGTCAGGTTCCCCGCTAGCGGTGTGCCTGAATTCGCGAAAGTGACGATCGATCACGTAGTCCGTGAGCGTGCGCAGCTGCTCCGGCTTGCCGGCCCAGTGCTCGAAGCTGCCGAAACGGACGAAGCTCGGGGAAACGCGAGTCACGATCGCTGCCGTTTCAACTGTCTCGCGGTAAACCGGGTCGTCAGACACGACCAAGGCCAAGGCGCGTGTAGTGGGAATGCCGAGTCCCGCCATGGCCTCGCTCGCGAGGTATTCGCGAACGGACGAACGCAGTACGGCACGACCGTCCCCCATGCGGGAATACGGAGTACGCCCCGAACCCTTTAGTTGCAGCTCAACCCCGCCTTGCGGCGTGAGTATCTCCCCAAGCAGGTGAGCTCTGCCGTCACCGAGCTGCCCGGCCCATACGCCGAACTGATGCCCGCTATACACGGCAGCCAGCGTCCGCCCGCCCGGCAAAGGCTGACGGCCCGAGACAATATCGAGGAACTGAGTGGTTTCAAGCGCCGAGGCATCGAGCCCTAACATGGCCGCCACCTGCGTATTGGCATGAAGGAGTCGGGGCGCCGTAAGCGGCTGCGGCGGCAGCAGCGTGTAGAAGTCCGGCGGCAGATCGGCAAAGGAATTGACGATCTGCAAGGTGTCGATGGCGCTTGCGCCGGGCAACGGGGTCATGAATTAAGCCTCAAGTCTTGCGCGCGCGGGCTCGTGCTGCCCGTTTGGCAGGGCTCACGTAGAAGATCGCGCATAGGTAGAACACCAGCGACAAGGCAATTTCCAGACCGCCCAGCCACGCGGAGACAGGATTGGGATCCGACCATGCCCGCACGACGCCTTCCATGAAATACAGCAGGATGAACATGGAAGCCCACTGCATGGTGTACAGGTTGCCTTTCAGGACGCCGCGCAAGGGAAACAGCAGCGGAATCACCTTCAGCACCAGCCAGGAGCCGCCTGGGCGCAACGGCGCAAGCCACAGCTCCCAAGCCAGGCCCAGCGCTATGAGGCCGATCAAACAGACGGACGCCGTACGGCGCAAAACAGGATTCAGGGTCGTCATCCTGCTATTATGGCCTGAAAAGACAGGACGCTGGCAGGCCATGCAAGGGCTCAAGGACCCACCCCCCGAACCCGATACCCACTCTCCGACTTCGGTCCGGACGGCCGCCGAGAGCCGGCGCGCTGCCCGCGCCACCGCGTGGAAGGTGCTTAAGTATGCATTGAAGCGCGCCGACGAAAAAAAGCTAGCCCAGGTGGCCGCTAGCCTCACCTACACCACCGTACTGAGTCTGGTACCGCTACTTGCGGTGGTGCTGTCGCTCTTCACCGCCTTTCCCCTGTTCGCGGACTTCCGTATCGCTCTCGAGACCTTTCTTGCAGGCAGCCTCATGCCGGCGGTCGTCTCCGAGAACGTCATGTCCTATCTGAATCAGTTCGCGGCCAAGGCCTCGGGGCTGACAGCCGTAGGTAGCCTGTTCCTCATCGTCACGTCGGTCATGTTGTTCCGCACCATCGACGAAGCGTTCAACGACATTTGGCAGGTCGAGACTCGCCGGCCGTTGCGCCAGCGCATGCTGGTGTACTGGGCGGTCCTCTCCCTGGGCCCGATACTGGTGGGCGCCAGCTTGTGGGCGCTTTCAGTAGTGGCCAGGGAGTCATTGGGGCTGATCGGGGAAATGAACGCGTTCGCCAACGTGTCGCTGGCCCTGCTCCCACTGCTGCTGACCGGCTTCGGCTTCACCGCCCTCTTCCTCACCGTACCAAACCGCAGCGTCCGTTGGAAAGACGCTCTTGCAGGCGGGTTCCTGACGGCACTGATCTTGGAAGCGCTGCGTGTGGGCATAGCCTATTACCTGAGCAAGTTCCCTTCGTACACCATCATCTACGGCACCTTCGCCACGATTCCGATTTTTCTCTTGTGGGTGTATCTATCGTGGCTGGTGATACTGCTCGGGGCAACGGTGACAGCCCTTCTGCCAGCCTTGCGCCAACGCCGCTGGGCACAACAGCACTACATAGGCGCAGCCTTCGTCGATGGTGTGCGGGTATTGCATGCGCTATGGAACACATGGCGTACCCATACGCCCGGCCGCCAAGTCGGAGAACTGTGCACGTATCTGAGTCTGCATCAAGACGAACTCGACAACGTGCTCCATGTCCTGAAACGGCTGGGCTATGTCGTCAATACCCAGCACGAAGACACCGAACTATGGGTCATGGCATGCGACCCCGCACGAGCCGAGTTGCAGCCCATGATCGACGCCTGGCTGCTCGACACAGAGCAACCGGGCTTACGCGAAGAACCGCAACTCATCGACGCGGTCGCCCGTTCCTTGAGCGGCGAATCCGTGAACCTGGATGTGCTGTTCCGCCAATCGGGCCTCTATCACAATAATTCGGCTTGGGGCACAATATCTTCGAGTAACCAAGCAGTCCCCACGGAGTCACACAGCTCCCAAGCCATCCCCACGGAGAAACCGGGAGAACGAATATGTTGAAAGTCAGCGAAATCCTACGCGTGAAGGGCAATACGCTCTATACCGCCACCCCCGATACGTCCATCCAGGAAGCGATCGATTGCATGTCGGAACAGGATATCGGTTCGTTGGTGGTCATGGATCACGGCGAGCTGGTCGGCATGCTTACCTTCCGGGAAATCATCCGTTATCTCCATCGTTCTCAGGGCAATGTCGGCGATTACACCGTACGCAGCATCATGGACGACGCGCCGGTCAGTGTCTCGCCCAATACCGGCTTCGAAGAAGTGCAGCGCCTCATGCTCGAAAAGCACGCCCGCTACATTCCCGTCATGGATGGCCCAACCCTGTTGGGTGTGATTTCCTTTTACGACATGGCAGCCGCCATCGTGGCCGCGCAGGCGTTCGAGAACACCATGCTCAAGGCCTATATCCGCGACTGGCCAGGCGACAGCAAGGCGGCCGTCTAACCTCAGGTTTTTACCTACAGCATCCTGCTTAACGTTTCTCGACGGGCTTATTGTCCGTCGAGCGTTGCCGCCTGCGCGTCGGATTTACCCGTGATTTCGTTCCAGGCCTGCATCAGCAATTGCGGGTCGTTCTGCGCCAGCTGCGCTGCATCGGAGAGTACGCGCCGCCAGCGGCGCGCGCCTTGTCGCCCGGTCTGCCAACCCAGCATGCCCTTCACCACCATCCGTAACGGGACACCGCGGCTCACTTGCGTGCCTGCATACTGGACCATGGCCTGCAGCACCTGCTCATCATCCGGCAAGGTGTCGATCTGGCCCAATGCTAAGGACACCGCCGACAATACGCCCGGGTTGTGCCAAGCGGCACGGCCGAGCATCACGCCATGGAACGTGTTCATTGCGTCGACACACTGGGCGGGTTCGGCAAGACCGCCGTTCAATATGAATAGCGAATCGGGGAAGTCGCCCACTAGTTGGGCCGCTGTGTCGTAGCGCAACGGCGGGATTTCGCGATTGTCCTTGGGGCTCAGTCCCTTGAGCACCGCGTTTCGCGCATGCACGATGAACACCCGGCAACCCGTATCGTGAATGCGCCCGACGAAGTCGCGCACGAAGCCATAGGATTCGTCATAGTCCAGGCCCAAGCGATGTTTGACCGTCACGGGAATGGAGACCTTGTCCTGCATGGCCTTGACGCAATCCGCCACCAGCTCGGGTTCCGCCATCAAACAGGCTCCGAACGCCCCTTTCTGCACCCGTTCAGAAGGACAGCCGCAATTCAAATTGATCTCGTCGTAACCCCATTGCTCCCCGAGGCGGGCGGAAGCCGCCAGCGCATCCGGGTCGCTGCCGCCCAGCTGCAACGCGACGGGATGTTCCGCCGTATCGAAGTCGAGATGGCGCGGTACGTCTCCATGCAGCAATGCTCCCGTGGTGATCATCTCCGTGTACAGGCGCGCCTTGGGTGCCAGCAAGCGATGGAAGTATCGACAATGCCGATCCGTCACGTCGATCATGGGCGCGACGCATAGGCGCCAGCCGGATGGATCGGGTGTGGACTTCGAGACGGCGAATGTGTCGGATAGAGGGGGCGTGCTCATGAAAATTCGACGCAAAAGGCAATACAACCGCTCATTTTCGCATGGGAGCGCCGGCTGGACTAAAATTCAGCGGCTCCCTCACGTCGAGGCTTCCCCGGAGCAAGCCTCGGCTCGTACCGATTCGACCATACCCCCGGCATCTGCCCGAGAGAAGGAATAACACGCATCCATGGCCGTATTCACCCCCGTCAGCGATGACGACGCCCGCGCACTTCTGCAACATTATTCGCTGGGAGAGCTGGTATCCCTGCGAGGTATCACGGCAGGCATCGAGAATACCAATTACTTCCTGAACACGACGCAGGGCGAGTTTGTCCTGACGATCTTCGAAGTACTAACGGCCGAACAACTGCCCTTCTATATCGGGCTTATGACTCACTTGGCCGAACGCGGTGTACCCGTGCCGCACCCCCAACCCATGCTCGACGGCAACCGGCTCACCAGCCTTCACGGCAAGCCCTGCACCATCGTGACGCGGCTTTCTGGGGGCTATGAGCCCGATCCAGGTCCGCTGCATTGCGAACAGGCAGGCGTGACCTTGGCGCGCATGCATCTGGCAGCTGCCGATTTCCCTATTCGTCAGCCCAATTTGCGCGGCCTTGCATGGCAACAGGAGACGGCGCCCTCCGTCATGCCCTTTCTTAGCGAAAGCCAGGCCGAGATGCTGCGCGATACGCTATCGGAGCAGGCCGCATTTGCCGACAGCGCGGTGTACCGCGCGCTGCCCACGGGTCCCTCGCACTGCGATCTGTTCCGGGACAACGTGCTCTTCGACGGCACATACGAGTCGCCCCGCATGGGAGGCATCATCGACTTCTACTTCGCGGGATGCGATACGTGGTTATTCGACGTGGCCGTCACTGTGAACGACTGGTGCATCGAACGCGACACCGGCGTATTCATGCACGATCGCCTGGAAGCGCTGTTGAATGCCTACGCGCAAGTGCGGCCGTTCACCGCCGAAGAGCGCGAGGCCTGGCCGATGTTGCTACAAGCGGGTGCGCTGCGATTCTGGGTGTCCCGTCTTTACGACTATTTCATGCCGCGGCCCGCCCAGGCGCTCAAGCCGCATGACCCCCGGCATTTCGAGCGAATATTGCGTCTGCGCCGCGAGAATCCCGCGCCCCGCCTGCCTTGAAGAGTCGATCGCCATGCAAGCAGCAATACTCCCCGTCAACGCAGGTTGGTTCTGGATCCAGGAAGGCTACCGCATCTGCCGCCGACAGCCGCTCGCCATGTTCTTCTGGAGCATGACTCTGGGTGTACTGATCACGTTCAGCTACCTGATTCCACTCTTTGGCCAGATGGCGCTCATCATCGCCACGCCCAGCCTCACCTTCATCACGCTGTCGGCCTGTCGCCGCATCGACGCCGGGCAACCGATGCAACTGGGAATGTGGAGCCAGCCATTGCGCGACTCCGCCACCCGCAAGCGCCTGTTCGTCCTCGGTCTGGCCTACCTGGCCTGCTGTATCGCGGGCGGCATTATCGCCACCCTGCCCTTTCTGGGTAATTTGACCGCTGCGCTTGAAGGACAGGGCCACATCGATGAACTGGCCCTGCTCAAGGCGATGCAGGCACCGATGCTCGCCTTCGGTATCCTGTACCTGTTGATCTCCATGTTCTTCTGGCACGCTCCAGCCCTGATTGGCTGGCACGGCGTGCCTATGGGCCAGGCACTATTCTTTTCGATGGTGGCCTGTTGGCGCAACAAGTGGGCGTTTCTGCTTTATGGCGTGAGCTGGGCCGCGATCTTCTTCAGCGTGCAGATGATAGGCGTGTTCTTGTCGATGCTGGGTCTTTCGGCGAGCCTGGTTCAGCTGCTGATGACACCCTTCAATATCGGCGTGGCTGCTGTACTGTACGCCAGTTTTTATCCAGCCTACGTCAGTGTCTTTCGCTCCGCAGACTGATCCGCTGATCGAAAATCGGCTGGGCGCTTCCCTATGAAAGCGTCCACGCCCTCTCGGAACTCCGCTCCCGTCGCCCCTTCCAGGAATGCGAGCCGCTCGGCCTCCAATTGCTGCGGGAGAGTCCGGCTCATCGCACCACGCAACAGGGCCTTGCTGCGGCCATAGGCGTGAACCGCAGCGGCAGAGAGACGAGCGGCCAGCGTCGCGCTCCGCTCGGCCAGCTCTTCTGCGGGAACCACCCAGTTCACCAGGTTCAAGGCTAGCGCTTGCTGCGCATTGATCGGCTCCGACAGCAGGGTGATCTCCATTGCCTTGCGCAGCCCCACGGTACGCGCCAGGTGCCAGGATCCGGAGGCATCGGGACTCGCACCGATCCGGGTGTATGCCATCTGCATCGACAAGTCGTCTGCCGCCATGGCCAGGTCGGCGGCAAGCGCAATACTCATCCCCGCGCCGGCCACCGCCCCGTGCAGCACCGCTAACACCGGAATCGGCAGCTCTGCCATTTGGGCCAAGCCTTCGTGCAGCGGCCCGATGATTCTTTCGGCATTGTTCACCGGATCCGCCGAGAGTTGCGCGATATCACCGCCAGCCATGAAAGCGCGGCCGGCGCCCCGCAGCACCAGTACCCGGACCGAGGGGTGCACAGCAATGTGCGCAACGGCATCGCGAAAAGCCGCCGCCATATCGATGTCTATAGCGTTGAGGCCGGAAGGCCGATTGAAGACGATATGCGCAACGGTATCGTCAAGCTCGAAAAACAGTTTGAGAGATTCGTCGCTCACGAAGCCTCCTGCAATCTGGGCATGATTTGTGGAAAGGCGGCCGCGAGCATTTCCTCGACAAAATTCTCGGGTGAGATCCGGCCCTGGGGTTTATACCAGCGCACCATGTGATTCATGCCGCCCAACACATACTTGCGCAACACGACGGCATCCCCGGTGATCAGCCCAGCGGTCACGGCATCGTCGATGGCACGATGCCAGAGCGCCTCGTAAGCATCGGCCAGTTCACGTATGCGTCGCTTCCCTTCCGGCGACACGCTGCGCCAATCGAAGATGATGGCGTGCATGGCGTCGCCGCCCGGGCCATTGATAAGGCTGTACATGTGCAGTCGGAACAAGCCGGCGATGCGCTGGGCCGCATCGGTGTGTGTATCGAGCAGGGCCTGGCCTTCGTCGATCACAGATTGGATTCCATTCGCCATGACGGCGAGAAGGATCTCCTCTTTATTGCGAAAATGGTGAAACAGGCTGCCCGATTGCAGGCCAACCGCCGCTGCCAGTTCACGAACGGTGGTGCGTTCATACCCCTGTTCGCGGAACATTTTGGCTGCGACGAGCACCAGGGCATGTCGCCGCCCGTCTTCGGATGCTTGATCGTTCATGCGTACATCCCCTCGATTTCGGGGTGATAGGCCTGGTAGATGGCCGCCCGCCGCACCTTCATGGTGGCGGTGACTTCTCCATCGTCGTGATCCAGTTCTTTTGTCAGAAGATGGAAGCGCCGGATGCGCGCCACCTCGGCAAGATGTGAGTTGGCCGATTGGACTTCGGCTTCGACCAGCGAGCGCACCTCGGGATGCTCGGCCAGCGAGCGAAAATGGGTATAGGCGATGCGACGCGATTCCGCCCACTTGGAGACCGTCTCGAAATCGATCTGGATCAGTGCGGAAACGAACTTGCGTCGATCTGCGACGACAATGCACTCCTTCACATAAGGGCTTGCCTTGACCGCGTTTTCTATCTCGGACGGGGTGAGATTCTTGCCGCCCGCGGTGATCATCACATCCTTCAGCCGGTCAACGATGTACAAGGCGCCGTCGGTCTCGCGAACCACGTCGCCCGTCAATAGCCAACCGTCTTTCAGTACTTCGGCAGTCTGGGTGGGATTCTTGTAGTAACCGGCAAACACCACCTCGCCCCGCACCAACAACTCCCCGTTGTCTGCCAGTCGACATTCCACGCCCGTGGTGGCCGTGCCGACCGATCCCCACCGAATATCGTCCAACGACTGGCCGAGGATCATGCCGGTTGACTCGGTAAGCCCATACACCTCGATCAGCGGAACTCCGATCGTACGGAAATAGCGGATCACTTCCGGCGAGATGGGTGCAGCACCCGTGAGCGCCACACTTGCACGACGCAACCCAATGAAGTTCAACAGCGCCCTTAGTATCAATACATACCAGAAGCCGTATACCAACCGTTCCTTGAGCGTACGCGCGCGCGCCGGTTTGTGAGCGAAGGGCGCGCAGGCACGCAATGCTCGGTGGTACAACACGCGCGCTGGCGCCCGGGCTTCCTGCATCTTGATGGTGATCGCCGCATGCAGCTTCTCCCAGATGCGTGGCACGCCCAGAAAAAGGCTAGGAGCGACTTCTCGCAAATCTTCCTGGACGGTGCGGATCGATTCACCGAAGTTCACCTGGGACCCAAGGTAGATGGGAACGAACGTGGTCAACATCTGCTCGGCCACGTGGCACAGCGGCAGGTACGAGAGATGACGAGCTCCCGGTTCCAGTTCGAGCCGGTCCACAATGCCGGGGACCACGGCGCGCATATTGCGATACGTGATCATGGCGCCTTTGGGCTTGCCGGTGGAGCCGGACGTATAGATCATGAGCCCTACATCGTCGAGCGTCTGGCGCGCCAGGACCGCTTCTATGACACCCATCTCGGCTTGAGCGCGTTCACGGCCTAAGGCCTCCATCTCTGCAAAGCTGCAAAGCCCATCGCGCAGCGACTGTGGATAATTCCGGAATCCCTTCGTCTCTACGACGACTATACGTTTCAAGCGTGGCAGCTGCTCGAGCGCTTCCACCACCTTTTCCACCTGTTCCTGATCCTCGCACACGACGAGTTCCACATCGGCATGTTCGAGGACGTAGCCCGCCTCCGTGGAGGGGCTGGTGGGATACACACCGACCGTCACAGCGCCGACGACACCAGCACCCATTTGAGCGAGCACCCATTCCAGACGGTTCTCCGACACGATGCCCACATGACCGCCCTCGCCCAGGCCCAGCGCGCGCATCCCCAGCCCAACGTGACAGGCGCGCCGCCAGTAGTCTTCCCACGTATAGGGATTCCAGATACCGAAGTCTTTCTGGCGAATGGCAACTGACCGCGGAGACAGGCGCGCACGCTCGCGCAGCATCTGGGGCAATGTGAGGTCAGCGGGTTCGAACGAGGCACGGTTTACGGCTACACGGTTCATTGCTGCACACCTCACGAAAGCCAACGCTTACGGCGCTTGTAATGCTTGACATCGCGGAAGCTACGCCGCTCCCCGCCGCCGCCCATCCCAAGATAGAACTCGCGCACGTCGGGATCACCCGCCAGCCGCTCGGCCGTGCCATCGATTACGACCTTGCCCATTTCCATGATGTAGCCGTAATCGGCAATCGCCAGCGCAACGGACGCGTTCTGCTCCACCAGCAGCATGGCCGTGCCCTGCTCCGCATTGATGCGGGCAATGATGCCAAAGATGCTCTCGACCAGCACGGGCGACAGCCCCAGCGAGGGCTCGTCCAGCAGCATTAGCCGCGGGCGGGCGAGCAAGGCGCGACCGATGGCGAGCATCTGCTGTTCACCTCCGGATAGATATCCCGCCTGACCGCGCCGCCGCTCATGCAGCCGCGGAAAATACTCGTAGACGAGGTCGAAGTCGGCGCGACGCGCTTTGCGGCCTTGCAGCGCATAGGTGGCCGCCACCAGGTTCTCCTCCACCGTGAGGTCCTCGAACACGCGGCGCCCCTCCATGACGTGGCTCATGCCCTGGCGCACCAGGACCTGCGGCGCCACACGCGCCACATCCCCGCCGTCATAGGCGATGCGGCCACTGACCAATTCGCCGTCCTCCAGTTCCAGCAAGCGCGACACGGCCTTCAAGGTCGTGGATTTACCCGCGCCATTGCTGCCCAGCAGAGCGACCACCTGACCGGTCGCCACCCTGAGGGACAGGCCGCGCAACACCTGAACAACCTTGTTGTAGACCACCTCGATATTATTCAGCTCGAGGATCATGCGAGTACCGGAGGTCGCAGCAACGGATTCCATGGTCATCGGTAGGCAAGCGCCTTAATCGAGCACAATCCAGTCGGAAGCCGGCACCATCTTCTTGTTGGCGTAATCCGCCCGATAGATGCGTCCCACGGGCACGGAGTTGCCCTTCACCGAGATGGGAATGCCGATGATGCCGCCCGTATCGAAGTCCTGAATCGATTGCAGGCTCGCTTTGAGGTTGCTTGCCGTGAGTTCCTTACCCCCTTCGAGAGTCCGCTTGGCCGCTTCGGTCATCAGCATGGCCGCCATAAAACCCTGCATATAAGCGGTGCTCTGGTACTCCGGTCGCATCTCGCGAATCTTCTCCAGCATGGGTGCGGGCTCTTCATCGTAGTAATAGCGGAACGGCATCACGCCCATGAAGCCGTCGGCGTTCTCGCCCATCTTCATGACGGTGGAGTTGTCCATGGTCCAGAAGGTGCCCATATAGCGGCTTTTCAGCCCCATCTGCCGCCCCTGCGCCACGAATTCGGGAATTGGCGCCAACACATAGCCGTGGAAGATGGTGTAGTCCGGATTCGCCCTGCGCAGCTTAAGCACTTCGGTGGAAACGTCGACACTGCCCGGTGGCGTCATGATCTCCGCACCGACTTTGAGGCCCAGCTCCTTGGCTCGCTCACGCGAAGTCTCGATCGGGTCGCGTCCAAATTCCGTGTCTGAGTACACGAAAGCCACCGTGGCACCCGGCTTCTCGTCGGCGATGTACTTGAGCAGGATGCCGAACATCTCGGTGTAGTCCGGGCCAACCAGGAATTGCGCCGGAAATTTCTTCTCATCGTTGATTTCGGTGGCGAACGATGCCCCCGTCATCATGATGCTGCCCATGCGGTCGAGCTCGGGATTAATCGTCTTGGAGAAGCCGGTGGAGTCGCCGTAATACAAGTTCACCTTGTTCTGACTGGTGATTTTCTTAAATGCCGCTACCGATACGTCCACCTTGTAGCCGGTATCCTCGGGCACGTAGCGCAACTTGCGCCCCGCCACCCCGCCTTGCTCGTTGATCATTTTTACGTAGTCGCCAATACCGGCATGTATGCCGACACCGGCAAAGGCAAACACGCCGCTCATGGGGATGGAGCCGCCAATGACGATTTCCTCGCCTTCCTGGGCTTGTGCGGCGGGCGCCAGAGACAGACCCAGGCATAGGCTCATCGGCACGGCCCAGCGGCTCAGGATTCGGGACAAACGGGGGTAGCGGTAGCTCATACGTTTCTCCTGCATAGTGACGGACCCGCCCGCTCAATTGCGGAATGGCCAAAGGTGGAAAAAGCGCCGGACGCGTCGCCAGACTTCGGCGAGGCCATTCGGTTCGAAGATGAGGAAACCCACAATCAGGAGTCCAAACACAATAGTGCGGACCGGCGACACGTAACGCAGGGTGTCGCCGTCAATGGGCAGCCATCCCACAACCAGGCGCAGGACCTCCGGCACCATAGTCATGAAAATCGCACCCAGAATGCCGCCCAGAATCGTTCCCATACCGCCGACGATGATGGCGGCGAGGAAGAAGATCGAGAGAATCAATGGAAAGCTCTCGGGCGTGACCACTCGGAAGAAGTAGGCCCATAGACCGCCCGCCACACCCGCATAAAACGAGGAGAGGCCGAACGACAGCAGCTTGTACCGCAACAGCGGGATGCCAAGGACTTCCGCGGAGATATCGCGATCCCGGATCGCAATAAAAGCCCGTCCGATCCGTGTGCGAAAGAGGTTCGCCGCCCCCAGCACCATCAGCACCGTGACCGGAACGATCAGCCAATAGATGCGGAAGGAAGTGTCCAGCGATATGCCCAGCACGCGTGCCGGCGGCACCGTCATACCACCGGTGCCACCCGTGAAGCCGGAATTCACGAAGAGAAAATGGGCCAGGAAAGACGCGGCAATTGTGACGATGGCCAGATACAGGCCTTTCACGCGCAGCGAGGGTATGCCCACGACAATGCCGCCAAGCATGGCCACCGTGCCCGCTGCGAGCAGGTTAAATAGAAAGAAGGTGCCATAGTATTGCTCCAGCACAGCAACGGTATAGGCGCCTAGCCCCATGAACGCCGCTTGGCCCAGGCTCACAAGGCCGGTGTAGCCAGTCAAGATATTCAAGCCCGTGGCGCTGGCCACGTGGATTGCCACTAAGCAGGCAAGATAGAGCCAATAGTCGTTCGCCAGGAAGGGGTAGGCCACCAGCACACCTGCCAGAATGGCGACCCACACTCGCTGAGTTGGTGAGTCGAACAGTGCTTCGTCCAGTTGATAGCTTTCCTTGGCGGTCGCAATACGCATGCTCAGAGCCTCTCAATCTCGCGTGTACCGAACAGCCCGTAGGGGCGCAGCATCAGTACGGCAACCAGAACCAGGAACGTCACCAGCAGCTTGTATTCACCGCCCAGGTAGGCACCGGCAAGCGCTTCCAGAACGCCAATTAACAAGCCGGCCAACAGCGCGCCCAGCACGCTGTCCAGGCCGCCGACAATAACGACCACCAGCACCGAAAGGCCAAAGATTCCCATCGAGGAAGAAATGCCACCAATCGCGCCCACGGCTACGCCGGCCACCGCCGCAAGCGCCGCGGCAAGAATCCAGGCCAGGGAAAATACGCGCGGGACGTTGATGCCCATGGCGTAAGCGGCTGCCTGATCCGTAGCTGTAGCGCGCAAGGCGACGCCGCCGCGCCACCACCGGAAGATCGCCAGACTCACGGCCACCAGCAGTACGGCCACGATGAAGCTGTAAAAGATCTTGGACGAAATAAAGGCCTCGCCCAGGAAGATGGGCTCGTTGGGAATGAACTCGGGAAGCCGTCGCTGATCGGCCGTCCAGATCAGTTCTACGAGGCCGACCATGATCGAACCGAGCCCCACGGTCACCATGAAAACCGAAATTGGCGATTCACCCAGCATGGGACGGATGGCCAGGCGCTCCACTACCCCACCCAGTAAGCCGCTCACAACGATGGCCGCAAGAATGGCCACCGGCAACGGCCACTGCAGCCCGGCAGCAAACGCAAAGAAAGCATAGGCACCGAGCATCAGCATTTCGCCGATCGCCAGATTCACGACTCGCGTGGCCTTGTAGATGATCACGAAGGCCAGCCCGGCAAGCGCGTAAAGTCCACCGCCGCCGATGCCGGCCAAGATGACCTCCCCGAGGAACAACCAGTCCATCAGGCGCCCTCCCCCTGAGCCGCCACGGCATAAGTGGCGGTGTCTTCGTCCGTGCTCTCGTTCCTGGCCGCCCTACGGCCACGTCGCAACCGTTCCCGCAGCTCTGCCACGTCGCCGGAGCCCAGATAAGCGCGCACCACCTCCGGGTCGGCCTGCACATCAGCCGGCTTACCTTGCGCAATGACTTGACCGAAGTTCAACACCACGACGTGATCGGAAAGATCCATCACGAGCCCCATGTCGTGCTCCACCATGAGTACCGTCACGCCCCATTCCGCATTCACGTCCAGAATGAAGCGCGCCATGTCTTCGGTTTCCTCGCGATTCATGCCCGCCACGGGCTCATCCAGCATGAGTACGCGCGGCTGCATCGCCAACGCACGCGCCATCTCTACCCGCTTGCGCAGGCCATAAGGCAAGGCCGCCACGGGGGCATGACGAATATGATCGATTTCCAGGAAGTCGATGATGCGTGCTTCGATATCGGCACGCAGTTCCATTTCCTCACGACGCGCGGCACCCAGGTAGAACAGGCTTTGGAAAATGTTGGTCTTCAGTTGGCAGTGCCGGCCCAGCTTGATGTTGTCCAGGACGGACATGCCACGAAACAGCGCAATGTTCTGAAAGCTGCGAGCCAGGCCCAGGCGGGCGCGCTGCGGTGGCGGCAGACGGGTGATGTCGCGGCCTTCAAAAAAAACCGACCCCGAGAGGGGTCGATAGAAACCGGAGATCGTATTGAAAAGCGAGGTTTTACCGGCCCCGTTCGGACCGATGACGGTAGTGATGGAGCCGGGTTGCACCTCGAACCCGACGCCGTTCAAAGCCTTGACGCCGCCGAAAGCCAGCGTCAGACCCTCCACTCGTAGGACAGGATCCGCTGTCGCCACTCATGCCTCCTCGTCGTTGTTGTTGTCTCATCGCCGGGGTAGCCTGGCTGGATCGTGGTGAGGCTAAAAGCTCCCGATCAAGCGCTCGGTCGAACAATGACCGACGCAGCTCAAGCTAACAAGCGCGGACATACCCTGAGACGCAGTGCAGCATGAATGCGTTCTAGGTAATCGGGATGGCGGTGGCAATAGCCCGCTGGCAGCTCCACCACCATGTGGGCCAGTGGGTGCCAAGCGATGCGCAGTGGTGGCAACGAGTGGATGCAACGGCAAAGGCACCATGCGGCGTCCAGGAATACGACATCGATACGTTTACGCATAAAGCAGGTGTGAATCGCCTTGCAGGGGCGAAGTAGTAGAGCTTCGTCGCCTCGCAATTGGGCGATAGCGTGCAGGCCAAGTAACCGGGACCAAAAGGTTTCAGCGACATGCAGGCGCAGTGCCGAATGATTCAGTTGACTCCTTGCGGCGTCATCCTGTGTCATGCAGCTAGGTCCAAGAACCGGGATGCGATAGGGAACGCGATGATCAAAAACGTGCAGGGAAAGATGCACAGCACCAGCGGGAACATCATTTTCACTGGGGCTTCCATCGCCAGCTTCTCCGCCAGTTGGAATCGCTCGTTTCGGCGTTGATCGGACTGAGCGCGTAGCACAGGGCCCAGGCTCATGCCTGATTGATCGGCCTGTGCGACAGCCGCAACGAAGTGGTTCAGCGCCGGCAATTCGCAACGTCCAACCCACTGCTCCAGAGCCTCCTGTCGGGTCATTCCGGCACGAATGTCCGATAGCATGTGGCGAAGCTCGTCGCGTAGCGGTCCGGCCGGTCCATGCTGTGCCGCCTGCTGCAGCGCACCGTGCAGGTTGAGTCCCGCCTCCACACATAGGGTCACCATATCAAGTAGGAACGGAAACGCCCGCGATATGGCACGACGGCGACGCGCAATACGCTCTCGCAGTTGCTGCACGGGCCAGGCCGCGCCTACAGTGCCCAGGCCCATGGCGAGACACAAAGCTACGGAGAAGGAAAACATACGAAGCACAAGAACGAATGCGGCGGCGCTCAGCCCCAGTCCTACGGTTAGCTGGAATGCGCACAAGTGATGCGGGGTCCAGGGAGCGTGGCGCCCTGCTCCATGCAACAAGCGCTCAAGTCGACGTCGCATTCGCCACGACATGAAGCGGCGACACACCGGAGCAAGCGCGTCGATCCACGGCCATAGGCACCGCATCGGCAGGTTCCGCGCAGTTTCCACCATGCCGTCCACCCGTAAGAAAGGACGCCCCAACCACCACGCGAGCAAGCAGAGTGACAGTCCGGCCCAGCACATGCTCATCCATATCCACATGTTCGTTCCTCCTTCTGCTGACTGACGCACGCCATAAAAGAGGTCGTTCTAGACTTCAATGTTCACAATCCGACGGACCAAGAGCACCCCTACACACTCCAATCCTGCAATCAGCGCCATCACGGCCCACCCGGCCGGGCTACGCCACAGCAGATTCATGGAGTCTGGGTCGAGTACGTGCAGCGCCATAGCAAGTGCGAGCGGCAGTGCGGCCATGATCCAGGCCTGCATACGGCCTTGGGCTGTCAGGGACTGGATCTTCCCAAGCAATTGGAGTCGCAGTCGCAACGTCAGCGAAATGCGCTCCAGAGTTTCAGCCAGGCTGCCTCCCGTTTGCCCGGCGACCTTGATCGCCGCCACCACCAGGCTCACCGCCTCGGTTTCCACTCTGAGGTGAAACGCGTCCAACGCGTCGTTGAACGACTCACCCATACGTTGCTGTTGCAAGATCAGGTTCCATTCTTGAGACAATGGTCGGGATGTATGCCGGACGATCTGCCGGAGCCCGGCCTGCAGGCCTTGACCGGCCCGCAGGGCGCCGGCCAAGGCCAACAGAAAGTCCGGTAATTGCGCGTCAATTTGTCGTGTGCGCCGCCGCCGGGCCCACGCTAATGCGAAACGCGGTGTGGTGAGCATGAAGATTCCTGCCACACTGGCGACTAAGGGATGGGCACCCGCCGCAAACACGACTCCCGACGCTACGCCAGCAAGCAACAGATTCACACCCCAAAGCTGCGAGGGATCCAGAAACAGGAAAAAGTCCGCCATACCCAGGACGGTCTCATGTTGAAAGGTCGTGCGATACCGAAAATATTCCTTGCGCAGCGCGTGCACCCCAGCCCAGGTAGCTAACGTCGCCATTACGCAGGAGGCGAGCATGAGCGTCAGAATTGCCATGGCGTTGATGCGGTCGGCTCGAGCACGGTGGTCTGAGACATCCACTCCAGGGGTATAGGCGCATCGTCATGCTCGCAGATTTCGGGAAGGACGCCGCAGCCTTCGAACCGTGGTTCGCCTTCGTTTCGGTAGCGGAAGAGCTCCTGGGTCTGGATGCGACCGCCTTCCATGCCCGTGACTTCCACGATCGCAGTCACCAAGCGTCGGCCGTCCGACTGGCGAGCCTGCTGGACAATAAGATCGATCGCCGACGCGATGTGTTCGCGTATGGCAGTCAGAGGGAGGTCCATGCCGGCCATGAGGATCATAGTCTCCAATCGGGCGAGCGCATCCCGGGGAGAATTGGCATGCAAAGTAGTCAGAGAGCCCTCGTGGCCCGTGTTCATCGCCGAGAGCATGTCGAAGGCTTCGGCCCCCCGACACTCTCCTACAATGATGCGGTCAGGGCGCATACGCAAAGCGTTGCGAACCAGATCCCGTATGTCTACCCCTCCCTTGCCTTCCGCATTGTTAGGCCGAGCCTCCAAGGAGACCAGGTGTGCATGATTTAGCCGCAGCTCGGCCGCGTCTTCGATGGTGATGATCCGCTCGCCCGCGGGAACGCAATGAGAAAGGACATTGAGCAAGGTCGTCTTGCCTGAACCCGTTCCACCGGAAACGATCATGCTTTTTCGACGTACAACGCAGTCGGCCAGAAACGACGCCATGTGTTGGTCCAGACTGCCGACCGCGAGTAGATCCTGCATATCGAGACGCCGCTCGGGGAACTTGCGTATGGTGAGACAGGCGCCACGCAATGCTATCGGAGGGATCACTGCATTGACGCGGGAACCGTCCCGCAACCGGGCGTCTACCATTGGTGATGCCTCATCTACGCGGCGGCCCAACGGCGCCACGATACGGTCGATCACCGCCACAACCGCCTGCTCACAGCTGAATCCCGTAGCGTGGCGATGCAGTCGGCCCCATCGCTCGACGTAGATTTCTTCGTAAGAGTTCACCATGATCTCGCTCACACCCCGATCTGCGAGCAAGGGCTCGAGCGGCCCCAAACCTACGGCTTCGTCGACCACTTGGCGCAGCATTTCGGCGTGATCGATGCCAGCAGGGAGCAGCTCGTCGTCCTTAAGTATGCCGGCCAGGGCGATGGCGGCTTCCTCGCGCAGAGCGTCGTCGCTCAAAGCGAGGATGTCACGTCGTCTCAGGTCCAGCGCCTCGAGCAACGCCTTGTGCAGGCGACGTCGATGCTGCACGGTCTGGTCGGGCGGCGCATCAGCCGATGCATTTCCGCCATGCGCATCTCCATCAGGACGCGAATTGCACGTGGGCTCGCCATCCTCCGCCGCTTCCATTTCAGCCGCTGCTTCCATTCCAGCCGCTACTTCCATTCCCGCCGCTACTTCCGGCTGATGGCGGGATGAGTAGACCAGCTCAGATGATGGCGACCCCGGGCGGGCGCGCGCGGCAGCGCGATCTTCCTGCCGGAGGGTCATTGGCAAGCGCACGATGTGGATCCGACACGGACCGATGATGATTTCGTCGCCCAGGCATAGTGGACCATGCTGGGTAACACGGCATCCATTCACGTAGCTACCGATCAGGCTGCCCAGATCCTCAAGGAACAGGATCCCGCCCCTGGAAAGGATACGCGCATGCTGCTTGGCTACACGCCAAGATCGAAGGCGCAGACCACACGCGGGATCACGCCCTATGGATAGCGGCACTTGGAAGGCCCCGGTGCTGCAGTGACCATCCTCATAAGCCAGCTCAAGCTCCAGTATGGTTTCGTCCATGATGATCACCCTTTATCGAACGCAAGCGTCTGTGCAGCGCTGTCAGACTCGCCAGCCGGCAGCGTCTGTACGGACCCAGGTACTTCTCCAACTGGAAGCGTCTGCACCGCCCCTACTGCCTCGGCAACACCGATAGAATCGGGCTTGCTCCATTGACCGCCTTCGCCCGCCCACGGGCGCCAGACCTGAGCTGGTTCAAGCTGCGATTTGGGCACTGGCGGTCGTTCACGAACCGGGACATTGAGCAGAGGAGAGTCGCCTAAGCCCTCCCGTATCAGCTCATCACCCCGTCGGACGCGACGCTCGATATCAGGGTGATCGGCGGCGACGACCACGGGCGTGACGAAGACAGCGAGTTCAGTGTCGTTGCGTTGTGTCTTGACGGCGCGGAAGAGCCCGCCAAGTATGGGCAGGCTCCCCAATCCCGGAACGCGATCAACATTGCGAGAATCGTCGCGCGACAGGAATCCCGCCAGCACGAGCGTCTGGCCCGACCGCACATTGAATTCGGTGGAAGCTCTGCGTGTTTTCAGGGCGGGACCGTTTTCGACTGAAAGCGCGTGATCCACCGAGCTGACCTCAACCTCGATACGTGAGCGGACGACACCGCCGCGTTCAATCAGCGGGGTGATCTTCAGCGAGACGCCATAAGGTTTGAAGGCTGTGTTGGTGGACCCGTTGGCATCCGTACTTGAATAAGGCACCTCGCCTCCAGCCAAGAACTCCGCCGTGGATCCGCTGCGGGCTAAAAGTTGCGGCTGAGCCAGCACCATGGCTCTACCTTGTTGCAACATGGCATGAAGTTGCGCTGACCAGAGTACGCTTGCGCCCAAATAGCCGGCCGCCATTCCGACGGGGAAGATGGCGGGCACAACGTTTTCGCCGGGCCGATCCGCCAAGCGGCGACTGCCGCCATCCCACGCCAGAGCCGCGTTCAACCCTCCGGCCATCGGCGATTGCCAGCGAACACCGAGATCTCGAATGAGTGACCGAGGGATCTCCAGAACCTGTACATCGAGCAGCACCATGCTGTCCCAACCGACTCGCCCGGTAAAGTTGAGCAACTGCGGATAACGCTTGGCCAGTTCGTTGACGCGCTCCAGGTATTCGTCGGCGAGCCCATCGCCCTCCACCAATAATTTGTCGCCCACCGAAGACACTCGAATCCCGGGAATGCGTGCAAGGACGTCGCGCAATTCCTTCTCGATACGGCGACTGCCTTCCGGTGCAACGTCAACCTCATACTGGCGCCTTTTCCCGTCCGCAGACCAGACCTGCAATGCCGTCGAACCTTCATTGCGGGCGAACACGATCACTTCCTTTTCCTCGGTCGTGACGGCGTTCAATACATGACCGTCGCCCACTGCGACACGCGCGACCTCGGGTACGGCAAGCACGCGCACTTCGCCCACTTGCATCCGGAGGGGGTCGGCCACCGAAGCCCTTGCGTGAAATGCCAGCGCCACTGGCAAGATCACCACCAAGCCACTAATGCACCTGCGAAACTCGCGCATGACAACCATGACTTAGGGCTCCTGTTGCCAGTGCGAGACTGACGAGCCGTCTCCAACTTGTGCCGCGGCTTCCGCAGGATCGTCGGGTTGCGGAGAAACCCAGGGCGCAGACGAAATGTCGGGCACGGTGACGTTCTGAGCAAGCCATGCGCTGGCTAGCGCCTGAGCCTGTGGGAGATCAAAGACTCCCGCTGGATTGGCGGGACGCCCAGGTGCTTGGGGATTTAACCGCGGCACATTGCGCGCATTGCGGTTCCCGTAGATCACGGGGGCCCGCGTCGATGAACGCGGCGGGGGGTTGGCCACGCCGAGAAGGCTCGCAAGGTCGCCGCGCACCGCTCTGCGGGTCGGCTGGTCGTCGTGTGGATGGCGGAGCACGGCCGTGATCGTTCCGCTCTGACGAGCGGCCACCAGCTTCACCGCATCTTCGGGTGACGCGTCTAGCGTAACAGTCGCATACCCTTGCCCCGGCGAGTCGTGCATAGCAGTAGACGACAAGGTCTGGGAGCCGGTTGCCAATACCAACACCCCCTGAAGCAACGGAGCAGTGATGCGCCGCCGTTGATATTCGAATGAGACGTAGAGATCGATGAGGTCGCCCGGCTGCAAGAGTCCCGAAACCGAGTTGATGGCGTCCACGGGCATGGTGAGCGCGCGGCGACCCTCCCCAAGCTGGCTTGAAAACGCTGCATGTTCTGCGACCCGGCCGTGAACCGGAAGAACGAGATCCCCTGCCCTGAGAGGGCTGCGGAGAACCATGCCTGTCAGGCGGGAGTGGTGTCCTGCCTCCACGCTGTCACTGGGTACGAGCGCGGCTGGGAAGCTCCGGCTGGCGAGGTGTTCGACAGCCAGCCGGGTGCCGGCCGGGAGGTCGTATGCCGCCACCACTCGCTGCACGGTTGGCAAGCGCGCTTTAGCCTCGAGCCGTTCCACATGGCCTTGTATGTGCTGTTGTGCTGACCACGCCGCTGCCAGGCCGGCGAGTAGTGCTACGCCCAGCACGACCCAGGATCGCCCCGTCCAACCCGGCAGTCGCAGTCGCGACAATCGCTGAGTGCGGGACATCTTAAGGCTCCGACATGATGATGGCGACCGCCCGGGAAGGATGGCCCCCCGGCAGCACCGCGGCGCCTTCTACGCGCTGGAGGCCCGCCTCGGCGTCAGCAGCTTGGAGAGGACCATGCAGCATGGCGATGGTCGCTGATGAGTCAAACTCGACGACATGTGCCGTCTGCAATGCGCTCAAGGCGGTTGATATGGTCGGGTCATTGGATCCCCACACGGACAACCCGAAATTCGCGGCGATCTTTTGTTTGGGGTCGGAGTCCGGATCGAAGTACAGCGCCGATACGTAGCCTTGCGAGCCTTGAACTCGAGGCTGAATTTCAGCCAGCCAATGTGCCGCGGCGTCGGCGCCAGATACCAAGACGCGACCATCCGAAATGACGAAACGTTGGTAAACCGGATTCAAGCGAGCCAGCTCGCGCAGGACGGAATCGGTTTTCTGTGGGCTGGTGAACGTCTCGACTGAGAAGCGCTGGCCGTTCATGCTGAAGGCCCAGGCACCGTCCCAGGCGATATGGGCATGAATCGACACATGATAGAGAACGAACGCTAGACCGATCATCGCCCGGGAGACCCGTCTCGCGGCATTCGTTCGAAGATATCCGCAGGCGTCCATATCACCCTCCATGGCGTTCAAGCACAAGATGTCCGGGCACCCGGCCACTCCAGGGTCCCAACCAATCAAAAATCGGATCGGCCCTAACCCACCCGCTATCCACTCCTGCGGCGCGGTTTGCCACCTCACTGCCGGCGGCGCGCGCGGCGGCGTAAGCGCGAGACCACGCCATCTCGGAGCCGGCGACAACGGACTGCGCAAGGGCGTCGCTTGCGGAATGCCCAGCACCGGTGAGTATGCTGGTGCTACGCTGCAAGCCCGGGAAGAGCCCTACGTAGCGACGCTTCGCAGCTGGATCGTAGGATAAGAGGCCAAACGCAAGGTCGTTCGCGTGCAGTGATGTCGTCGCGCGTAAGTGACCGCTATCGTGCACGCGCCACTCGTGCCGCAGTGTGTCGACGAAGGGCACACTCCCGCCCGGTTGCGCGGACTGGGATAGCGGCTGAAGACGCCGCCAGTCGAGATGAACGGAATCCGGCGTTAGAACCGGCCGGCCTTGTAGATCGTTCCAGCGATGAGCACGCCCGGTAAAAAAACGTTGCACCACGCCACTAGCAGCCGGCCGATGAGCGTCGTGAACGGAAGGAACACGAGTCCCGATGAACGCGGCATGTCGGCTCGCGTGTACCGCAGACAACGCGATATCCTGATAATGAGCCAGTGCGTTCACAGCAGCCCACAGAACACCCAGCACCAACACGCTAAGTAGCGCTTCAAACAGTGCCTGGCCGCTCTGGTGGTTCGAGCGCGGCAATGGGTATGGTTGATTGCGTTGCCGTCCCGAGGTCCGTAAACGCGCCTGCCAATACGGATGAAACAGATTAGGCAATTCGTGGCGACCATCTGAACGCTCGTAAGGACGCCTGAAGTAAGTTTCAGCAGCGGAGTGCGATCGGTATTCCAATCCGCCGCTGCCCTGCCGCCGCAGTGACACGTGAAAAGATGCGACTGCCTCTCCGCCAGGATCGGACAAATCGTGAAACGCAGGAATGCCGCCGCCAGGCCACTGCTTTCTATCAGAGTGGGCCCACGAATTCGCCAGGGGGTTTGCATTCCCGCCGAAGATGTCCCAACTGGTGGACTCACGGACCCACCTCCAGAAGTCCTGATCCGCGAAATTTTGCGGCGGATCCTCGACATGTGGAACGTCAATGAGAACCGCATCCCGGGGAGGAATCCACCCCCATCCCATGGGATATTCCCGGAAATAGCATCCCACCCATCGATTCGACCGCAGGGCGTGATATGACTGCGTATCCAGCGATTGCCAACGCCCACCTTCATCAAGCAGCGTACGGCCACGGCGCCGCAGTTCGTGTCGCCAAGCCGGGCACCGTGCACTGACGGGAAAGCGGCTGCGCGTAAGGTGATCGCGCGGATCCAGGAAGCGATATAGATTAGTCAGCTCGTGTAGGAATGGCCGCAACCTAGGGTTTCCGGCGTAAGCCTGAATGAATCCCGGAACTGCGTCGCGAGAGACCGTGATGTGGAAGGCCGGGTCTTGCGGGTAGTTTGCCGCCACGACTTCCCGCATGGCCTGTTCACGATGCCCGGACAAGCCCTTGACGACCTGCTGCGCTGAATAGGCCAGAACGGATCGAGACACGCGATCGTGCTCGGCATAGGCCGCCGAAAGCGAGCCGTGCGTATCTGCAATGTGTTGAAGGCCGTTAGCCTTCGTAGCGGCAAGATAGGCCTTGGCATGTTCGGGACCGAAATGCATGGCGATAACGTGCGCGGGAGGGTTGCCCATGGACGCCCGCCCAGCTTCCATACCGGCGAAGTGTGCCCAGGAACCCAACGTAACGAGATGGGCCATGGCCACCTGATGCGCAAGCTGAGTGCGCTGAAGGTAAGCCAACATGTTGAATGCACGAGCCTGAACCAGTGCTCCGCTATAGGCCGCGGCGTCCAGCACATGATCTTGGCGGGCCTTTTCCGCTACCGCCATGCCCGCGTCGAAGTAGCGAACAAAGGCCAGGGCAACGGTTCCGGCGAGCACCAGGCCGAGCACCAACGCCTGTCCTTGCTGCGCATGAGCAGGCAAAGCGGCGCTGCGCCGTAGCGGCGGACGCATGAGCATGACGACGACCCTCATTGCCCGGCCTCCGCATTGCCCGTAAACGATTTCAGTGTGCGGGCGGCCGTTTGCGCCGCGGCAGACTCAGCGGCGGCCTGTGCCATGCGGGACTGCTCGGAACCGTCTTCGCCCGCCAGTTCGCGGGCCATGGCGGCGGTTTGTGAGCGGACGACCTGCCCGAACAGTTGATAGACTGCGATAGCGGCCACCGCCACCAGGGCCACTACGATGATGTATTCGGTCATGCCCTGCCCGCGCTGCGATTCGTGCCGATGTTCCATCTTCTGCCCTCCTGGTATGAAGGGCAGTTTGCCCGCGGCAAGGTACGCCGCCAATTCGCGAATGCCGAGACGGCCCAAACCATCACCCTGCACGCGAGCGCGGCTCTGCTAGAATTTCCGGCTTTCATGCCGGCTTCGGGCGCCCGATACACAACGTAGAAAAAATGTCATATACCGCGCTGACGCTGATCGTCCTGGCCGCCCTCGTCCATGCGACATGGAATTTGCTGGCGAAACGCGCCGCACATGCCGG
>DATGNX010000076.1:0-36180 GCA_035306485.1 Burkholderiaceae bacterium
TTTTGCCTCAGCAAATTGCGCGCCTGCAAAGCGTTTTACGCTACCGGGAAAAATATCCAGACAGGGCGTGTTACCTTCTTCGCTGCTGGAAAACAACATTTGCTCCCCCACGCAGACACCCAGCAGGGGTTTGGAGCGTGCGGCGCGCAGCACGGCATCACGCAACCCGGACTCATCCAGCGTGCGGATGCAGTCAGGCATGGCGCCCTGGCCCGGAAACACGACGCGGGCCGCGCTGTCGATGTCGGCCGCATTGCGGCAGATGCGGATGTCGGCATCCGGCGCGGCAGCCTGCAAGGCGCGCGCAACCGAATGGAAATTCCCCATGCCGTAGTCAACAATGGCGATAGTATTCACGATAGTCAGGCGTTGGTTTGCGGTATGGAGGGCGCCGGATGGCGCCGTCTACAGTACCCCTTTGGTGGAGGGCACCACACCCGCGTTGCGTGGGTCAAGCTCTGTGGCCATGCGCAATGCGCGACCAAATGCCTTGAAGACGGTTTCGCACTGGTGGTGCGAGTTTTCGCCACGCAGGTTGTCGATGTGCAGCGTTGCCAGCGCGTGGTTGACGAAGCCCTGGAAGAATTCGCGCGCCAGATCGACGTCGAACTTGCCGATATGCGAACGGGTGTAGGGAACGTCGTAGAACAGCCCGGGGCGGCCCGAGAAGTCGATGACGACACGCGAGAGCGCTTCGTCGAGCGGCACATAGGCGTGACCATAGCGGCGCATACCGGCCTTGTTGCCGACTGCGGCCGCGAAGGCCTGGCCCAGGGTAATGCCGACGTCTTCCACGGAATGGTGGTCGTCGATGTGGACGTCGCCATCGCAATGGATGTCGAGGTCGATCAGGCCGTGGCGGGCAATCTGATCGAGCATGTGATCGAGAAACGGCACCCCGGTGTTGATGCTCTGACGGCCGGTGCCGTCGAGGTTGATGGCCACGCGGACGCGGGTCTCCTGGGTGTTGCGGGTAATGTCGGCAGTGCGCATGTCAGGCTTTGGACTCTAGTGGTTCGAGGCGGTATTCGGCGCTGGCGGCGTGTGCCTGCAGCCCTTCGCCACGGGCGAGGACCGAGGCGATGCGCCCGAGCGTCTGCGCGCCGGCGCGCGATACCTGGATCAGGCTGGAACGCTTCTGGAAGTCGTACACGCCCAGCGGCGAGGAAAAGCGGGCGGTGCGCGCGGTGGGCAGAACGTGGTTCGGCCCGGCGCAATAGTCGCCCAGCGATTCGGAGGTGTAGGGGCCGAGGAAGATCGCGCCCGCATGGCGGATGCGCTGTGCCCATTTCTCGGGATCGGCGGTGGAAATTTCAAGGTGTTCTGGCGCGATCTGATTGGCGATGTCGCAGGCCTCTTCCAGGCTGCGCACCAGGATAAGCGCGCCGCGGTTGCCCAGGCTGGTACGCAGGATGTCGCTGCGCGGCATGGTGGGCAGCAGACGGTCGACCGCCTGTTGCACGGCTTCAAGATATGCGGCGTCGGGACAGAGCAGAATCGCCTGTGCCATTTCGTCGTGCTCGGCCTGCGAGAACAGGTCCATGGCCACCCAATCTGCGGGCGTGCTGCCATCGCAGATGACCAGGATCTCGCTCGGGCCGGCAATCATGTCGATGCCGACGGTGCCGAATACGCGGCGCTTGGCGGCGGCGACGTAGGCGTTGCCCGGACCGACGATCTTGTCGACCGGCGACAGGGTCTGTGTGCCGTAGGCAAGCGCCGCCACGGCCTGGGCACCGCCGATGCCCCATACGCGATCCACGCCGCCGATGGCGGCTGCGGCCAGCACGATGGGGTTGCGTACGCCGCCGGGGGTGGGTGTGACCATGATCACTTCAGGCACACCCGCAACCTTTGCAGGGATGGCGTTCATCAGCACGGAAGATGGGTAGGCCGCCTTGCCGCCGGGCACGTAAAGGCCCACGCGGTCCAGTGGTGTGATCTTCTGACCCAGTACCGTACCGTCGTCTTCCGTATAGGACCAGCTCTGCGTCACCTGATGTTCGTGGTAGCGGCGGATGCGTTCGGCTGCGGCTTCAAGCGCGCTGCGCTGATCGCTGGGCAGCGCGTCGAGCGCCGCCTGCCATTCGCTGCGGTCGATTTCCAGTTCAGCGACGGATTCCGCCTGCACGTGGTCGAAGCGCCGGGTGAATTCCAGCAGCGCTGTATCGCCCTCGTGTTCCACGCGGGCGAGGATGTCGGCCGTAGCGCGTTCTATGGATTCATCCTGCGAGGCATCGTAGGCCAGCAGGCGGCGTAGATCCGACTGGAAGGTCGAGTCGGCGGTGTCGAGGCGATTGATGGAAGCCATGGGGTAATCAGAATGGGAGCGGCGCGCCGGCGTTGCGCGCGGTTGCACTCTCTTAGTGTATCCGGTATTGCGTTGCAATAGCCGCGCTCATAAATGGTAGGCGCGTCAGCCGAGCGACGCCTGCGCAAAAGTGTCGAGCAGCGGACGCAAATCGTGGCCCCGGGTCTTGAGCGATACACGGTTCACAATCAGCCGGGACGAGATCTCCGCGATGTCTTCCACCGCGACCAGATGATTGGCTTTCAGCGTATTGCCGGTGGACACGAGGTCCACGATCGCATCGGCCAGGCCGACCAGCGGAGCCAATTCCATCGAGCCGTACAGCTTGATCAGATCGACGTGTACGCCCTTCTGCGCGAAATGCTCGCGCGCCGCCCGGATATATTTGGTAGCGACGCGCAGGCGTGCGCCCTGGTGCACGGCGGCCTGGTAATCAAACCCCTCGCGGACGGCCACGCACAGGCGGCAGCGTGCAATATTCAGGTCCACGGGCTGGTACAGGCCCCCCGGGTGGGAAGCGGTGTGTTCATCAAGGACGTCACGCCCCGCGATGCCGAAATCCGCAGCGCCGTATTGCACGTAGGTGGGCACATCGGTGGCGCGCACGATGATGATGCGCAGGTCCGGACGCGTGGTTTCCAGGATGAGTTTGCGCGAGCGCTCGGGGTCGTCCTTCACTTCGACACCGGCGGCTTCGAGCAGCGGCAATGTCTCTTCAAAGATGCGGCCCTTGGACAGGGCAAGGGTCAGAGGCGTGGCAAGACTCATGTGGCGGTTCCCGGTATGCGTTGTATGTCGGCGCCCAGCGCGCGCAGTTTCTCTTCCATGCGTTCGTAGCCGCGATCCAGGTGATAGATGCGATCTACGGTGGTCTCGCCCTCGGCGGCCAGGCCGGCGATCACCAGGCTGGCGGAGGCGCGCAGGTCCGTCGCCATGACGGTGGCGCCCGAGAGCGATTCCACCCCGGTGACCACGGCGGTATCGCCTTCGACATCGATGCGTGCGCCCATGCGAGAGAGTTCGGGCGCGTGCATGTAGCGGTTTTCGAAGATGGTTTCCACGATCACCGCAGTCCCTTCAGCGACGGCGTTCAGCGCCATGAGCTGTGCCTGCATGTCGGTCGGAAAACCGGGGTATTCGACGGTGCGGAAGCTGGTCGCTTTGGGGCGCCGGTCCATGCTGGCGCGTATCCAGCCGTCGCCTTCTTCGATCTGTACGCCCGTCTCGCGCAGCTTGTCTAGAATGGCGCCCATGGTGTGGGCTGCGGTGCCGCGCAGGACGATGTCGCCGCCCGCCGCACCCACGGCACACAAGAAGGTTCCGGCTTCGATGCGGTCGGGGACGATGCGATGGGTGGCGCCGTGCAGACTGGGGACACCGTCGATAACGATACGGTCGGTGCCGTGCCCTTCGATACGCGCACCCATCTTGATGAGCAGTTCGGCCAGGTCCACGACCTCGGGCTCTCGTGCGGCGTTTTCCAGCACGCTGCGCCCCTCGGCCAGTACGGCGGCCATCATCAAGTTCTCGGTGCCTGTGACGGTGACCATATCGGTGCGGATGGTCGCGCCTTTCAGGCGTTTGGCCTTGGCCACCACGTAGCCGTGCTCGATGCGGATCTCCGCGCCCATGGCGGCGAGGCCTTTGATGTGCTGGTCCACCGGGCGCTGGCCAATGGCACAGCCGCCGGGCAAGCTGACGCGGGCTTCGCCGAAGCGTGCGAGCAGCGGACCAAGCACCAGGATCGAGGCGCGCATCGTCTTGACGAGTTCGTACGGAGCTTCGAGGCTCGTAAGTTCGGAGGCCTCGAGCTCCACTCGATGGCTGGAGCCGTTGCGATACTTGACACCCAGGCGCTGTAGCAGGCGCAGGCTGGTCGCAATGTCGCGCAGGACGGGTACGTTTTCTAACGTGAGCGTGTCAGCCGTAAGGAGGCTGGCGCACAGGATCGGCAGGGCGGCGTTTTTCGCCCCGGAGATGGAGACCTCGCCGTGCAGCCGCTTGCCTCCACGGATGAGCAGCTTATCCATTCGTTTCGGCCTGATATTCGGCGGGTGTGAGGGTGCGCATCGACAGCGCGTGGATCTCGGCCTTCATGCGGTCGCCTAACGCTTTATAGACGAGCTGGTGGCGGGCGATCATGCGTTTGCCTTCGAAGGCGGGGCTGACGATCAGCGCTTCGAAGTGGGAACCGTCACCCACAACCTTCAGCTCCTCGCATTCGAGGTGGTCGGCGATGTACTGACGGACAAGTTCAGGAGTAGGCAGCATGTGTCAATTCCGGAGTTTGTAACCCCTTGCCAGCAGGCGCAGGGTGAGTAGGGACAGCACGACGAATACGGACACCACCACGGCGAGGCTATGCCATGGCGATACGTCGGACGCGTCGAAGAAACCGTGGCGGAAGCCGTCGATCATGTAGAAGACGGGATTCCAATGTGAGACGGCCTGCCAGAAGGCGGGCAGACTATGTATGGAGTAGAACACGCCGGACAGGAAAGTGGCCGGCAGGATCAGGAAGTTCTGGAAGGCGGCCAGCTGGTCGAATTTCTCGGACCACAGGCCGGCGATGATGCCGAGATTCCCCATGACGCCGCAGGACAGCACGGAAAACACGAGCAGCCATCCGGCGTTGTGCACGGGCAGGTCGATGAAGAAGAGGGACACGGCCCACACCCCGAGGCCACAGCAGATGCCGCGCGCGACGGCGGCCAGCAGGTAGGCGCCGTAGATTTCCAGGTGTGAGAGCGGCGGCAACAGGATGAACACCAGGTTGCCGGTGATGCGGCTCTGTATCAACGATGACGATGGGTTCGCAAAGGCATTCTGCAACATGCTCATCATCATCAGGCCCGGAATCAGGAAGGACGTGTAGGGCACGCCGTCGTAGACATGCACCCGGTCTTCGAGCACGTGGGCGAAGATCAGCAGATACAGTAGAGCCGTGAGCACGGGGGCAGCGATCGTCTGGAAGCCTACCTTCCAGAAACGCTGCACTTCCTTGCGCAGCAAGGTCGGGAAGCCGGAACCCATATCGTTGCGGCGCTGGCGGATCGGTGTGCTGCTCATGCCAGCTCCTCCAGCGGGTGATCGTTCATCAGACGCACGAATGCGTCCTCAAGATCGGCGCCACCCACCTGAGCCAGCAGCGCATCAGTCGTGTCCAGCGCAATGACGCGGCCACGCTTGAGCATCGCGATGCGACCGCAGAGTGCTTCGGCCTCTTCCAGGTAATGCGTGGTCAGCAACACGGTGTGGCCGTCCTTGTTCAGACGCGAGATGAAGTCCCACAATGTGCGGCGCAGGTCCACGTCCACTCCAGCGGTGGGCTCGTCCAGAATGATGACGGGCGGGCGATGCACGAGCGCCTGCGCGACCAGAACGCGGCGCTTCATGCCGCCGGAAAGGGCGCGCATGTTGGTGTCCGCCTTGTCGCTTAGTCCCAGGTTGGCCAGGACTTCGTCGATCCAGTCGTCGTTATTGCGCAGGCCGAAATAGCCGGACTGCAGGCGCAAGGTTTCACGCACCGTAAAGAACGGGTCGTACACGATTTCCTGGGGAACCACGCCAAGGGACTGCCGGGCTTCGCGAAATTCGCTCACGACGTCGTAACCGCAGACACGAGCTGTGCCCCGCGTGGCGCGTGCCAGCCCCGCGAGCACCGAGATCAGGGTGGTCTTGCCCGCGCCGTTGGGGCCGAGCAATCCGAAAAACTCGCCATGTTCGACGGTCAGGGTGACGTCGTCGAGGGCCTGAAACCCGGGCCGCTGCGGCCGTCCGGACACGATCTCGGACAGCCTGCGCGGACGGGGCGAATAGATTTTGGAGATGTTTTCTAGCTGAAGCGCGGGCATGTTGGCACTGAAGCCTGGTTGTGACCAAGCCATTCATTATAAGCACCCGGCGACCGGCCCCTGCGCAGCCTGGGCTCAGGGGCTTGCGGGGCGGAAGACGCGCCCCGGGGCTTACTTCTGATTGCTCTGATTCAGGGCGGCGATCAGGCCGTCAATGCCCGACTGCTGAATTTGCTGGGCGAACTGGTTCCGGTAGTTCTGGATCAGCCAGATGTTCTCGATGTTGATATCGTAGACCTTCCAGCCTTCGGGTGTCTTTTCCAGCCGGTAGTCAACGGCGACGGCGGGGCCGTTGTTCTGTGTGATCAGCGAGCGCACCACCACGTCGTCGGCGTTCGGGTCGCCGCGGAACGGCTGAATATTGATCTGAGAGACCTGGTCCACGTTGGCCAGCGCGCCAGCATAGGTGCGAATCAGAGTCCCGCGGAAGGCCTCCACCAAGTCTTGTTGCTGGGCCGGGCTGGCCTGCCGCCAGTAGCGTCCCGCGGCAAGGCGCGTGGTCTTCTCGAAATTGACGTAAGGAAGAATCAGTTCGTCGACCAGCTGGTTGATGCGCTGAAGATCTCCACGCTTGGCGGCTTCGTCCTGCTTGACGGCTTCCAACGCATTGTCGGCGACGGTTTGGACGAAGTCGTTGGGCGCAGCTTTGGCGTCCACGGGCTTTTGGGCCAGGGCGAGCGGCGCGGCGAGCAGGCTTGCTGTCAGTAGCAGGCCGGCCGCAAGTCCGCGCGCGGTTCGCTGTGCGGTCAGTGAAAAGAGAGAAGAAGTGTGCATGGGATTCCTTTCTGCAGGAGGCGGGCCGCGTTTGGCGGCCACGCCTGACGACTTATTGCGGGCTCGGGGTTGCCGAGTCATCGTCGGAGTAATCGGGCAGCTCGTCCGAGTAGTCGGGCGCCTCGTCGCCGTTTGCGCGGCGCTGGTTCACCATGGCGTCGCGGCGCTGCAGGTAGGCGTCGCGGATGAAGCTGTAGCGATCAAGTGCAGTGCGGTTCACCAGCTCGTCGGCGTCGAGCAGGCTCTCGCGAACATCGACGATGTACAGGCCCAAGATGGAGTTGCGTACGGGGACGTTGTCGATTTCGAGCACCGGAGTAAGCGGTGACACCCCGGCGGCGATGCCGCCCACTGTGGCTGTGGTGTCGCGCACCGTGCTGGACCCGGCGAAGGGAAGCACGACGTAGGGGCCGGAGCCCATACCCCACACACCCAGCGTGGTGCCCAGGTCGTTCGGGATCTTGTGAGCGCCGTTCTTGGAGGCGACGTCGATACAGCCGCCCAGGCCCATGGTGGAGTTAAACAGGACACGGCCCAATGTATTGATGAAATCGTGTCCGCGGCCCTGAAGCATGCTGTTCAGAGCGGACCACACGTCGGCGACGTTGCCGAATACATTGCCGATGCAGGAGCGAACTGGTTCGGGCGTGAGGTCACGGTAGGCATAGGCCACGGGCTTCAGCAATGCACCGTCAACGGCGTCGTTGAACGCGAACATGCTGCGGTTATAGCCTTCCCACGGGTCGCGCGGGTTCGTCGCTTCGACGGTAGCGCAGCCCCCTGCCAGCAAGGCGACGCCCAAGGCGGCGGCCAGGCGGGTGTATCGGTGTTTTGCGGTGTTGGTATTTTTCTTCATTTTTGGTCCTGGCTTCCGGCTGAGCTGTAGAGGAATTTGCTGATGAGCTCTTCCAGCACGACGGCGCTCTGCGTGTATTGAATGGAACTGCCTTGGGCGAGCATTTTATCTTCACCCCCGGGCGTGACACCGATGTACTGCTCGCCCAGCAAGCCGGAGGTCAGGATGGAGACCGAGGAATCGACGGGAAACTGGTACTGGGATTCCAGGTCCAGCGTCACTACTGCCTGGAAACGCTCGTTGTCGAAAGAGATGCCCGATACGCGTCCCACCACCACGCCGCTGCTCTTGACCGGGGCACGCACTTTGAGCCCGCCGAGATTGTCGAAATAGGCCTGGACCTGGTAAGTGGGGGCAAAAGAGAACGAACTCATGTTGCCCGCGCGCAGCGCCAGAAATATCAGGGCGATGGCCCCCAGCAAGACGAAGAGTCCTACCCAGAAATCAGTCTTCTCACGGCTCATGTGTGTAGTCCATTCATATCAGTTGCCGAACATCAGGGCCGTCAGCACGAAGTCCAGCCCGAGAACGAGTAGGGAGCTGTGCACGACGGTGCGAGTGGTTGCGCGCGACACCCCCTCGGGTGTCGCCCGGGCGGTCCAGCCCGCATGCAGCGCGACCAGGGTGACGGCGATGCCGAACACCACGCTCTTGATGAAACCGTTCAGGACGTCGTTGATGACGTCCACTCCTTCCTGCATCTGTGACCAGAATGAGCCAGGATCGATGCCGATGAGCAGGACGCCCACCACCCATCCGCCGATCACGCCCACCATTGAAAATACAGCGGCAAGCACCGGCATGGCGATCACGCCGCCCCAGAAGCGCGGCACGAGGACGCGGCGGATCGGGTCCACCGCCATGACTTCCATGGCGGCGAGCTGTTCGCCCGCTTTCATGAGCCCGATTTCCGCAGTGAGGGAGGTGCCGGCGCGGCCGGCGAATAGCAGTGCGGTCACCACCGGACCCAGCTCGCGGGTCAGCGACAATGCCACCAGTAGACCCAGGGCTTCTTCCGAGCCATAGCGGCTGAGTGTGTAATAGCCCTGCAGCCCCAGCACGAAGCCGACGAACAGGCCCGAAACCGCGATGATGAGCAGCGAGTGGTTGCCGATGAAGTGCACCTGCTGTGATACCAGCCGCGGCCGCTGCAATGCGGCTCCGCTGCGCACAAGAATGGCGCAACCCAGGCGTACGAAGTCGCCCAGGCCGGTAATGCTGTGGCGTACGCGTTGTCCGAGATTCGCAATGGCTTTGTAGGGTGTCGTCATGGGCGGCGCCCTGTGCGTTGTTCCAGCCAGCGGGTGTACGCAGGCGAGACAGGGTAGTGGAAAGCGATGGGGCCGTCGGGCTCACCGTCCAGGAACTGGCGCACGTAGGCGTCCTGGGAATTGGACAGCTCCGCGGGCGTGCCCTGCGCGATCAGCTTGCCCTGGCCGACCACGTACACCTGATCCGCGATGGCGAAAGAATCGGCGACGTCGTGGGTGATCAGGACCGACGCGCAATTGAGCTTGTCGGTCAGGTCGCGAATCAGGCGGGCGGTGATGCCCAGCGAGATCGGATCCAGGCCGGCGAAAGGCTCGTCGTAAAGAATGAGTTCGGGTTCCAGCACGATGGCCCGCGCAAGCGCTACACGACGCGCCATGCCGCCGGAGATCTCCGAGATGCGCAAATGTGCGGCGGCCTTGAGCCCCACGGCATCCAGCTTCTCGAGCACCCGTTCCTGAATCTGGTTTTCAGAGATCCGAGTGTGCTCGCGCAGGGGGAAGGCCACGTTCTCGAACACGTTCAGGTCGGTGAAGAGGGCGCCTTGCTGAAACAGCACCCCCATCCGTTGGCGCAGTTTGCGCAGCCCCTCGGGCGGCTGAGCGGAGAGATCCTGCCCGAAGACCGAGACGCGGCCGCGCTGAGCCACGATCTGGCCCGTGGCGGCCCGCAGTAAGGTGGTCTTGCCCGAGCCGGAGCCGCCCATCAGCGCGACAACCTGGCCCCTACGCGCCTCGAGGCTGACATCCTTCAGCACGGTGAAGTCGCCGTAGCCAAGCGCGACGTCGGCGAACTGCAGGATGGTGTCGGGCTGCGGTGCAGGTGTCATGGCTCGTCATGAGTGAATTTCGGGCCATTGTATCGTGAAGGTTCAAGTCTTCAGGAATGTGTCCACCGCCTGCGCGCACTCCCGGCCTTCCCGTATCGCCCAGACAACAAGCGACTGGCCGCGTCGCATGTCGCCCGTGGCAAATACCTTGTCGACGTTGCTTTGGTAGGAGCGCGTGTCGGCACGAGCATTCCCGCGGGCGTCCGTCTCTACGCCGAAGGCGTCCAGTACCGGCTTGACCGGTGATGTGAAGCCCATGGCCAGCAGCACCAGATCCGCCTTCAGTTCGAATTGCGAGCCCTCGATTTCACGCATCTTCATTTGACCCGTAGCCTTGTCCCGGAACCACTCCACGCGCACGGCGATCAGCTTCTCGACTTTGCCGTTCTTGCCCTCCAGGGCCTTGGTGGCGACCGCCCAATCCCGTTCGCAGCCCTCCTGATGAGAGGAAGAGGTGCGCAGACGAGCCGGCCAATAGGGCCAGGTCATCGGCTTGTCCTCAGTCTCGGGCAGGCGGGGCATCAGCTCGAACTGCGTGACTGATGCGGCGCCATGACGGTTGCTCGTGCCGACACAGTCCGAGCCGGTGTCGCCGCCGCCGATCACGATGACGTGCTTGTCTTTGGCCGTGATCTGGCGCGCCACGTGATCGCCCGCATTCACCATGTTCTGCTGACGCAGGAAATCCATGGCGAAATGCACGCCGCGCAGTTCCCGGCCCGGCACCGGCAGATCGCGCGGCGTCTCGGCGCCGCCCGCCAGCACGATGGCGTCGAACTCCGCGTGCAGGGACTCCGGCGTGCGCACCGCCACGCCTTCGGGGGCGCTGGCGGGGTCGCCGACGTAGGTGGAGGCACAGAACTCCACGCCTTCTGCTTCCATCTGCGAGAGGCGACGGTTGATCAATGCCTTGTCCAGCTTGAAGTCAGGAATGCCATAGCGCAGGAGTCCGCCCATGCGGTTGCTCTTGTCGAACAGCGTGACGCTGTGTCCCGCCCGCGCCAGCTGCTGTGCGCAGGCCAGGCCGGCCGGCCCGGAACCCACGATGGCGACCTTTTTGCCGGTGCGGCGGCTCGGCGGCTGCGGGACCACCCAGCCTTCGTCCCAGCCACGATCAATGATGGCGTGTTCGATCGACTTGATGCCGACGGCATCGTCGTTGATGTTGAGGGTACAGGCCGCTTCGCACGGTGCAGGACAGATGCGGCCGGTGAACTCGGGGAAATTATTGGTTGAATGAAGCACGTCCAGCGCACGCCGCCAGTCCCCGCGATACACGAGATCGTTCCAGTCGGGGATGATGTTGTTGACCGGGCAGCCGTTGTGACAGAAGGGAATGCCGCAATCCATGCAGCGTGCGGCCTGTTGCGCGGCGGCGCCTTCGTCCAGCGCGTGGACGAATTCTTTCCAGTGTCGCACGCGCACCTGAGGTGCTTCGTAGCTTTCTTCAAGGCGTTGGAATTCGAGGAATCCAGTGATCTTGCCCATGTTCTATCCTCAGGCGGCGATTGATTCGGGGTTCAGGGTGCGCCACAGTTCGCCCAGCGCTCGGCGGTATTCGATCGGCATGACCTTCACGAATTCGCGGCGGCTGCGCTCCCAATGGTCGAGCATGTCGCGGGCGCGGAAGCTGCCCGTGTAGCGGTAGTGGTTTTCGATCAGACGGCGCAGGATCGTCTCGTCGGTTTCGCGTTCGGCGTCGTGGCCCAGGCTATGCCATTCGTGCCGGTCGCCCCGCTCGGCCTGCTGTGCGTGCGACGGCACGGCCTCGAGCTCCACCATGGCGGTGTTGCAACGGCGGCTGAAGCTGCCGTCCGGATCCCAGACGTAGGCCACCCCGCCCGACATGCCGGCTGCAAAGTTGCGGCCGGTTGCGCCCAGGACCACGACGGTCCCGCCCGTCATGTATTCGCAGCCATGGTCGCCGGTTCCTTCCACGACTGCCGTCGCGCCGGAATTGCGTACGGCGAAGCGTTCACCCGCCACGCCATTCAGGTAGGCTTCGCCCGCCAGGGCACCGTAGAGGGCGGTGTTGCCGGCAATGATGTGATCCGGCCCGAAGCCGCGGAAATCGTTGGGGGAACGGACGATAATGCGCCCGCCCGACAAGCCCTTGCCCACGTAGTCGTTCGCTTCACCCACCAAGTCCAGGGTGACGCCATGAGCCAGGAACGCGCCGAAGCTTTGCCCCGCCGAGCCGTTGAGCTGGATGTGGATGGTGTCGTCTGGCAGTCCTTCATGTCCGTAGCGGCTTGCCACTTCGCCCGAAAGCATGGCGCCCACGCTGCGGTTGCGGTTGCGTACAGGAATGATGAAGGAGACCTTCTCCCCACGCTCCAGCGCCGGCTGGCTGCGCGCGATCAACTCGTGATCCAGTGCCTTGTCCAGATTGTGGTTCTGTTCATCCACTTGTCGCAGGGGATCCTGCGTAGGCACGACATGGAAGAGTCGGCTGAAGTCCAGACCGCGAGCTTTCCAGTGATCCAGGCCGCGACGCATGTCCAGCAGCTCTACATGGCCAATCAGGTCCTCGAACTTGCGTATCCCCAGCTGGGCCATGATCTCGCGTACTTCTTCGGCGACGAAGAAGAAATAGTTCACGACGTGCTCGGGCTTGCCCTGGAACTTGCGACGCAGCGCCGGGTCCTGCGTGGCTACGCCGACCGGGCAGGTGTTGAGGTGGCACTTGCGCATCATGATGCAACCTTCAACCACCAGCGGCGCCGTCGCGAAGCCGAATTCATCCGCACCCAGCAGGGCGCCGATGACGACGTCTCGCCCGGTCTTCATCTGGCCGTCGGCCTGCACGCGGATGCGCGAGCGCAGGCCATTGAGCACCAGCGTTTGTTGCGTTTCGGCCAGGCCCAGCTCCCAAGGCGTGCCGGCATGCTTGATGGACGAGACGGGCGATGCCCCGGTGCCGCCGTCGTGTCCCGCAATGACGACGTGATCGGCTTTTGCCTTGGCCACGCCAGTGGCGACGGTACCGACGCCCACTTCCGATACCAGCTTCACCGATATCGAGGCGCGGGGGTTCACATTCTTCAGATCGTGGATCAGTTGCGCGAGATCCTCGATGGAGTAGATGTCATGATGGGGTGGTGGCGAGATCAGACCCACACCCGGCACGGAATGTCGCAGCTTGGCGATGTATTCCGACACCTTGTGTCCGGGCAGCTGGCCGCCTTCGCCCGGCTTGGCGCCTTGTGCCATCTTGATCTGGATCTGGTCAGCGCTACCCAGGTATTCAGCGGTGACGCCGAAGCGGCCGGACGCGACCTGCTTGATGCGCGAGCGCAGAGAGTCGCCCGGTTGCAGCGGCACGTCGGCGGCCACCCGCTCAGCGCCCAGGAACGAGGCGAGCGTGTCGCCCTTCCTGATGGGGCTCTTGCCGTCGCGCAGTTCGGCGCGATAGCGCAGCTCGTCCTCGCCGCCTTCGCCGGTATTCGATTTGCCGCCGAGGCGGTTCATTGCCACGGCAAGCACCGCGTGCGCTTCCGTGGAGATCGAACCGAGCGACATCGCTCCTGTGGCGAAGCGCTTCACGATCTCCTTTGCGGGTTCGACTTCGCTCAGGGGAATGGCGCGGGCGGGATCCACCTTGAACTCGAACAGGCCGCGCAAGGTCATGAGTCGGCGGGACTGGTCATTGACCAGCTGCGCGTATTCCTTATAAGTGTTGTAGTCCTTGCCGCGCGTGGCGTGTTGCAGCCGGGCAATGGTGTCGGGCGTCCACATATGGGCTTCGCCGCGCACACGCCAGGCGTATTCGCCACCCGCTTCCAGGTCTTCCTTCAGTACCGGGTCATCGCCGAAGGCGGCGGCGTGGGTGCGTAGCGCTTCCTCGGCCACTTCAAAGATGCCTACGCCTTCAATATGGGTAGGCGTGCCGGTGAAGTACTTCTCGACCAGCTCCGAATTGAGGCCCACCGCTTCGAAGATCTGCGCGCCGGTGTAGGACATATAGGTCGAGATGCCCATTTTGGACATGACCTTGTTCAGGCCCTTGCCGATTGCCTTGATGTAGTTGGCGATAGCCTTCTCTGGGTTGTCCAGGGTAGCCAGGGTCTCCAGCGCCAGATAGGGGTGGACTGCCTCGGCGCCATAGCCGCCCAGCAGAGCGAAGTGGTGCACTTCGCGGGCGGACCCCGTCTCCACCACCAAGCCGGTACGCGTACGCAGTCCCGCGCGGATCAGGTGATGGTGAACGGCAGACGTCGCGAGCAAGGCGGGAATGGCCACCCGGTCGGCGTTCACGTTCCGGTCGGTGAGCAGCAGGATGTTGTAGCCGCTGAGCACCGCATCTGCTGCGTTGGAACACAGCGAGGCGATATAGGCCTCGATGCCCTGGGGACCCCATTCCACGGGGTAGGTGATGTCCAGTTCGTAGCAACGGAACTTCTCGCCGGTGATCTGCTCGATATTGCGGATCTGCGCCATGGCGGCGAAGTCCAGTACCGGCTGGGACACTTCGATCCGCTGCGGCGGATTCACGTTGTTAATGTCCAGCAGATTGGGCTTGGGGCCGATGAACGACACCAGCGACATCACCAATTGTTCGCGTATCGGGTCGATAGGCGGATTGGTGACCTGGGCGAAGAGCTGGCGGAAGTAGTTGTAAAACGGCTTGGCGCGGTCCGAAAGCACGGCCGGCGGCGCGTCGTTGCCCATGGAGCCGATCGCCTCTTCGCCGTTGCGTGCCATGGGTTCGAGGATGACGCGCAGGTCTTCCTGCGTCCAGCCGAAAGCCTGCTGGCGGTCCAACAGGGATGCGCTGGACTGGGGAGCGTCCGGGCTGGAGTGCGCGGGCAGGCGTTCGAGCTTGAGGCTCAGCCGCTCAATCCACTGGCGGTACGGCCGCATGTTGGCCAACTGCGATTTGATTTCCTCGTCGTTGATGATGCGCCCTTGCTGCAAATCGATGAGGAACATCTTGCCCGGCTGGAGCCGCCATTTTTTGACGATGCGGTGCTCAGGGATTGAAAGCGTACCGGCTTCGGACGCCATAACGACCAGATCGTCGTCCGTCACGATGTAACGCGCGGGGCGCAGGCCGTTGCGGTCCAACGTGGCGCCGATCTGGCGGCCGTCCGTAAACGCGACGGCGGCCGGTCCGTCCCACGGCTCCATCATGGCCGCATGGTACTCATAGAAAGCGCGGCGGCTTTCGTCCATGTCGGCATGCTGTTCCCAGGCCTCCGGGATCATGATCATCATGGCATGCGCCAGCGAGTAGCCGGACATCACCAGGAGTTCCAGGCAATTGTCGAAGGTGGCGGTATCTGACTGGCCTTCGTAGACGATGGGATACAGCTTAGGCAGATCCGCACCGAGCACGGCCGATTCCATGGCGCCTTCGCGGGCGCGAAGCCAATTGAAGTTGCCTTTCACCGTGTTGATCTCGCCGTTATGGGCAATCATGCGGTAGGGGTGGGCGAGCGGCCAAGCGGGAAAGGTGTTGGTCGAAAAACGTTGGTGCACCAGCGCCAAGGCCGAGACAGCGCGAGCGTCGGCCAAGTCCCGGTAATAGCGGCCGACCTGGTTGGCCAGCAGCAGGCCCTTGTAGACGACCGTACGAACGGAGATGGAGGGTACGAAGTACTCGCGTCCATGCGCCAGCTTCATTTGTTGAATGGCGTGGCTTGCCGTCTTGCGGATCACGTAGAGCTTACGTTCCAGAGCATCGGGGACCATGATGTCGGCCCCACGGCCAATGAACAGTTGCCGGATGACGGGTGCACAGGCTTGCACGGTGGGGGACATCGGCATGTCGTGGTCTACCGGAACGTCGCGCCAGCCGAGCACGACTTGGCCCTCGTCACGGACGGCGCGTTCGAGTTCGCGCTCGCACGCCAGCCTGGAAGCCGTTTCCTTGGGCAGGAAGACCATGGCGACACCGTATTCGTCCGGTGGCGGCAGCGTGACGCCCTGGCGCGCCATGTCTTCCCGGTACAGGGCGTCCGGGATCTGCAGCAGGATGCCCGCGCCGTCTCCCATCAATTCGTCGGCGCCCACGGCGCCACGGTGATCCAGGTTTTCCAGGATCTTCAGACCTTGCTGAATGATGGCGTGGCTTTTGCGGCCCTTGATGTGGGCAACGAAGCCTACGCCACAGGCGTCATGTTCGCGGGAAGGGTGGTAGAGGCCCTGAGGCTGGGGCAGCCCGACGGGCGTGCGCGGCACCACGGTGGGGCCCGAGCCACCTGAACGGGAGGGAAGGTCGTACGCTGGCATGTTCTTGCTCGCGGAGGCAGGGTGATGGGATTGGGGTCAGACCCCGAATGAGAGTCCGAGCCGAATCGACAGGAATGAAAAAATTAACGCCAGTTGCCGCGCCGCACAACAAGAAAAAATGGGGTCCGTCCCCATTTATTTATCGTGGATTTTGCAATTAAAAAAATTAGGGACGGATCAAAACAACTGAAAATTTTTGAAGAATTAGGGTGCAGCGTGCGTCGAGGCAGGCGCCGTATCACACGAAGTGAGCCAAATTATTTTGTAACTGTTGTCTCAGTCGCCGGCTTTCGCGGCCTTCCGCGGGGCTTGGGTGCCACCGCACGGCTGCTGCGAGTGGCCATGGATTGAATGAAAAGTTCGTCGCCCAGTGCCCATTGCCCCGTCAACGCCCGTTCAATGCGGCGCGCCTCTTCCGACCCAGTGCCGGCCTGCAGGCTGGCACGATGGGCCGCCTGGCGTGCGAACGGCGTGTTGCCGGCCAACCAGTAGCTGGGGTGATCGGTCAGCAGACCGGAATCTGGCCGGAGACCTACGTGCTCCTGCGCGGACGACCACGGCCATCGGAGGGAGACATCGACGACACCTAGGCGAGCGGCCAGCGTTTCCGTCCAGACCAGAGCGGGCGACACCCATATGTCCTGCACCAGAGCGCTGCGGTAGCGCCCCTCGAAGGCGCGGCCGAAACTCAGGCGCGTCGCCATGCGGCGCCCGATACCCTGCATTACTTTGGGGATTTGATCTGCTCGTGCCGGAGTGGCGAGCAGCACGATACGATCCGGGAGAATGGCCCAGCCATGTAGCGCCAGCGCCTGGCCGCGTACCTCCGTAGCGAGCCAATCGCGGAGCAGTTCCAGGGAATCGGCGGGCGTGGCGTCAGATGGGGCCGCCAGCGGGTGGGCAAAGCCCACCTGCGCGAGCTGGGTAGTGTCCGGAGCATAGAGGCGGCGGAGTCTGGCCATTTGTGGATTTTAATCCCCGCCGCTCTTGGAGTGCCTCAGGACTGCGTGAGGCCCATTTGCCAGAAGTCGGCTTCCAGGCGGGTGGCTTCCGAGAAGATGCGGCTCAGCTCGCGGAAGCGTGCTTCGCTGATGTCCTGCATCTGGGCATTGATCCAGTCCACCTCCGCGCGGGCGGCATTCTGGAATTCCTTGGATGTATACATGTCGATCCAAGGTCCGTACGGATTGCCCATGCGCACGGTGAAACGCTGCTCAACCAGCCAGTTGCCGATCTCTGCGTAGCCCACGATACACGGCGCCAGCGCGACATGCAGATCCAGGATATCACCGCGATTGCCGGCTTCCAGCACATACCGTGTATAGGCCAGGGTGGCACGCGATTCCGTCAGCTCAAGGAGCTCCGCTTCGCTGATGCCCCATTCCGCGCAATACTTGATGTGCAGGTCGAGCTCGACGTCAATAATCGCCTTCAGCGAATCCAGGGACTGCCGAAGCTGACCGATGTCGCGGCTCTTGTACACAGCCAAGCCCCACGCCCGGCCGAAGTGGACCAGGAAAAGGTAGTCCTGTTTCAGGTAATGCTGGAACGCCTCCATGGGGAGGGTTCCCGCGCCCAGCTGCTTGACGAATTCGTGCTCGCAGTAAGCGCGCCATTCGGCCGAACACACTTGTTTGAGCCGCTCGAATGGAGAATTGGGGGTCACAACATACCTCCGAAATAAGGGGTTGCCTGAACGGGCCGCCAGGCGTTCGCAGACGATACACATGGGTGTCAGTCCTTTGCCGCGGCGGGGGAGGTTCGCCGGCTGCCGATGAGGCCGGTCGCGAGCAGTGTACCCAAGAGCACGATGGCAGTCCCCGCAAGCATGCGCGGGCTCAATGTTTCGTCCAGGATTACCGCTCCCCAGAAGATGCCGAATAATGGCACGAGGAAGGTCACCGTGATGCTGCGTGTGGCGCCCACGCGATCCAGCAGACCATAGTAGATGATGTAGGCCAGCCCGGTGCATAGCAGGGCCAGCGCCAGTGCGGCAGACCATGCCGACGTCGAAATGGGTTCATGCGGCCAGGCGATGGCGGCAAAGGGTAGAAGCGCCAGTGCGGCCGCGGTGACACTGCCGGCGGCCAGCGCAAGGGGGTCCACGCCCTTGAGGAACCGAGTGGTGTAGCAGGCCGCATAGCCGTAGCAAAGCGAGGCGCTCAGGCACGCCAATATTCCTAGCCCCATTCCGCCCGCTGAAAAGGAAAGATCCTTCCACACCAGCACGAGGATGCCGGAGAAACCGAGCAGCAGCCCCGCGATCCGTGCCGGCGTCAGGCGCTCCTTTAACCACAGCCGCGCAATCAGTGCACCGAACAGGGGCGTCATGGCGTTGATGACGGCCATGACACTGGCGGGAACGCTTTGGGCGGCGTAATTGAAGGACAGGAAGGGGAGCCCGGCCGCGAAGATTCCCGCCACACTGATATGAGGCGCGTGGCGCCAGATCACGGCCAGACGGCCGCGCAAGCCCGCGACGACCAGCAGGAATAGCGCGCTGAACCCGAGACGCACCTCCACCAAGGCAAAAGGGCCAAACTCGTCGACACTCAGATGCATGAACAGGAAGGAGCTGCCCCAGATGGCGGCTAGTAAGAAAAGATCGCGGTAGTCTTTGGCTAGCATGAGGCGCTGCGGTGGATCGGGGGAGTAAGATACTCCGCATTATCCTCTTTCACAGACGCGAGGTGAAAAGTGCAGGAGTTGAAGAAGCCGACGCTGTTCCGGCAACAGGGATACGTGGCGGGAACATGGTGTGACGCCGACCAGGGCGACACGATTTCGGTGACGAATCCGGCGAATGCTGCGGTATTGGGAACGGTGCCGCGGATGGGGGCCGCCGAGACCCGACGCGCCATCGAGGCCGCCCAGGCGGCCTGGCCAGCGTGGCGTGCAAAGACTTCAAAGGAACGAGCGGCGATTCTGCGTCGTTGGTACGAGCTGATGCTAAGCAATACCGACGATTTGGCCCGCATGATGACGCTGGAGCAAGGCAAGCCGTTGGCGGAGTCGCGCGGCGAAATCGCCTATGCCGCCGCATACTTCGAATGGTTCGCCGAAGAGGGCAAGCGTGCCTACGGCGACACAATCCCTGGCCCAGCGCCGGACCGTCGTGTGGTGGTGCTGAAGGAGCCCGTCGGGGTGTGTGCGGCGATCACGCCGTGGAATTTCCCGGCGGCCATGATCACCCGCAAGGTGGGTGCGGCGTTGGCCGCGGGTTGCCCGATCGTAGTGAAGCCCGCCAGCCAAACGCCGTTTTCGGCGCTGGCCCTGGCCGTGCTGGCAGAAGAGGCCGGCGTGCCTTCGGGAGTCTTTTCGGTAGTGACCGGTTCGGCCTCGGAGATCGGCGGCGAGATGACCAAGAACCCGATCGTGCGCAAGCTCAGCTTTACCGGCTCCACCGAAGTGGGGCGCGTGCTGATGGAGCAGACGGCATCCACGATCAAGAAGGTGTCGATGGAGCTGGGCGGAAACGCACCGTTTATTGTTTTCGACGATGCCGACATCGACGCGGCGGTGGAAGGCGCAATTGCCAGCAAGTATCGCAATACGGGTCAGACCTGCGTCTGCGCGAACCGCTTCTACGTCCACGATAAGATTTACGACGAATTTGCGCGTCGCCTCGTCGCGGCAGTCGGGCGGCTCAAGGTAGGCGATGGGCTGGATGAGGGCACCAGCCTGGGCCCGCTGATCGATGAGCACGCCGTGCGCAAGGTGCAGGAACACATCGACGACGCGCTGGAGCAAGGGGCGGAAGTCGTGGCCGGCGGACGCGTGCATGCGTTGGGCGGCGGTTTCTTCGAGCCCACCGTGCTCGTCAACATGACGCCTGCCATGCGGGTGGCAAAAGAAGAAACTTTCGGCCCGGTCGCGCCGCTCTTCCGCTTCAGCAGCGACGAGGAAGTCATTGCCATGGCCAACGACACGGAATTCGGCCTGGCGGCGTATTTCTACAGCCGCGACATTGGTCGTGTGTGGCGCGTGGCCGAAGCGCTGGAGTACGGCATGGTTGGCATCAACACGGGCATTGTGTCCAACGAGGCCGCGCCCTTCGGCGGGGTGAAGCAGTCAGGCCTGGGGCGCGAGGGGTCGCACTACGGCCTGGATGACTACATGGTGGTCAAGTACCTGTGCATGGGTCTTTGAGCCGCTCTACCCAATAGCTGGTCGAGGCGTCATTCTCCGGCGCGAGCGGTTCGACGCCCGCCAGTTGCCGTGTGAGCCCCTCGGCCAGCACCTTGCCATATTCCACGCCCCATTGGTCGAAGGGATTGATGCCCCAGACCACACCCTGCACGAACACCTTGTGTTCGTACAGCGCCAACAGCGCGCCAAGCGTATAGGGCGAGAGCCGGGGCAGCACGATCAAATTGGATGGGCGACCGCCACCGTATACACGATGGCGAGCCAGCCATCGCGCGCGCTCTTCCGGCATCCCGCCGGCGAGGCATTCAGCCAGCGCTTCTTCGTAGGACTTTCCTTGTAGCAACGCCTGGCGTTGAGCCAGGCAGTTGGCCAACAGGATGCGGTGGTGATTGGCCCAGCCGTGATCGGCCTGGGCGCACACAATGAAATCCACAGGCGCACCGTCGCTGCCTTGATGCAGCCACTGGAAGAAAGTGTGCTGGGCGTCTGTGCCTGGCATGCCCCACACGGCTGGGCCCGTGGGTATCTTCACCGGCTGCCCGTCCAGGTCCACCGATTTGCCGAGCGACTCCATCTCGAGCTGCTGGACGTAGGGAACCAGGTTCGCCAGGCGAAAATCGTAGGGTGCAATGTTCAGCGAGCCGTAGCCCAATATGCTTCGGTTCACGATGCCCGCAAGCGCCATTTGCACCGGAGCATTCTCGTGCAGCGGTGCGTCGGCAAAGTGCTTGTCCATGGCCGCCGCTCCCGCCTGCATGCCGGCGATCACGTCGGCGCTCACGGCCAGCGCCGTGGTAAGGCTCACCGCCGACCATAGCGAAAAGCGGCCACCCACCCAGTCCCAGAGCTTGAAGATGTGGGTATCGGGAATGCCCCATTCACGCGCGGTATCCGGCCGCGCGGTAATGGCGATCATCTGCTTGTAGGGATCTGCGACGCCCGCCGCTTGCAGCCATTCCAGCGCACGCTTGCCGTTTTCCAGCGTCTCAGACGTGGTGAAGGACTTCGACGCCATGACAATGAGCGTGTCGTGTGGATCGAAGCCCGACAAGCCCCCCTGGATGGCGTGACCATCGATATTGGCCACGAAATGGACACGGCGCCATGTGCCGGCATAGCCAAAGGCAGCGACGGCGAGGCGCACGCCCCAATCGCTCCCACCAATGCCAATGTGGATGATGTTGCGCCAACGGCGCTCGGTGTCAGCCTGATTAATGAATTCGAGGATGCGCTGCCGTTCGGCAACGATTTCCGACACGGGTGCCGGCGCCCGCAGAGCGGTGTGCCAGGCGGCGCGGTCTTCGGTCGGATTGACGACTGCGCCTTCCAATAGCTTGCGTCGAACTTCTTCGAAGTTTCTTGCCGACAGAAGACTCTCTGCGGCTTCTTGCAGCGCTGCCGAAGCGTGCTGGCCGCTGAGGTCGAGTTCTATACCCGCGGCATTGATGACAGAAAGGCGGGCGGGGTCGATGCGGGCCGTGCGGGCAGCAGCTTCGAACGCTGCCCATTCCGGCAGTCCAGCCAGGCCTGCCGGCCGGGCGGATTCGATGTTGTTTTGTTTATTGGCGTTCACACGTGCTCCATTGCGATGGCGGCAAGGAGCAATTGTAATGCCCGGCGTGAACCCCGCCGGAAGGATCAGCGGCGGCGGCGCTGCGTCGAGGCACCGGCGGGACGGCCGGCGATATGGCGGTAAACGATGCGAGCCTTGCCCAGATCGTAGGGAGACATTTCCAGCGAGACTTTGTCGCCGGCGAGGATGCGGATATGGTGCTTGCGCATTTTGCCGCCCGTGTAGGCGACGACAGCGTGGCCGTTATCCAGGGTGACGCGGAAACGGGAATCGGGCAGGACTTCGGTGACGAGACCGCCCATTTCAATGAGTTCTTCTTTAGCCATGTGTTCTCCTTAGTGAGTCGAACAGTTCCACTTTCGCGGGTGCGCGTGTGGAGCGTGAACGCCGGTGCCTCTGGGGCGGTGGCGTTGGTTGATGCGTTCGGTGGAACGAATCGGCGGCAGGTGCCGGTGGAAGAGGCGTGGCCTCTTGGTTTGCTGCGCCACAGGGGCGTGTACAGGATTGCGCGTACGCCGGTGGCGGCGAGAACTGCTGCGCAAATAAAGCGCGCCGGAGCGTGTCGGCACTGCGGGTTGGGTTGATGCCCACAGTGGGTCCGGGCAGACCAAAGCATTGTAACATGCCCCCGTCAGAAAGACTAGGGTTTTCCTTGATGGAGGTCCGAGGCGAGGCCATGGCAGTCCAGCCGGGCTAACATGCTATCTTTCCCCGCTTCCTTCTCTTTCCTTTCATCTACGCATGAAGATACTCGTCACAGGTGGCGCCGGCTTCATCGGCTCCGCCGTCGTTCGCCACATCATCAGGAACACCGCGGATTCCGTGGTCAATGTCGACAAACTCACGTATGCAGGCAACCTCGAGTCCCTAGCGGAGGTCGCAGGCGATTCGCGTTACGCCTTCGAGCGTGTGGACATCTGTGATGCCGCGGAAGTCGCCAGGGTGTTTCGCGAACACCGCCCTCAGGCCGTGATGCACCTGGCGGCCGAGTCGCACGTCGATCGTTCGATCGATGGTCCCGCCGACTTCATCCAGACGAATATCGTGGGCACCTACGTGCTTCTTGAGGCAGCGCGGGAGTATTGGCGCAACCTGGAAGGAGCGGAGCGCGATGCCTTCCGCTTCCATCATATTTCGACTGACGAGGTCTACGGCGACCTGGAAGGCCCCGAAGACCTGTTCGTGGAAACGACACCGTACGCGCCCAGTTCGCCTTATTCGGCCAGCAAGGCCAGCTCGGATCACCTGGTGCGGGCATGGCGCCGGACTTTCGGTTTGCCCACCGTCGTCACCAACTGCTCGAACAACTACGGGCCCTATCACTTTCCGGAAAAACTTATCCCGCTGATGATCCTCAATGCCCTGGAGGGCAAACCGCTGCCTGTGTATGGCAAGGGCGATCAGGTTCGCGACTGGCTCTACGTGGAAGACCATGCGCGGGCGCTGTACAAGGTGCTGACTGAAGGTGTGGTGGGCGAGACCTACAACATTGGCGGCCACAACGAGAAGCGCAATATCGAAGTGGTGCGCGCCATTTGCGGCCTGCTCGAGGAACTACGCCCCGAGAAGCCGACCGGGGTGCAGCAGTACACCGATCTGATCACCTATGTGGCGGACCGTCCCGGCCACGATCTGCGCTACGCGATCGACGCCGGAAAGATCCAGCGTGAGCTGGGTTGGGCCCCGGAAGAAACCTTCGAGAGCGGGCTGCGCAAGACGGTCCAGTGGTATCTGGACAACTCCGAATGGTGCCGCCACGTGCAGGACGGCAGCTACCAGCGCGAGCGGCTGGGCAGCATTTGAGCATATGAAAAAACACTCCAAATAGCGGACGACCATGTCCGGTTTTTGGAGTGTTGACCGAGGGCCCTTTTACAAAGGGCCCTTTCTTTTGGGGCGGCGCTTTCAATAGCCGTAGCGCTAGGCCGCCAGTGCCTGACGAATCAGGCGTAGGTGTTGACGTTGGTGCCGAGATGACCGCTAGTGGCGAGCTTCGGCGTGGCGGCTTCGACGATGGCCGTGACGGTACGGGCCTGGGTGTCGAGTGTTTCGCGCAGCAAGTTCATTTGTGCGGATTGCTGTGCGGTGAAGTTCTCGAGTGTCAGCGCTGCGCTGACGGTGGCTTCAATCGACATGAGCACCTCCTCTTAGTTTTGCCCCAGTTTACGTGTTGATACCTTTTTGCGCTAGCATGAAGTTCTTTGCAGGAGCTGACATGAGCGCATGGAAGAGTATCGCGGTGTTCATTGATTATGCGGATCGAGACTTCGAGGTCCTTGAGTACGCGGGTTGGCTGGCCCAGGAATGCGACGCGCACCTAATCGGCATCTTCAACATGGGCGCCGTGTCCACCGGAGCGGACGGCTTCACTCACGTCCGCGGCAATGCGGCGATTCAAGATGAAATTGCACGCCGCCGCGAACGCGAGCGCACTGCCGTGTATGAAGCCGGACAACGGCTGGCGGAAGTGGGACAGCGCAGAGGTATCTCGGTCGAATTCCGCGTGTTGTGGCGTGCCTCCGAACAGGAGGACGCCGTACTCAATTCCTTGCATTGCGACCTGGTCATCATTGGCGACCGTCGCGAGAGTTGCCTGCCGGAAGGCGTGACACCCGAGCGCGTCGTCTTCGAGGTCGGCGTGCCGGTGATCATCGTCCCGGAAGGCTGGAAGCAGCGCGAGCAGGTAAAGCGTGTGGTGGTGGGATGGAACGCGACTCGAGAGGCACGTCGCGCCATTTCGGACGCCCTGGCCTATATCAACATGGCCGATCAGACCACTTTGCTGGTCGTTGACCCAGACAAACGCGAAGACCGTCACGGCGAGCTGCCCGGCACGGATGCCGCCCACCACCTTGCCCGTCACGGCGCCAATGTGGTGACGCGTACTGAGAACTCCTATGGCCGGCCGGTGAACGAGGTGATTTTCTCCGTGGCCGAACAAGAAGACGCCGATCTCATCGTGATGGGGGCCTATAGCAAGCCCAGGCGGCGGCAGCTGCTATTCGGCGGGGTGACCCGTTCCATGCTGTCCGGGATCAAGTATCCGCTATTGATTTCACGTTAAGCTGAATCAGCCGCTCATTAGTGGGTCAGGCGCTCAATACTAGGAGTCCCGTTATGACCGAACCTAACAAGAATCCGGCAGATTGGCCGGGCCACACTATCGCCGACGCCCTGGTAGAACTCCAGGCCCGTTGGGGCTGGTTTGTCGCGCTGGGCATCGTTCTGCTGTGCCTGGGTGGAGTGGCGCTCGCCCACGTATTTGCGGCGACCTTGGCGAGTGTGATCTTCATTGGTGCGATGATGGCGCTGGCGGGGGCCGGGCAGCTGGTCCATGCGTGGCGCATCAAGCAGGTACATGGATTCGTCTTTTGGAGTGTCAGTGGCCTGTTCTATCTGGGGGCCGGTCTGTTCGCGATGTTCTACCCAGTACAAGGCGCTACGTGGCTGACGCTACTCTTCGGGGCAATGCTGATCGCTGTCGGTGCGCTGCGCACCTGGCTATGGTTCAACAATCGGGGTCAGCGCGGCTGGGGGTGGCTGGGCATTTCGGGCATCCTGACCTTGCTGGTCGGCGTACTGATCGCCGCAAACTGGCCCGGAAACAGCATGTGGCTGCTGGGTTTGTTGCTGGCCTTCGACCTGCTGTTCCAGGGTTGGTCCTCGTTATTGTTGGGGCTGGCCCTCAAGTCGTCGCGACGCTAAGCGGCGCTTTGCGGCCGATCCGAGAAACCCGCGAGCGCAACCTCGCCCAAATACGATCGTGCAATGGCAGGATCAGCACATTGCACACTGGTTCTACGACGGCCGCCAGCCCGCCCACCGCGAGCGAACCAGTAAAACCGTAGGTGACGGCAAACGCTACGGCCATGTGAAGCAGAACTTGGCTGGTTTTCTGTGCGAGTGTGAGCATGATGCGAATCCGGGTGCGAAGATAAGTTGAGTAAATGATAATTGTTCTCAACTTACCAAGTGAAGTTGATTTTTCGCATCCCCAAGATAGTAAGCGCCTATCGCGTAGGCGCTTTTTGGCGCTTTAGATGGGCGCTCCTGGGCGCATCAGCTGGAGGCCATGACCTTGCGCAGGTCTTCCGCGCTTTGTTCGGGCGTCTGCTCGTGGCGCAGCGCCATGCGCAGCTTGCCCTTATCGTCGAAGACGTAGGTCAGGGCGGTGTGTTCCATGGTGTAGGAATTGCCGGTGGGGACCTTGGCGTAATAGACCCGATAGGCTTTTGCAACGGCGGCCGTCTCTTCCGCATTGCCGTACAACCCGACGAAGCTCGGATCAAATGCCTTGACGTATTCGCGTAGCACTTCGGGGGTGTCGCGCTCCGGATCGACCGTGATGAAGAGCACCTGCAGATCGTCGCCTTGAGGGCCAAGCAGGGATTTGATCTGGGTCGCGTTGACGAGGGCCGTCGGGCAAACGTCCGGGCATTGAGTGAAGCCGAAGAACATGAGGACCGTCTTGCCCTTGAAGTCGGCGAGTGTCCGTGTATTGCCGTCGTGATCCTTGAGCTGGAATCCATCCCCGAATGTCGCGCCGGACAGGTCGATGCCGTGAATGTCCTGCAATGCCGCCTCCGATTTCCCGCAAGCGGGCAGGGCGACAGTAAGAAGCGTGGCACTCAGGGCGCCCAGCATGGTTCGGCGCTGGGTGAAAAAGCGTTGCGGTGACATAAGGACTCCAACTAGGGGATTACACTAGTGTTTTACCAAGTGTGGCGCCGATTCACAATGGACCAACGTCTCGTTGCAATAGAACTCAAACTGACCGCCCTCGAAGATACTGTCCAAAGTCTGAATGAACAGGTCTACGCACAGGGCCGACAGCTGGATGAACTGCGTGCGCTATGCCGCATGCTAATACAGCGGGTGGAGGATCAGGACACCGCAGCTTCCGGTGGACTTGCCGCCAATGAACGGCCGCCGCACTACTGAACGTATTTGTGGAATGGCTGAGAGTGACGGTTTATGACTGAAGGACGTAGCGGCTGGGCTGAACTACTGTCGGGCACCAACGGATTGCGGTCACTGGCTTTGGCCGGGGGCGTGGCTGTACACGCCATCAACGTCTACATGGTGACGACGATTTTGCCGTCCGCGGTGCAGGACATCGGGGGCCTCGCCTACTACGCGTGGAACATGACGCTGTTCGTGGCGGCCTCGATCTTCGGCTCCGCCGTGACGCCCCGTGTGCTGGCGGGACTTGGGCCGCGCCGCGCGCTCTTGTGGGCGATTGCGATCTTCGCACTGGGCAGCGCCTGTTGCGCAGTGGCGCCGAGCATGCCGTGGATGCTCGCGGGGCGCAGCGTCCAGGGCCTCGGCGGCGGGCTGATGCTGGGGCTCAGCTATTCCTGTGTGCGACTGCTCTTCGAGGAGCGACTGTGGTCGCGCGCCATGGTGCTGGTATCCAGTATGTGGGGCGTCGCTACGCTTGCTGGCCCCGCGATCGGTGGAGTCTTCGCGCAGGCCGGATATTGGCGCGGGGCATTCTGGGCCATGCTGCCGATCTCCGGCGCGTTGGCTTTACTGGTTGCTTTCCAGGTGGTCGCCAAGGTGCGCGGACCTCGCGAACGGGCGTCGGCGCCCTTCGGAAAGATTGCGGTACTGGTCGTGACTGTGATGCTGGTGTCTCTGGGCAGCCTGTCTTCTTCGTGGGTCTGGAACGTGCTGTCGATCATAGGCGGTGTCGCGCTCACGGTTGCGATTGCGTATGCCGACCGTGGCGCCATTCATCGGCTGTTGCCGGAAGGCTCGTATGTCCCGGGTTCTGCGTTGAGCAGTCTGTATGCGTGCATTGCCTTATTGAGCATCGGTGTCTGCACCGAAATCTACATTCCCTACTTTCTGCAGGTGATACACGGCCAGTCACCCTTGATGGCCGGCTATTGGATGGTGTTGATGTCGGCGGGTTGGACGGCGGGGTCCTTCATGAGTTCGGGCCGGCCGAAGCCGCGTGCCGACGCCATGATGAAGGTTGGGCCCTGGATCTCCGCCGCGGGTCTGCTTATCTTGGGCGTGATGATGCCCTTGGGCTCCGGAGGCTGGATGGTCTGGGCCATGGCGGTGCCCTTGGTGGCGGTTGGCGTAGGCGTCGGACTGTGCTGGCCCAATATGCTGACCCGCATCTTCAAGGCGGCGCCAGAAGGTCAGGAAAATATCGCCTCAGCTGCGATTACGACCTTGCAGCTGTACGCCATCGCCTTGGGGTCCAGCTTGGCAGGGCTCGTGGCGAACGTGGCCGGATTGGCCGACCCTGGTGGAGAAGAGGGTGCGCGCCAGGCGGCGTTCGCCCTGTTCTTGGTGTTTGCCATGGCCCCGGCGGCGGCCGGGCTGATGTCCAAAGGCGCGCGGCGCGCCCGGGGCGCTTGAAGGCTTAGGGGAAAACTGCCGGATCCGGACCTGTGCGGCCGTCCGGCGAATCGAGGCGTCCAATAGCGGCCATGTCGTCTTCGGTGAGCTGGAAATCGAAGACCGCCAGGTTCTCGCGCAGCCGCTCCGCCTGAGTGGATTTTGGGATGATCATGTGCCCCATTTGAACGTGCCAGCGCAGGATGACCTGAGCCACGCTGCGCTGCAGACGGACGGCAATGTCGCGCAGGACCGGGTCGTCGTTCAAGGCTCCGCGTGCAATTGGGCTCCAAGCTTCTGTCACGATGTCGTTGTCGGCATGATATTGCCGCAAGGATTGCTGCTGGAAACGAGGATGCAGTTCCACCTGGTTCACCACCGGCATGACGCCGGTCTTGTCCAGCAGCACCTGAAGCTGGGTTTCATCGAAGTTGCAGACACCAATCGACTTGACCAGGCCTTCGTCACGCAGCCGGATCAGCGCTTCCCAGGCTTGTACGTAACGGTCTGACTTCGGGGCCGGCCAGTGGATCAGGTATAGATCTACGTAGTCCAGGCCCAGCCGCTGCAAGCTGGCTTCGAATGCGGACCGCGCTGCGGCATGGGTATGCGAGTCGTGCCAGAGCTTTGTGGCGACGAACAATTCTTCGCGAGGTACTCCGCAATCGCGGATACCCCGGCCCACTCCGGTCTCGTTAGCATAAATGGCGGCCGTATCAATCGACCGATAGCCCAGTTCCACGGCCTGACGAACGACATCGGCCGCAGACTCGTCGGGTATTTGCCAAGTGCCGAGTCCGAGTGTGGGGGCGTGGCGACCATCATGGAAATTCTTGATCTGTAGCGTGTCAGCCATTCGACCTCCTCTTGATGCGTGCGCCTCAAAGGCGAGCCGCACTTGGGTACGAAGTGCCGATTATAAGTCGCTGGGTCCAGGCCTTGCCTCCCCGTATTTCGACGTAGCAGTGCAACAATTTCGCCACTAACTATTCGTTACTATCATAAATATCTCGCTAGATATTTGTCATCTGCATGTTACCTCTGCTATGGTAACGAACAGCCATCAATGTCCCATGACCATGGAAATACGCCAACTCGAGGCCTTCGCAGCGATCCACGCCTCGGGCAGCGTGACTGCCGCCGCACGTCTGCTCGAACGTTCGCAGCCGGTGGTGAGCCGCCAGTTGCAGGATCTCGAACAGGAACTCGGCTTCACGCTCTTCACACGCACGCGTCCGCAGGTCACCCTGACTGACCAGGGGCGAGAATTTCTCGAAGAAGTGCGTAACGTCCTTGCCGGGCTGCAGCAGCTCGAGTCACGGTCACGCGAGATCTCCGAAGGTCGGCCGCGGCCGATCCGCATTGCGACCTCCATGTCGCTGGGTAGCAGTCTGCTGCCCGCCGCGCTGGCGGACATGGAAAGCCAGGCTCCTGCCTTCGAGACCAAGCTGCATGTCGAGGTAATGCAAGCAGCGGATATCGTGGATGCCCTAATCGACCGGAAGGTCGACGTCGCGTTTACCAGCCTGCCGCTTGAATTGGGCCGGTGCAGGTTGCACTGGTCGGCCCAGGCCGCCTGTCAGGCTGCGCTGCCCGAAGGGCATCGGCTCGCCGATGAGCCGATGATCAGCGCTCTGCAGCTGGGTGAAGACACCGTTATCACGCTGTCCAACGCATCGCGCATGAGACACCGCCTGGCTACGGCCTTGCTGCATCCGTCACGTCCTCGTACCCAGCGTCAGATAGTCACCAGTTCCACCATGAGCGCCATCATGATGGTGCGTGCCGGCCTCGGCATTGCCCTGGTTGATCCGTGTCTCGCCATGCATATCCAGCCGGCCGGCGTGGTGTACCGTCCGTTGGACTCATATGTGCCGTATATCTTCGGGGCGGTCACTCAAGGTGAACAGCCGCCCACTCCAGAGGTACAACGCGTCATAGATGGAGTGCGGGACTACGCTTTTCGCAACGTTCCACAGTTGGTGGAAGGGGACCGGACCGGCCTGCCTATCGTTGGAGACCCCCAGGAGTCACAGCCGGTACCGGCTGAGGACGAGCCTACCGAGGACTGACGCCTACCGGGCCTCAGCGATTCGTCGGCGGCAGATCCATGCGGCTGAGCACGTGGACCCCGGCGTGGGGTCCATAGCGTTCGGACGCCGCAGTGAGTCGTTCGAGCATGAGATCCAGCATCGAACACGGAATGCCGTTTTCGTGCGCCTCGGCGCGTGCCAGGCGTAAATCCTTGCGTAGCAGCCCCAGCGTGAAGGAGCGATCGTCCGATCCCGTGAGCATGCGTTGTGCGTAGGTCTGGAACAGGCTGCCTGCGGCGGGACCGCTGCCGACCGCTTCCAACACGGTGGAAGGCGCGAAGTCGTCGCGACGCGCCAATGCCAGCCCATCGGCCAGCCCGAGGAAGATGCCAGCTAGCACGGTCTGGTTCACCAGTTTCATGCGGTATCCCGACCCGTTGTCTCCGCAATGGATCAGGTGATCGCACAGCAGGGTCAGCACCGGCCGGGACGCTTCCAGCAGTGTGGGGTCGCCTCCGATGAAGCAGGTGAGGCGGCCTTCTCCCGCCGCCGCTACGCTGCCTGTGACCGGCGCATCCAGGAAGCCGGCCGCCCGTTCCTTCGTAATGGTGGATGCATGTAGGGCAACCGTGGGCGCCGCGGTGGTCATGTCAATGAAAATGGTGTCGGGCTGCATGCCGAGGCGCATGCCTTCAAAGACTTCTTCGACGTCGGCGGTGTCGCGCAACATGCTGATAACCACCTTAGAACGCTGCGCGAGTTCGATCAGGTCCGTGGCCACATGGGCGCCGCTGCGTTTGAGGTCGAGCGCCTGTTGCGGGTTACGTGCCCAGATCCACAGAGGATGACCGGAGGCGAGAATGCGTCGTGCCATGGGTAGCCCCATATTTCCCAAGCCTACCCAACCTATCGCGTCCATGGCCGAAGCCTCCCCGGTGGTTGCCCCTCGCGCCCATTTTAGTAGTGCGGGCGCCTCAGCGTGGTTGCAGATGGGCGTCTTCGATGACCGCCCCCCATTTCTGGGTCTCGTCCTTCAAGTGATTATCCAGGTCTTCAGGCGTTCCGCCCAGGGGCGTTGCACCGAGTTCCAGCAGTCGGTCGTGCAGGGCGGGGGATGCCAGGACCTCGTTCAAGGCTTCGTTGTAGTGCTGGAGGATGTCCGGCGGCGTTCCACGCGGTGCCAGCAAGGCGTACCAGCGTGACGCCTGCAGCGCAGGGTAGCCCGCCTCGACCATGCTGGGAACGTCGGGCAACGCGGGGCTGCGTTCCGCTGCCATGACCGCCAGTGCACGTACTTTGTCGCCGCGCACATAGTTGAGGACGCCTGACACGACCTGGAACATGGCTTGAATATCGCCGTTCACGAGATTGTTGGTGGCCGATTCGGCGGCACTGTACGGGACGTGAACCATGTTCGTGCCCGTTGCGCTGAGGTAGGACTCGCCCGCGAGGTGCAGTGTGCTGCCGTTGCCCGAGGAACCGAAGTGCACCACGCCGGGGTATTTGGCGATGTAATCGGTGAGTTCCTGCACGGAGTGCGCGGGAAGGTCCTTATTCACGACCAGTACGTGGGGGATTTCAGCCACCAGACCGACGGGCGCAAAATACTGCAGCGGTTCGAAGGCGACCGACCGGTGCAGGCCAGGTTCGATGACCAGGGAGTCGACGCTGGCAAAGAGCAGCGTGTAGCCGTCCGTATTGGCTTCGGTCGTGGCGAGCATGCCCGGAAAGCCATTGCTGCTCGTGAAATTCTGCACAACGAAGCGGCGTTCCAGGCGGTCGGACAGTGCGTCCGTGATAATGCGCGCCAGGGTGTTACCGACACCGGCACCCGCCTGGGCGGGCACGATCACTTGTATGCTGCGACCTGGCTCGGGCCACTGCGCGGCCGCGGCCGCAACCACGGACGATGCCAGAAGAAGAAACAGCCCGACTGCGCCGGACGCCAATCGCCGCATAACCCATGCCAATACGTGTCGTTTACATTGGGAATGTATCATGCTTGATGGCTAAGTTCCGGCCAAGGGAGGCAGCATGGAAAGCTTGGGTGGTACGCCTGAAATGCAGATCGTGATTATTGTCGTGCTGGCGTGCGTGGCTATTGTGCTGGCGATCCTGCTGGCGCGTGCGCAGCGGGGGCGGCACAGGGCGGAAATGGAATTGGCAGGACTTAAAGCTGCACAGCACGAACGACAGCGGGCGTTCGAGGCCATGCAGCGCGAGCTCGAACACTCGCGGGAACGCATGCGTGTCGACTTCGAGGGGCTTGCCGCCCGCATCTTGCAAGAAAAGGAACGGGACTTGCGTACGTCCAGCCAGGACGCCGTCCTGGGACTTTTGCAGCCCTTCAGAGAACAGTTGCAGTCCTTTCAGCAAAGGGTGAACCAGGTACATGATGAATCTTTGCGGGGCAACGTGTCGCTAGCGACCGAAGTGCGGCGTCTTTCCGAGGTGGGCCTGCAGATGAGCCGAGAGGCGGAATCGCTGGCGCGCACGCTTAAGGGAGACAAGAAAGTCATGGGGAATTGGGGAGAAGTGCAGCTGCAACGCAGCCTGGAGCTGGCCGGGCTTGAGCCCGGCGTCCACTTCGAGGCTCAAGCAAGATTCAAGGATGCCCACGGGGATTGGCGTCTCCCGGATTTTGTTCTGAAGCTGCCCGATGACAAACACATCATCATCGACAGCAAGGTTTCGTTGGTGGACTACGACCGCGCCGTTTCCGCAGCGACTGAGGACGAACGGCTGGCCGCATTGGAGGCGCACGTGAAGGCCGTGCGCAATCATATCGACGATCTTGCACGCAAGGATTACAGCGGACTGCCCGGTATCGGGAGCCCCAGCTTCGTTTTGATGTTCATGCCGATCGAGCCGGCGTATATTGAAGCGTTACGCCACACTGCAGACCTGTTTGACTATGGGTGTCGTAAGAATGTCATTCTGGTGTCGCACAGTACCTTGATGCCGGTGCTTAAGACTGTGTCCAATCTATGGATGGTGGCCCGCAGCAATGAGCAGGCGCAGGCGCTCGCCGACCGTGCGGGCGAGCTCTACAACCAGGTGGCGTTGGTCGCCGAGCGGCTGCAGAAGTTGGGAGATTCACTGGAAACGGTGGGTCGTCACTACAACAGCACGGTGACGGCCGTGGCCGGGCAGCAGGGGCTCCACGGAAAAGTGCAGCGTTTCAAGGAACTGTCGGCCCGCGCCAACCGCCGCATGCCCGACGTCCAGCCGGTCTCTCTTGAAGTGGAAAATGAACGTCTTGGTCTGATCACAGGAAACGCAGAATGACGCCGCCTCCCTCTGTCAATTCCGAACTCACGGCCGACGCGGGCGCGTTGCGCTCTCCGCTGGAGCATCCTCAGTTTTCCCGCTGGCTGGTTGCGGCGATCACCGTCGCCGCCGTCGTAGTGCTCGGCATGGGCGCTTATACCGCCGTGACAGGCGACATGCCGCAATTGGCGGCGGCCATCGTCGGCGGATGCCTGGCAGCAGCGGCAACCGCAGCCGGCACTCTGCCGGTGCTGCTTTCCTGGCAACCCTCCCAGCGCATGCACGACGCCTTGCTGGGCTTTGGCGCCGGTGTCATGTTGGCAGCCTGTGCCTTTTCCTTGATCATTCCCGCGCTGGACGCCGTCAGTTCAGCAGGCGGTGGAAAGTGGGAAGCTAGCGGCACGGTGGGGTTTGGGATCATCGCCGGGGCGTTCGCCTTGTTGTGGATCGACCGTCTGCTGCCCCACGAGCATTTCATTAAGGGCTTGGAAGGCAGTCGCGCGCGGCAGCTAAAGCGCGTCTGGCTTTTCGTCATCGCCATTGCCCTGCACAACGTACCGGAAGGCCTGGCCATCGGCGTGGCCTTCGCCGCACCGGATGCGCTGCGCGCCAGCGCCCTCGCGATCGGCATTTCCATTCAGGACATACCGGAAGGGCTGGTGGTGGCGCTGGCGATGCGCGCGGTGGGCTATGGACGAGCCGTCTCGGTGGGGGTGGCGGTATTCACGGGTCTGATAGAACCGCTCATGGCCATGTTCGGCGTGTTGGTCGTCACCTTGTCCGCCGCCATGCTGCCTTGGGGGCTTGCCGCGGCTGCGGGGGCCATGCTGTTCGTCATCAGCCACGAGATCATTCCGGAATCGCACCGCCAGGGTCACGAGTCTTGGGCCACCGGCGGCCTCATGGTTGGCTTTGTGCTGATGATGTTGCTGGATACTGCGCTGGGGTGAGCGTGGTTTGAGCCTTATGCACACTATGCGAAGGTCGACACCTGTTGGCATATTGCCGGGCCCTTATGATACAAATCGCTCATTTTCCAGAATTTTGATTCATCTGTTGCTTCGCCTGGCGAAGCCCGTCCCGCGGCTTCCAAGCCCCAAATGTGGTCTGCTGGCAATCAGAGAGACCGTAGAAACCCCAAAAAAATAGACGATTCTACGGGCAAACCCCGAGGAAATTTGTCTTTTCGGCGTGCGGCGTAGCGGTAGGATATTCAAGTTCATTACAGTGAGCATCCGCCCATTGCAACGGTTATCCACCGCTCAACAAAACACGGGTAAAGCCCAAGGAGTTCGTATGCAGAAAAAGTTCAAGGTCGCTTTTGGCCGCCACCTGGCAGTCAGTGCCGGCGCCGCAGCCATGTTCGCCGCCCTGATGGCGCCTCTGCCTGCTGCTGCACAGCAGAAATTCGTCAGTATCGGTACGGGCGGCGTGACCGGCGTCTATTACGCAGCCGGCGGCGCCATCTGCCGTCTGGTGAACAAAGACCGCAAGGACCACGGCATCCGCTGCTCCGTTGAATCGACCGGCGGTTCGGTGTTCAACGTCAACACGATCAAGGCGGGTGAGCTCGACCTGGGCGTGGTTCAGTCCGATGTCGGCTACAACGCCTATAACGGCGAAGGCCAGTTCAAGGACGCCGGCAAATTCGAAAAGCTGCGTTCCGTCTTCTCCCTGCATCCTGAGCCTTTCACTGTCGTCGCCCGCAAGGACGCCGGCATCAAGAGCTTTGACGACTTCAAGGGCAAGCGCTTCAACGTGGGCAACCCCGGTTCGGGCACCCGCGCTTCCATGGAGCAGTTGCTCGCCGCACAGGGCCGCGACCTGACCTTCTTCTCGCTGGCTTCCGAGCTGCGTCCCGACGAACACGGCAGCGCGCTGTGCGACGGCAAGATCGACGGCTTCTTCTACGGCGTCGGCCACCCCTCGGCGAACATCCAGGATCCGACCACCAGCTGCGGTGCCCAACTCGTTTCGTTGACCGGTCCGGTTGTTGACAAACTGGTTGAAACTTACCCCTACTACGCCAAGGTAACCATTCCGGCCGGCCTGTACCCGAACAATCCGCAGGAAACTGAATCCTACGGTGTGCTGGCCACTTTCGTGACGTCGGCTGACGTGCCCGAAGAAACGGTCTACACCGTCGTGAAGGCCGTGTTCGAAAACTTCGATGACTTCAAGCGTCTGCATCCAGCCTTTGGCATCCTGAACAAGGAAGACATGGTCAAGAATGGCTTGTCCGCCCCCTTGCACCCTGGTGCCGAAAAGTACTTCAAGGAGCAAGGCCTGCTCTGATAGGCGCCTGAAAAACACCACAAGGAAACCGGACTCGCCATAAAATGGTTCCGGTTTCCGGGTTGAACGCCTGTGTTGGCATGCCACTTCAACCGGTGGCATGCCGTTTTTTGTTAGCCCCTGCCAACGCAATGCAGGGGTCGGTGCCACAAGCACCTGTGTTTTCTTGATGTTCCCCCAATTGTCGACGACACGCCTGCGCAGGGGGCATTAAGCATTTTTCACTTGGGGAAAACGAATGACTTCGAAACCCGAGCTGTCTCCAGAGCAGTTGGCAGCCAATGCAGAACTCGAACAGCTGGTCGCTGACGTAGACCGTGGTGGGCGGACTGTAGGTGGCTTCACCGGCAGTGTGCTGTTTCTGGGCGCACTACTATGG
>DATGNX010000077.1:0-15975 GCA_035306485.1 Burkholderiaceae bacterium
CCATCCGCGAGCGTCTCGCGGCGGATCCGCACTGGTACTCCGTGCGCCTGCAGGCCGTCAAGGGCGTGACCGAAGAAACCACGACCGGCGTGCACCGCCTGTATCAGATGTCGCAGAAGGGCGAGCTGGCATTCCCGGCCATCAACGTCAACGACTCCGTCACCAAGTCCAAGTTCGACAACCTGTACGGTTGTCGCGAGTCCCTGGTGGACGGCATCAAGCGCGCTACCGACGTCATGGTGGCGGGCAAGATTGCCGTGGTCTGCGGTTTCGGCGATGTGGGCAAGGGTTGCGCGCAGGCGCTGGCCGCGCTGCGCGCCCAGGTGTGGGTCACGGAAATCGATCCTATCTGCGCATTGCAGGCTTCCATGGAAGGCTACAAGGTCGTGACCATGGAAGAGGCCGCCGACAAGGGCGACATCTTCGTGACGGCCACGGGCAACTACAACGTCATCACCCGCGCCCACATGGAGCGCATGAAGGACCAGGCCATCGTCTGCAACATCGGCCACTTCGACAACGAGATCGACGTGGCTGGCATCGAGAACCTGGAATGGGAAGAGATCAAGCCCCAGGTGGATCACGTGATCTTCCCCGACGGCAAGCGCATCATTCTGCTGGCCAAGGGCCGTCTGGTGAACCTGGGTTGCGCCACCGGGCATCCGTCCTTCGTGATGTCGGCTTCCTTTACCAACCAGACCATTGCGCAAATCGAGCTGTATACGCGCGGTGACCAGTACGAGCAGGGCAAGGTCTACGTGCTGCCGAAGCACCTGGACGAAAAGGTCGCCCGCCTGCATCTGAAAAAGCTGGGCGTGAACCTGACGGAACTGCGTCCGGATCAGGCCGCCTACATCAACGTACCGGTCGAAGGCCCCTACAAGCCCGACCACTACCGTTACTGAGAACGCCATGGGACTCATACTCGTCTGGATACTCAACGCCGTCGCGCTGCTGATCGTCGCCTATATCCTGCCGGGCATCAGCGTGGCGTCTTTCTGGTCGGCGCTCATCGCCGCCCTGGTGCTGGGCTTGTTGAACACGCTGGTGAAACCCGTGTTGGTGTTCCTCACCTTGCCCATCACGATTGTGACCCTCGGCTTGTTCCTGCTGGTCCTGAACGCCCTGGTGTTCTGGTTCGCGGGCTCCATCCTCAAGGGCTTCCATGTGGCGGGCTTTTGGTGGGCGCTGGCCGGCGCATTCATCTATAGCGTGATCTCCGGGCTGCTATCGAGGGTGCTGGCGCAATGAGGGGTGGAAAAACAATCAGTCTGGAGTTCTTTCCTCCTCGTGAGCCGGCGGCCCGGGAGCGGCTGGCCGTAGCGGCCAAGACGCTGGCGGCCCGCGAGCCCACGTACGTTAGCGTCACGTACGGGGCCGGCGGCTCCACCCGCGACGGTACGGCCGACGCCGTCCGCCTGATGCAGTCGCTGGACTACGATACGGCACCTCACTTGTCTTGCATCGGTTCTAGTCGTGCGGAACTCACCGAGATCCTGGACGACTACCGCGCTCAGGGCATCCGCCGCATCGTGGCGCTGCGCGGCGACTTGCCTTCCGGCATGGGTCGCTTTCCCGGAGAAGTGCATTACGCCAACGAGCTGGTGAGCCTGATCCGCGAGCACAGCGGCGACTGGTTCCACATCGAAGTGGCGGCATACCCCGAGGTCCATCCGCAGGCAGCCAGTGCGGCCAAGGATCTCGAGCACTTCGTGAAGAAAGTGGAGGCGGGCGCCAATGCCGCCATCACGCAGTACTTCTTCAACGCAGACGCCTATTTCGACTTCGTGGATCGAGCGCAGGCGCGCGGTGTGAATATTCCTATCGTCGCGGGCATCATGCCGATCACCAACTACACGCAGTTGGCGCGGTTCTCCAGCACCTGCGGTGCGGAGATTCCGCGATGGCTGCAGGCTCGGCTGGTGGATTTCGGCGATGATCGTGAGTCGTTGCGGGCTTTCGGAGCGGATTTCGTCGCGGAGCTCTCGCAGCGCCTGCTCGATCAAGGCGCGCCGGGGCTGCACTTCTACACCCTCAACAATGCGGAAGCAACGTTGGCGGTGTGGGATCGCCTGACGCTGGCGTAAGCGGGCCAATCTGTGTCTCGTGCCCAGGCACGGGACACAGAACCGCTAGTCGTGTCTAGAGAACGGGGGCGGGCACGGCCCAGCCCTTGTCGGTCAGAATGGCGTCCAGCTTCACGTCGTGGGGCTGGGGCTCATGACCCATATCGGTGAGATCGCCCGTCGCCCAGGCGATGCCGATGCTCACGAAGGGGTGGCCCGACTCCTTCAATGCCGCGAGTGTGCGGTCGTAATAACCGCCGCCGTATCCCAGGCGGTCGCCTTCCCGGGTATAGCCCAAGGTAGGTACCAGCACGATGTCGGGTGGGCCGGCCGGGCCACTTACCGGCTCTTGTATGCCATAGGCGCCTTCGCGCATGGGGCCGTCGGGATCCCAGGTGTGGAAGGCTAGCGGTGCACCGGGACGTTCCACCACAGGCAACGACACCTGGTAACCGTCTTCTTCAACCCACTGGCGCAGCATGGGCAGCAGTTGCGGCTCTTCGGGCATGGACCAGAACGCGGCAATATGCTGGGGCGTCGGCAGGCCGGCTTCGCGCAGACGGGTCACGTTCGTGGCGAGCCAGGTATAGAGCCGCCCACGGATCAGCAGACCACCGCGATTGGTATCGAGCGGATTCTGCGCAGCCCGCAGCGCTTTGAGTCGCGTGCGCAGTTGGACTGCGTTATTCTCTTTATTCTCGTTCATGGCGGTGTCAGGTAGGAAGGATGCAAGATGATAGCCAATAGGCCAATGTATCGGCAAACCATGGCGAAGTGTCGTGGGCGCTTTGCCAGTAGCGGACGAGGGCTGGCCCTGATCGCTTACGCGGTCAGTCTGGCGGCGTGTTCGGCACCGCCGGCCGAGCAGCACGCCATGCTGAATGAAATCGTCGGTCAGGTGGATCTCCGCCAGACCCTGGTGCCGGAATCGACGGCGCCCACGATGGTGGCGGCCCTTTCCCCCTCTAATGAATCGCAGCGCGTTCGGCTGATCGTACCTCCCGAGGCGCGTGATGCCGTAGTGCAGGCGCGCGACGCGGTGCAGGCCAAGCAGTGGGACCGCCTGCGCGCGCTCATCCCCTTGGCCGATCGGGATCCGGTGCTGGGGTCCTACGTGCGGTACTGGTCGTTGCGCCAGAGCCTGCTGGACCCGGCGCAGCCCATCCCGGAGCGCGAGATTCATGACTTCTTCGAGCGCAACAGCGATGCCTACCTTGCTGATCGCCTGAAGGGCGAATGGCTGGTGGCAGCCGGACGGGCGGGTGATTACCAGCAGGTTCTCGCGTTGCTGCCCATCGAAGCTAAGAACTCCCAGATCGAATGCACGGTGCTGATGGCCCAGCACATGAGCGGCCGCAAGATCCGTCCCGAAACCGCGGTTGAAGCCTTTGAGCCGAACACCGCCTGCTGGACGATGCTCGATCAGTTCTACGAACGCCGCGTCATCGGTTGGTCGGACATGCAGGGCTTGTTGCGGGCGTCGTTGGAGACCAATCGCCACAGCAATTCCCGGCGCTTGGCCGCGATTATGTTCGACGGTGCCCAGATGCGCGACTACTCCGCCATCATGGACAATCCGCGCAAGTGGCTGCAAGGCCGCCAGCCACCGCGTACACCGGCGCAGATGGAACTCACAGCCATCGCACTGTCGCGCATGGCCTATGGCGACAAGCGTCTCGAAAACGCGGCATGGGTCGAGGCGAATTGGTCTAAGGGTCTGTCGCGCCCCTATATGGAATGGGTCTGGAGCCAGTTCGGGCTGGTAGCCGCGCTGAATGTCGAGCTGGATGCGGCCCAGTGGTATCGCAAGTCGGGCAATTTCCGCATGACCGACTACAACCACGCTTGGCAGGTTCGTGCCGAACTGCGCCAGCCCGCTATCGATTGGGACCAGGTCGCCAAGGCGATCCGCCGCATGTCGGCGCGACAGGCCGCCGAGCCGGTCTGGGTTTATTGGTACGCGCGCGCCTTGCAGGCGTTGGGCAACGAGAAGGCGGCGACCGAGCATTACCGTTCGATCGCGAACGACCTCAGTTTCTATGGGCAACTGGCCAGCGAAGAACTCGGCGCGCCTCAGACTTTGCCGTCCCCGCCGGCGGCGCTGACACCCACTGAACTTGAGGCCGCACGCAATCATGAAGGCCTGCAACGTGCCGTGGCCCTGTTCGAACTCGGCTGGCGGGCGGAGGCCGTGCCGGAGTGGAACTTCAACCTGCGTGGCATGAACGACCGTGAATTGCTGGCCGCCGCCGAGTTCGCGCGGGAAAAGCACATCTACGATCGCGTGGTGAACACCTCCCTGCGCACCGAGAAGGAAATCGACTTGCGGCAGCGTTTCATTGCGCCGTTCGAAGGGCAGGTGTCGCAAAAGGCACGCGAGATCAATCTTGATCCTGCGTGGGTCTACGGCTTGATCCGCCAGGAATCCCGCTTCATCACCGATGCGCGTTCCCGCGTGGGGGCGTCGGGTCTGATGCAGCTGATGCCGGCCACCGCGAAATGGGTCGCGAAGAAGATTGGCATGACGGACTTCCATCCGTCGCGCGTCAACGAGTTCGAGACCAACACCATTCTCGGCACCCGTTACCTGGGCATGGTTCTGAACGACCTGAACGGCTCGGAGATCCTGGCGACGGCCGGTTACAACGCGGGTCCGCGTCGGCCTGTGCAATGGCGTTCCAAGCTGGCCGCACCGGTAGAGGGTGCGATATTCGCCGAGACCATACCGTTCACCGAAACGCGCTTGTACGTAAAGAACGTGATGTCCAACGCCATCTATTACGCCACGTTGTTCTCGGGGCAGCCGCAATCGCTCAAGCAGCGCCTGGGTGTTGTGACGCCGTCCGCCAATCGTAAGGTGGCCTTGCCGTGACGAAGGATTCCGCCGTGTCCGCCGCGCCTACCGACCCGGCAGCGGATCCGGCCATCGCGGGCCTCCAGGCGTACGTGGTGGGCGGCGCGGTGCGCGACGCCTTGCTGGGATTGCCGGCGGGGGATCGCGACTGGGTGGTGGTGGGTGCCACGCCCGAGGAAATGTCGGCCCGCGGCTTTATTCCTGTGGGCGGCGACTTCCCTGTCTTCTTGCATCCACGCAGCAAGGAGGAATTCGCGCTGGCCCGTACCGAAAGGAAATCGGGGCGTGGCTACAAGGGATTTACCTTCTATACCGGTACAGACGTCACGCTGGAAGACGACCTGCGCCGTCGTGATCTCACTGTCAACGCCATTGCGAGACATGCCGATGGTACGCTGGTGGACCCTTGCGGCGGCCTCGACGACCTGCGCGACCGCGTGCTCAGACATGTGGGAGACGCATTCGCCGAAGACCCGGTTCGCTTGCTTCGGCTGGCACGCTTCGCGGCGCGCTTCCACGACTTCACCGTCGCTCCCGAAACACTGGAGCAGTGCAGGCGTCTGGTCGAATCGGGAGAGGTCGATGCGCTGGTGCCGGAGCGGGTCTGGCAGGAAGTGGCGAAGGGGCTGATGGCGGAGCGCCCGGGACGCATGTTCGACGTGCTTGCGCAGACCGGTGCTTTACCTCGCGTGATGCCACAACTGATTTATGCAGACGTGCTGGACGGCGAACTGAGCCGGGCGTACGAACGCCGTCTGCCATTGGCCTCGCGTTATGCGATTCTGTGCCGCCTGTCCCCGGATAGCGATGCCCTTAGCCAACGCCTGCGGGCGCCGTCCGAATGTGCCGCGTATGCGGCGCTATTGCGGGAAGTGCTTGACGCGGTCGATGCCCCGGATCCGGAGTCTGCGCTGGCGCTGATGGAGCGCTGCGATGTCATGCGCAAGCCCGATCGTTTCGAACAATTGTTGCAAGCCTGTGCCTGTGTCCGTGCGGTGGACCTGGACGTGTGGGAACGGCGGGTGCGGGCGCTGCGCGGCGTCGATGCGGGTGCCATTGCGGCGGCCTGCGACGACCGGCGCCGTATTCCGACGGAGTTGCGGGCCGCCCGTCTGAAGGCACTGCAGGCGGAGTACGCTTGAGTTGGCTTTCGCCGCATCCCGGGAGCGTATCTACAACGTATCGCGGCGATCACCGCGCGCGAAACCCAGCAAGGGCGGTTCGAGTCCGCGACCCACGCATAGGACTTTGAACAGCTCTCCCATTTCGGCTTCCGAAATCAGCTTTTGCACGGCCGAGAGCGTGGCTTGCATCTCCTGCGCGTCGCTTTCTTGCATGCCGGCTTGCAGCAGTTCCGGCAGCCCGGCGTTCAGAAGAAACCGTGCCTGCGACGTGTAGCCCAGCACGTCCAGCCCGCCCGCCAGTGCGGCATCGGCCATCGCCGTGAAGTCGACGTGAGCGGTGATGTCCTGGATCCCGGCCAGGCACAGCGCCTGGTCGTGGCTATGATGGCGGAAGTGACACATCAGCGTCCCGGTAGAGCGCTGGGGATGGTAGTACTCGCGCCGAGGAAAGCCGTAATCGATCAGCAGGGCGGCGCCGGCCTTTAGCCAGCCTCCGATTTGACGCACCCAGGCCTCCGCCTGGAGATTGATTTCCGAGCGATAACCGGGTAGCGGCGGCATACGTTCGGCCAGGGCCGCTGCCAGATCCGGGCCGGCGGGGCGCTCGTCCCACACGAAGGGTGGCTCGGCGTCTGGGCGCGCCCGTACGCCAAGTTCCATGGGTTCGCCGGCCGCGTTCCACTGGAAAAGCACGGCCGGCATGGCGTCGAGGACTTCGTTGGCGATTACGCAGCCGGAGAATGCCTCGGGCAGGGCGTCCAGCCATTGCACCGTATCGGAGAACGGCGTCAAACGTTCGCCCTGGCGCGCACGCAGATCCGCGGAGAGTTCCAGGATTTGGTATTGCGGCTCAATGCCGAGCTCTTTTAGGGCCGGGATGACGGCGGCGGCCAGTGCCCCCGTACCGGCACCAAACTCCAGGACTGTGTTGGTTTTTGTGGCTTCGAGCACCTGGGCGATCTGGCGAGCCAGCACCCGTCCGAATACCGGCGTCATCTCGGGTGCGGTGGTGAAATCGCCACTAGGCGTACGACTTCCGAACTTGGTATTTCCGGCGGCGTAATAGCCCAGGCCGGGGGCATGCAGCGCCACGGACATCCAGGCTTCGAAGGGTAGAAAGCCGTCCGGGGTGGCGGCAATGCGCTCCAGCAGGTGCGCTTCCACGCGTCGGCTGTGCGCAGCGCTGTCTTCATCGACGGGCGGGAGGCCGGAGGGAACGGTGGGGAGCGGCAGGCTCATTCCGCGTCCTCCGGCTTTCGATCCGTCGGCGACTCAGATTGACGGCGCTGCAGCGCACGCAGGGCGTTGTACATGGAAACCAGGAAAGACAGTAACAAAGCCGCTGCGATCGCCACGACATAATTGCCGAAAACGATCCACAGCGGCAGGGATAGTATCAAGCCCAGCAGAAAGGGGCGGTTAAGAATCTGCTTCATCGCCCCCAACTATACCCCGTGGGTTTAGGCGCGTGCAGCGCCTCGATGGGGCCGCTCAGGACGGTGGGCAGGGGCGTGTCGGTCACCGCTGCGCGTCGTGGGACGGCCGGGGCGAGCGCTGCCTTCGGGACGCGGCTTGCGGTCCGCGGACCAGCCCGGCTTCTGGCCGGCCTTCCATTCAGGCTTGCCTTCCCACTTGCGTTGGGGCTTGCCTTCGGGACGCCATTCGCTCTTGCCTTCCGGGCGCCACTCGCTCTTACGCTCGGGGCGGCCTTCGGCACCGGCTTTCCACTCGGGCTTACGGTCCGTCTTCCATTCCGGCTTGCGGTCGCCTTGCGGGCGGCTGTGGCCGTAACCTTCGCGACGCGCACCGCCGTTAGCACCGCGATAACCGCCGCCTGCAGGACGTTTGCCAAAGTTGCGTTGCGGGCGACGTTGCGGTTCCAGGCCTTCGATTTCACCCATCGGGATACTGCGCCCGATGAAATGCTCGATACGACGCACCTTGTGGCGTTCGGTATGAACAGCCAGCGTGTACGCCTGACCGTTGCGGCCCGCGCGGCCGGTGCGGCCGATGCGGTGAACGTAGTCTTCCGCCTGCATGGGCAGGTCGTAGTTGAACGCGTGGCTGATGCCCTGCACGTCGATGCCGCGGGCGGCAACGTCGGTGGCTACCAGGATGCGCAGCTTGCCGCCTTGCAGCAGGCTGAGCGTACGGCTGCGCTGGCGCTGATTCATGTCGCCGTGCAAAGCGGCCGCGGCGTAACCTTGTTCGGCCAAGTGGCCGGCCAAGTCGTCGGCGCCCCGCTTGGTGGCGGTGAACACAATAGCTTGATCCAGCTCGGTGTCGCGCAGCAGGTGATCCAGCAGGCGCAGCTTGTGGGAGCTGTCGTCAGCGTAGAGGAGCGTCTGCTCGATGTTCTCGTGTCGTTGCTTCTGTCCTGCCAATTCCAGGCGCGAGGGCTCGCGCATCATGCGGGATGCCAGCTGGGCAACCGTGCCGTCGAGCGTGGCGGAGAACAGCAGCGTCTGGCGTTCAGCCGGGAGCCGGGCAATGATGGACTCGATCTCTTCAATGAAGCCCATGTCCAGCATGCGATCGGCTTCGTCCAGCACCAGCGTGCGCACGGTGGAGAGATTGACGCGTCTGGCTTGCAGGTGATCGATCAGGCGGCCGGGCGTGGCGACCAGCACGTCCACACGGCGCGACAAGGCCTTGATCTGGGCGCCGTAGGGCATGCCGCCCACGACCGTCGCGATGCGCAGCCCAGCAAGGCCGGCACCATAGGTACGGGTCGCGTCCGCCACCTGAAGGGCGAGTTCACGGGTCGGAGTCAGTACCAGCACCTGCACGCCGCTACCCTTGTTGGCGGGAAGCTGGGCGATCCGGTGCAGGACGGGAAGCATGAAGGCTGCGGTCTTGCCGCTGCCGGTCTGGGAGGAAACCATCAGGTCCTCGCCGGTCATGGCGCGGGGAATGGCGGCTGCCTGGACGGGCGTGGGTTGTGTGAAGCCGGCACGGTCGAGCGCCGACAGCAGGGCCGGGTTGAGTCCCAGGGATTCGAAAGACATGTATACCTTTGCCGTTAAAGGCGGTGCAGTTGCGCAGGCGCGCAGAATGCGGCCGATTGAGCGCGGATTGAATGGATCATCGTGCCGACCCAATCAACCTCAGTGCGCGGCAACTAACGCCGTGTAAGGCAAGGTTCTGGAAGGTCAGGGTGCGATGGTGTGCGGCATGCGTAACTTCATGCATTCACTTCAAGCATTCATGCCGACACTAAGGAGAATGCAGCCTTCCATTATATATGGAAAACCCTAGTTGTACAGTTAATTTCCAATGAACAAGCTAACCCACCCAGTCTATAGGTGTGACGCCTTGGGTCGAGAGCCAAGCATTGGCCTGGGAAAAGTGCCCGCAGCCAATGAAGGGCCGAGGTGGGCGCAGGGCGGAAAGCGGCGATGGGTGGTTGGCGCGTAGCACCTTGCACTGGCCGCCGGCGGCCTCGATGAGCGCTTGTTTGCTCTGAGCGTGATTCCCCCAAAGCATGAAGACCTTGGGCTGTGGGCCGCGCGCCACAGCCGCGATCAACGCGTCAGTGATCGCCTCCCATCCCTTGCGTGCATGGGATCCCGCCACACCCTGTTCCACGGTCAGACTGGTGTTGAGCAGCAGTACGCCTTGTTGGCTCCAATCCGAAAGGTCGTTGCGGCGTCGGGGCGGCCGGTCAGGATACTCACGGGCTAACTCCGCAAACATGTTGCGCAGACTGGGCGGGGTCCGACACCCTTCCGGGACGGAGAACGCCAGTCCGTGCGCCTGGCCTGGGCCGTGGTAGGGGTCCTGGCCCAGGATCACAACACGCGCCTGCGATGGTGTGACTTCTTCCAGCGCGCGGAAGACGCGATGGGGAAAGATAGTCGCCCCCGCGCTCAGGCGTTCCGCCAAAAATCGGTCCAGCTTCGCCAGGGCGTCACGGGACGCCGGTGTGTCGAGCGTCGCCCGCCATTCCCGATCCAGATTCACCAGTTGTTGGCCTGGCAGGTCCCGCAAGGAATTGTCAGGCGCAGCGAAGAGGTCGGCGGTCATCGCTGTGCGAGCCGTTGTTCCAGAGCGGCTTCGTAATCGGCCTGCAAGGCGGTCAGGACCGGTAGACGACTGGTCCAAGTTTCCGACCGTTCAGTTGTGACGGGCTGCAGCGGCGCCCAAATGCTGTCGGGAAACCAGGGGTCGTCGCGCCAACGCGGCATGACGTGCCAATGCAGATGAGGTGTCATATTGCCCAGGGACGCAAGATTGACCTTGTCGACGCCCAACACTTGCCGCTGGATTTCTTCCACCGCGTACACCACGCGCATCACATGCGCACGGTCTGCGTTGGTGAGATCCGTCATTTCCGCAATGTGTGCCTGCCAGACGACCCGCGTGTAGCCGGGCAGTCGCGGTTCATCCACGGCGATCACTCGCAGCACGTCGTCGCGCCAGATCAGCCGGCCGCCGTCCTCGGCACACAATACGCAATCGTTCGGTGCGCGGCTCACGATAGCCTCCCATCGATGGCGGTAACCAGCTTTTCCAGCACGGTCACTCGTGCGTAGCGCTTGTCGTCGGACGGAATGACGTGCCACGGGGCGCAAGTGGTGTTGGTGAGATCCAGCATTTCGTTCACGGCGCTAGTGTAAGCCGGCCACTGTTCACGATTGCGCCAGTCTTCGGGCGTGATCTTGAAGGATTTGAAGGGCGATCGTTCGCGGTCGTGGAATCGCTCGAGCTGGATCTCTTTGGTGATGTCCAGCCAGAACTTCATCACGAGGATGCCGCTTTCGCCAAGCTGCCGCTCGAATTGGTTGATCTCTTCGTACGCGCGGCGCCATTCATGCGGCTTGGCGAACTTCTCCACGCGCTCCACCAGCACGCGTCCATACCAGGAGCGGTCGAAAATCGTGATATTGCCGGGGCGCGGCAGTTCGCGCCAGAAACGCCACAGATAGGGCCGTGCGAGCTCGTCGCTGGTCGGGGCGCTGATCGGTACCGCGCGGAATTGACGGGCGTCCAGCACATGGGTGATGCGGCGGATCGTGCTGCCTTTTCCTGCTGCGTCACGGCCCTCGAATACAAGGACTACGGGCAAGCGATCAAACGCCTTGCTGCGCACTTGCCGAGCGAGGCGGCCGCGCCAGTGCGCCAGTTGGTCGTCGTACTCGTTCTCGCTCAGGCGCAAGGAATGATCGACCAAGGACAGCGGTCGGGGTCGCCGGGCATAGCGGTAGGAGGCCGGCGCGGGTACGGCCGGCGGATGGGGATCCGCAGATGGGCGGTACGGGGCGGCTCGCAGTGCTTCAAGTATGGCCGTGCCGGTGGACACCGCGCGCATGTCCTCGTCCGCGCTCGGTATAACCTGCCAGGGCGCCAGGGGAGTGTCCGTCAGCGCCAGCATGGTGGCCCCGGCCTTGCGCAGGCGCTTGTATTCCCGGGCGACCCGCAAGTCTTCGGGGCGCACCATCCAGGCGGTCTCCGGGTTTTTCGCAAGCTTGGTGCAGCGCTTCTTCTGCGCGTCACGCGACAGGTGGTACCAGAGCTTGATGACCTGCACGCCGTCTCGGGCCAGCAGCGCTTCAAAATCTCGTATGGATGCGGCCAGCCGCTCGACTTCGCCGCGCTTCGGATTCTTGCCGGCCAGCACCTCGAACAGTGGCGCGTACCAGGACCCGAACACGATGCCGGTGCTTCCTTTGGCCGGCAGGTGGCGCCAATAGCGCCAGAGGAACGGATATTCCCGCTCCTCCGCAGACGGCGGTCCAAACGCCAGCGTGCGGATGTGGCGCGGATCCATCCATTCGTTGATCAGATTGATGGTGGCGCCCTTGCCGGCGCCGTCGATGCCGGCGATGACAACCAGCAGGCTGCGGTCAGCCTTGGACAGCCGCGCGTACTGCGCCTTTAGCAGAGCGCTGCGCAGTTCGGCGATCAGCGGCTTGGCGTCTTCCCGGGAAAGGGAGGGGTCGGCTTCCGCCGCGTCGAAGCGCGCGGTGTCCGAGGGCGTGGCCATTACCCGGCGAAGAACAGTTCGTGCAGGGCCGCGCCGGGATCCGGGGCGCGCATGAACGCTTCACCCACGAGGAAGGCCTGCACGCCGTTGTCGCGCATGAGCTTGACGTCGTCGGTCGTGAGAATGCCGCTTTCCGTCACCACGCGCTTGCCTTCGGGGATATGCGGCAGTAGGTCCAGCGTGTTCTGCAAAGAGGTCTTGAAACTGCGCAGGTCGCGGTTATTGATGCCCAGCAGGGGAGTCTCGAGTGTCAGAGCGATGTCGAGCTCTTCGCGGCCGTGGACTTCGACCAGGACATCCATGCCGAGCTCACGAGCCAGCGATTCGAACTCGAGCAGTTGCGCGGGGCTGAGGGCCGACACGATGAGCAGGATGCAGTCTGCTCCGAGTGCTCGCGAATGGATGATCTGGTACGGGTCTACGATGAAATCCTTGCGCAGCACCGGCAGCGAGCACGCGGCCCGGGCCTGGCGCAGGTAATCGTAGGAACCCTGGAAATATTGCACGTCGGTCAGCACCGACAGGCAGGCCGCACCGTGCGCGGCGTAGCTGTTGGCGATTTCAACCGGGTTGAAATTCTCGCGAATCACGCCCTTGGACGGCGAGGCCTTTTTCACCTCGGCGATGATGCCCGGCTTCCCCTTGGCGATCTTGTCTTCGATGGCACGCCGGAAACCTCTCAGGTCCTTGCGGCTCTTGGCCTCGCGCAGGAGGTCGGACTCACTGCGCATCTGACGCGCCGTGCTGACCTCTATTTTCTTGGTTTCGAGTATTTTGGCGAGGATGTCGTTCATGCGGACAGCTTCTCCGTGTAGCTGCGGAATTCTTCGAGTTTGGCGCGCGCTGCGCCGCTACGCAGGCATTCCTGGGCGATGTTCAGGCCTTCCTGTATGGAGGCCGCCTTATTGCCGGTGTAGATGGCCAGACCGGCGTTCAGGGCAACGATATCACGCGCCGGGCCCGGTACGTCATCCAGTGCTTCCCTGACCAGGTTGGCGGACTCCTCCCGGCTCGAGACCTTGATGCCGCGGTTGGACACCATGCCCATGCCGAAGTCCTCAGGGTGAATCTCGTATTCGGTGACGACGCCGTCCTTGAGTTCCCCCACCATCGTGGCGGCACCTAGCGAACCTTCATCCATGCCGTCCTTGCCGTGCACGATCAGGACATGCTTGGCACCCAGGCGCTCCAGTACGCGAACCTGTATGCCGACCAGATCGGGATGGAAGACGCCCATCAATTGGTTGGCCGCGTTAGCCGGGTTGGTCAGCGGACCAAGAATATTGAAGATGGTGCGCACGCCCAGCGCCTTGCGTATGGCGGCGACATTCTTCATGGCGCCATGATGCGCGGGCGCGAACATGAAGCCGATGCCGATGCGGTCGATGCACTCGGCCACCTGCTCGGGTGACAGGTCGATATTGATGCCCAGGGCTTCCAGGACGTCGGCGCTGCCGGAGGACGACGAGGCGCTGCGCCCGCCGTGCTTCGCGATCTTCACCCCGGCGGCGGCGGCCACGAACATGGCTGTGGTCGAGATGTTGAAAGTGTTGGAGCCGTCTCCGCCGGTGCCGCACATATCAAGCAGATCACTGGGGTTGCTGACCGGCACGGGCAGCGCGAATTCGCGCATGGCCTGTGCCGCAGCGGTGATTTCCCCGATAGTCTCCTTCTTGACGCGCAGCCCCATTAGCAGGGCGGCGGCCACCGGTTCGGGAATCTCGCCGCGCATCAGCATCCGCATCAGGTGCAGCATTTCGTCGTGGAAGATCTCGCGATGTTCGATGCAGCGCGTGAGTGCTTCAGTCGTGGTGATGGACATGGAATCTCTTCAGTTCTGGATATTCAGGAAGTTCTGCAGCAGGGCGTGGCCGTGCTCGCTCAGGATCGATTCTGGGTGGAACTGCACGCCATAAATGGGTAGCGAGGTGTGCCGCAAACCCATGATCTCGCCGTCGGCGGTTTCCGCGGTGATCTCCAGGCAGTCCGGCAGGGTGTCGCGCGCGACTGCCAACGAATGATAGCGTGTGACGGTGAAGGGCGAGGGCAGATCCGCGAAGACGTCGGTGCCCCGATGCGTGATCTCGGACACCTTGCCGTGCATGAGTTCGCGGGCACGCACGACGTCGCCGCCGAATGCCGCGCCGATGGCCTGATGGCCCAGGCATACGCCCAGGATCGGTACCTTACCGGCGAAGTGCCGGATCACATCGATCGAAATGCCGGCCTCGTTGGGCGTGCAGGGGCCGGGCGAAATGCAGATTCGGTCGGGCTGCATGGCTTCGATCTCGGCGACCGTGATCTGATCGTTGCGATGGGTGCGGACGTCTTCGCCCAGTTCGCCGAAATACTGTACGAGGTTGTAGGTGAAGGAATCGTAGTTGTCGAGCATCAATAACATGGTGTTCTCCGTGAAACGCAGTAGGTCGCGGCTGCGCTCAGATAGGTTCGTCCAGGCCGTGCTGGACTTGCTCGGCCGCTCGCAACACCGCGCGCGCCTTGGCTTCGGTTTCCAGCCATTCCTTCTCGGGGTCTGAATCGGCGACGATGCCGGCCGCTGCTTGCACGTAAAGCATGCCGTCCTTGATGAGCCCGGTACGGATCGCGATGGCGACATCCATTTCGCCCCCGTAGCTGAGGTAGCCTGCAGCGCCACCATAGATGCCCCGGCGTACCGGTTCGAGCTCGTCAATGATCTCCATGGCGCGCACCTTGGGAGCGCCTGTTAATGTGCCGGCCGGGAAGGTGGCGCGCAGCACGTCCATGTTGCTCATGCCGTCGTTCAGTTCGCCGGTCACGTTGGACACCAGGTGCATGACGTGGGAATAGCGCTCGATCGCCATGACGTCGCTGACCTCCACGGAGCCGGTCTTGGCCACACGGCCCACGTCGTTGCGGGCCAGGTCGATCAGCATCACGTGCTCGGCGCGTTCCTTGGGATCGGCTCTCAGTTCCTCTGCCAGCGCCAGGTCCTCCTCGGGCGTAGCGCCGCGTTTGCGAGTGCCGGCCAGCGGACGAATCGTGACTAGCGTCTTCTTTTGCTGTTCCCGTTCCACGATCTCCTGACGAACCAGGATCTCCGGCGAGGATCCTACGACATGAAAATCGTCGAAGTGCCAGTAGTAGAGGTAGGGGGAGGGGTTAAGCGAGCGCAGGGCCCGATAGAGGGAGAGGGGCGAGTCACGGAAGGGTTTGGCGATGACCTGACCGACCTGCACCTGCATCAAATCGCCCGCCGCGATGTATTCCTTGGCCTTGAGGACGGCTGCGATGTAGTCCTCCTTGGCGAAGTCGCGGCGCTCGGGGGTCTGCATGCTTGCGTAGGCGTACGGGATGGTGAGCGGTGTGCGCAGCTTCTCGCGTAATTGCTTCTGGCGGCGCTTGGCTTGGGCGTACGCTTCCGGATCCGCGGGATCGGCGTAGACCAGGATGTAGGTGCGCCCGGCCAGGTTGTCGACGATCACGAGCTCATCGATCTGCAGCAGCATGATGTCCGGTGTGCCGTCTTCCTGACCTGCTGGAAAAGGCTTGGTGGCAGGGCCGAGACGCGGTTCCATGTGGCGCACGGTGTCGTAGCCGAAGTAGCCGGCGAAGCCGCCCGCGAAACGCGGCATGCCTGGGCGCAGAGCCACCTTGAAGCGCGCCTGGTAGGCTTCGATGAACGCCAGCGGGTCGCCTTCATGGGTTTCTACAACGTTGCCCCGATGCACGACTTCCGTGGTCGTACCGCGCGAGCGGATCACCGTCTTGGCGGGCAGGCCGATGAAGGAATAGCGGCCGAAGCGTTCGCCGCCCACGACCGATTCCAGCAGGCAGCTGTTGCGTCCGCCCTCGGGACCGCTGTGGGCCAGCTTCAGGTAAATGGCCAGCGGAGTGTCAAGGTCGGCGTAGGTTTCCGCGATCAGGGGTATGCGGTTGTAGCCTTGCGCGGCCAGTGCGTTGAAC
>DATGNX010000078.1:0-10160 GCA_035306485.1 Burkholderiaceae bacterium
CGCAGCGCCCACATCGATACCCGCGACGGTCTGCACCGCGTGCGCATCGGGCCCTATCCCTCACGCACCGCAGCCGTGAACGCCTCCGTCCGCATTCAGGAAGCCACCGGCATGCAACCCGCCCTGGCCCAGCGATAAAAGGATTGGCGTCACAGAACCGGGGTCAGACCACGATCTCGGAAAAATTGGGGTCAGACCACGATCCCGCGAGATCGTGGCCTGACCCCAATAGTGGCTTGCCCCTTTAGCGGCCCGCCAATAAAAGCCCTATCAGCTCATCCGGTCATTCTTTGCCGCGTTTAAGTGCCAGCGCGTAAAGTGCGTCGCGTGGGGCGCCGCTGACTTTCGCCGCGACTTTTACGGCGTCCCGCACGGACAGGGTCTCCAGCAGCGCGTCCAGCAACGCGACGGCTTGGGGGTCCAGCGTGTCGTCATGCGCGGCCCGCTCCGCCTCGTGCACAATCAGCACGAACTCGCCCTGGCGCCGATGCGCGTCTTCGCGCAGCCACTCGCCCGCCTCCCCAAGAAGCAAGGTATCGATCTGTTCGAAGCGCTTGGTCAGTTCGCGTGCAATGGTCAGGCGCCGTTCCGGACCGCACACGGCCAGAAGATCGTCCACCATTGCCTGCACCCGATGAGGCGATTCAAACATGACCACGGGCGCGGCAAGCGCGGTCCATTGCTGCAGCCACTTGCGGCGCGCGCCCTGCTTGGACGGCGGAAAACCCGCAAACGCGAAGGCGGGATTCTCGTCCGACGTAACGCCGCTGCCCATCAGGGCCGCGATCACCGCGCTCGGGCCGGGCACCGGGACAACCTGGAAGCCAGCCGCACGGACGCTGCGCACAATACGTGCGCCGGGGTCGCTGACAGCCGGCGCCCCCGCGTCGGAAATCAGAGCCACCCGTTCGCCGGACTGTAGCCGTTCAATGATCGCCTGGGCCGCCGCCGCTTCGTTATGACGATGCGCCGCCATAAGGGGGGTGGCGATGCCCCAGGCGTCCAGCAATGGGCGACTGGAACGCGTGTCCTCCGCTGCGATCACGTCGCAACGCTGTAAGGTCTGCCAGGCGCGCAAGCCGAGGTCACCCAAATTGCCGATAGGCGTGGCCACCACGTACAAAGCCGACGCCGGCCAATGCTGAGCCGCGACACGCTCGGCGAGACGTTTCCATGTCGAAGGGGCTTCCGTCGGAAGACTGCTGTCGTTCATACTGAGTTTCCTGCACTGCGGGGATTTGTCGCCATGGCACCCTCTCCCACTCAGCACACCGGCCAACGTTCCGAAACCCGCACAGCGCTGTGGCTGGAGCAGCAGGGCCTGCGGGTGTTGGATCGCAACCTGCGGTGTCGTGCCGGCGAAATCGACCTCGTGGCCCTGGATGGAGACGTGCTGGTGTTCGTGGAAGTGAGGTACCGCAGCTCGGCGAGCCACGGCGGGGCTGCGGCCAGTGTAAACCGAGGCAAGCAGCGGCGCCTCCTGCGCGCCGCCCGCTATTTTCTTCCTTCGCTGGCTCGTCTGCATTGCGGCGGCCGCCTGCCTCGGTGCCGCTTCGATGTCGTCTGCGTGCAAGCCGGCCGGCTCGAGTGGATCCGCCACGCATTCGCCGAATAGGGGCATGCTTTTCTTAAATTGAAAAGTGAGATAATCGGCGCTATGGACATGACCGCACATATGGCGTCGCACTTCGACGACGCCGTCGATACCTTCAAGGCCAGCGCCCGCGAACTCGCCGAACCGCTATCCACAGCGGTGGAAGTGATGTTTGGCGCCCTCGCCAACAACTGCAAAATTTTGGCTTGCGGCAATGGCGGCTCGGCTGCCGACGCTCAGCATTTCATCGCCGAACTGGTTGGCCGTTTCGAGCGCGACCGTCTGCCGCTGGCCGGCATCGCCCTTAACACCGACACCTCCATACTCACCGCGGTCGGCAACGACTACGGCTTCAATGCCATCTTCGAGCGCCAAGTAAACGCCCTGGGCCAACCCGGCGATGTGCTCGTGGCCATTTCCACCAGCGGGAATTCGGCCAACGTCAGCAAGGCAATTGAAGCCGCGCACGACCGCGAAATGACGGTGATCGCACTAACCGGCAAAGGGGGCGGCGACATCGGCCGGCAGCTGATGGAAACCGACATCCACCTTTGTGTTCCTCATGATCGCACCATGCGCATCCAGGAAGTCCATATCCTGCTTCTGCATGCCATGTGCGACGGCATCGACGCGCTACTTCTCGGAGACACGCTTTAATGTCCAGCAACATCCACACCCGCTACGCACTTTTCGCCGGCCTCGCACTGGCCGCTGTTACCGCACTTTCCGGCTGCGGCGCCCTGGTCGTGGGCGGTACGGCCGCCACCACGGCAGTCGTCGCCACCGATCGCCGCACGGCCGGCGAACAGGTCGAAGACCAAGCCATCGAGATGAAGGTCAGCGCCGAAATGCGCCGCATCTTTGCCGATACGCAGAACGTGCGCATCAACCCGCATTCCTATGCCGGCCAAGTCCTGCTGCTTGGAGACGTTCCCAGCGAAGACATCAAGCAACGTGCCGGCCAGGCTGCTGAAGGCGTGGAGAAGGTAGTACGCGTGGTCAACCAGCTGCGGGTCGGCGACATCACCCCGACCAGCGTGCGCACCAATGACACCTGGCTCACCTCCAAGGTGCGCACTACGCTCATCAATACCAAGGAAGTGCCCTCCCGCACGATCAGCATCACCACCGAGCGCGGCATCGTCTACCTTCAGGGCCGAGTCACCGCGGTAGAAGGCGAAAGGGCCGCCAAAGCGGCCTCCGCGGTGTCGGGCATCAACAAGGTAGTAAAATTGTTCGATATCGTCTCGCCTGAAAGCGTGCAGCAATCCGCTGCGCCGGCACCCGTCGAACAGGGAGACACCTCCACGTCGAACCCTTCCAGCGCCGCCCCTGAAACCGGTGGTGCGCAAGCCATGCCTGTCCAATGAAGAAGATTCTCCTCGCTATTGTTGCCGTCGCCGTCGTCGCGGGCATTGCCGTGTGGCAGCTGCCCAGCACGGCCAAGACGGCGCCCGATGTCACGTTCACCACGATCGAAGGCGAACAGGTCACCACCGAAGACCTGCGCGGCAAAGTCGTGCTGGTCAAGTTCTGGGCCACCAGCTGCGTCACCTGCGTGGCGCAAATGCCGGACAACATCAAGAACTACAACGAACTGAAGGATCGCGGCTATGACACCATCGCCGTGGCCATGCAGTACGACCCGCCCAATTACGTAAAGAATTTCGCGGAATCGCGCGAACTGCCGTTCAAGGTCGTGGTCGATGCCACCGGCGAACTGGCGCGCGCCTTCGGCGACGTCAAACTCACCCCGACCGCCTTCCTGATCGACAAACAGGGCAACATCATCCGGCGCTACCTCGGTAATTACGACAAGGAATCCTTCCTCGCCACCGTAAATAAGGCGCTGGGCTGACACAAGACATGAACGCAACCGATACCAATTACTCCGCCACCGTCAAGGCCGACGTCCTTTCCGAAGCCTTGCCGTATATTCGCCGTTTCCACGGGAAAACCGTGGTCATCAAATACGGCGGCAACGCAATGACGGAAGAGCATCTGCAGCGCAGCTTCGCGCACGACGTCGTTCTGCTCAAGCTGGTAGGCATCAACCCCGTGGTCGTGCACGGCGGCGGCCCGCAGATCAATGCCGCCCTGAAGCGCATCGGCAAGGAAGGCACCTTCATCCAGGGAATGCGCGTCACCGACGCCGAGACCATGGAAGTCGTGGAATGGGTGCTGGGCGGCCAAGTACAGCAAGACATCGTCATGATGATCAACGAGGCCGGCGGCAAGGCCGTGGGTCTTACCGGCAAAGACGGCTGTCTCATCCAGGCCCGCAAGAAGCTCATGGATGATCCCGAGCAGCCCGGTCAGACGCTGGACATTGGCTTCGTGGGCGACATCACCTGCATCGAACCGGCGGTGGTCAAGGCACTGCAAGACGACCAGTTCATCCCGGTGATCTCCTCCATCGGCTACAACGAAAGCGATGGCCAGGCCTACAACATCAACGCCGACGTCGTCGCCGGCAAAATGGCTGAAGTCCTTGGCGCCGAGAAGCTCGTCATGCTCACCAATACGCCGGGCGTGCTGGACAAGAACGGCGAGCTGCTGCGCAAGCTGTCGGCCGGCACCATCGATGCCCTCTTCGCGGATGGCACCATTTCCGGCGGCATGCTGCCCAAGATTTCCTCGGCGCTCGATGCCGCCCGCAATGGTGTGAATTCGGTCCACGTGGTGGACGGCCGCGTTCCGCACTGCCTGCTGCTGGAGATCCTCACCGACCAGGGTGTCGGTACGATGATCACCTCGCATTAAGCGCCGCATGCCTCGTCCGCTGCGTAGGCCCTTGCCGCTACATCGCCCACGTCGGGCGCAAGGGCCGCAACGAGGCCATGACATCGTGTGGCTGTTCGACCTCGACAACACGCTACACGATTGCTCGCGCCACATCTTCAAAGCCATCGACAGCGCCATGTCCGCTTTCATGGCCGATCTGCTGGGCGTGGACTGGGCCGAGGCCGATGCGCTGCGCCATGAATACTGGGCGCGCTACGGCGCCACCGCCATCGGCCTGGAACGGCATCACGGCATACACCCGGACGAGTTCCTGGAAGCCTGCCACCGCTTCGACGTAGGCCCCTTGGTGCATGCCGAAACGGGCATCGCATCAAAGCTATCCCGCCTTCCGGGGCGCAAGATCCTGCTCACCAACGCACCCGAGCGTTATGCGCGCGACGTCCTGCGACGCCTGGGCATCCTTCAGCAATTCGAAACGCTCTGGACCATCGACCACATGCGCCTGCAAGGCAGGCTGCGGCCCAAGCCGTCCAACGCCATGCTGCGCCAATTGCTGGCACAGCTAAAGGTACCGGCGGAGCGGGTGGTGCTGGTGGACGACACACTGAAGAACCTGCGCAGTGCAAGAAGCCTGGGCATTCGCACGGTGCTCAGCCACCATCCCGGCACGCCACACAACCCCCACCACCACGGGCGCAGCCCCTACGTGGATATGCGCGTCAATCGTATCGGCCAGCTGCTGACGGACCGCCACCGCCTGTTGGGGTGAATCAGCGTTCCTTACCTGCGCGCAGTTTCTGATAGCTGATCGCGGACAGCACCACCATGCGTCGCAGAGGTTCAGGTGGGAGCCACGAGGGCCGCTCGAAACCAAGAGCCTCCGCGAGTTCAGGGGACTCCGCCCCGCAGGCCATCTCACCTAACAGCTTACCGAAGACGCTGCCTTTGAGCATGCCGGCGCCATTACAGCCAATGGAAACGTACAACCCGTCTTCCACGCGACCGAAATAAAGGGCACCGTTACGGGTCAAGGCGGTAACGCCTCCCCAGACATGTTCAAAATCCGCGGAAAGCATATTTGGATAACGGCGCCGGTAGCAATCCTGTAGCATGGCGCGCACACGCTCTGTCGATTGCTCCGCCTCATACGAGTAGGCGCTGCGCACCATGAACCGGCCCGACTGCGTCCGCCGCAAGGTGGTGCCCAACCGATTGGCCGGAATCACGCCCCATTCGGCCTGACTCCCCAGCTTCGCCTGCTCCTCGGCATCCAGCACGGGCGTCAATCCCGCATAGGTGTAGATTGTGAACACACGATCCCGTGCCAAGCCTAGCTTTGACGCAAAACCGTTATTTGCGACGACGACCCGATCCCCTGTGATTTGGCCGTAAGCCGTGATTATCTTGAAAGGTTTGCCACGCTCGAGGGACAACGCCGGCTGGCCTTCCCACAAGTGAACGTTGGATGGCAGGTGATCGGCTAGCCCTCGCACCAGTGCTGCCGGCTGCACGAAGACATTGTTGTTGGAGTGGTAGCCGTAACGGTAATAGCGTGTGCCCAGCGCGCGTTCCAGTGCGTCCTGGTCGAATTCCCGATAGGCCACACCCCACTCCCGATACTGTCGAAGGGTTGCCTGCAAGCGGCGCTCACCATCGCTTGTGGCAGCTGCGTGATACTTTCCCACAGGATTCCAGCCGCAGTCGATGCCATGTTGATCGATCAACGCCTTGAGCCATACCAGCCCCATGTCGTACAACCGGATCTGCTTGCGAGCAACGTCCAATGCACTGCCATGGCCCGACATGCCGGTATTGTGTGGCAGATTGATCAGGAAACCGGAATTGCGTCCCGATGACCCTTCCCCGATCGTGCTCGCATCGACCAGCAGCACTTGCGTCTCCGGTTCGAGCTCGGCGATGCGGCGGGCCGCCGCCAGTCCGGTAACGCCTGCGCCAATTACCACCGCCCCAAAATGGCGCGCCTCCGGCGGTTCCAACCGCGCCTCACGGCCGGACAGACACGCGTTCCACCCCGATCCGGCCCGATAGCTCGGATACGTCCTACGTTCGCTCATGGTTGATTCTCTTAACGGCTGGTTGCTTCCAAACTGCGCATCACTTCGGACTGGACCGTTTCCCATATCTGGGACTTAAGCTCGTTGTAGCGGGCGGACAGCTGAACCTCTGCGTTGCGTGGCATAGGAAGGTCGTTGCGGATATCGGTAACGATCCGGCCCGGCCGAGCGCTCATGATCAGCATTCGGGTCGAGAGCAAAAGCGCTTCGTCAATGGAATGTGTGATGAAGACAATAGTCTTGCGGCTCTGCTCGTAAATGCGAAGCAACTCGTCTTGAAGCACTTGCCGCGTCATGGCGTCCAACGCCGCGAATGGCTCGTCAAGCAGTATCACGTCGGGGTCGTTCGCCAGGACGCGCGCAATTGACACTCGCTGCTTCATACCACCTGAAAGCGCATTGGGAAATTTGTCCTCAAAGCCTTTCAAACCAACCATCTCAATGAAACGCTGTGCAATTTCATTACGCTGGCCGCGACTCATACCCTTCACCTTCAAGCCAAAGCCAACGTTCTCCAGCACCGTCATCCATGGGAAGAGTGCGTACTGTTGGAACACCATGCCGCAATGCGGATCCACACCAGTGACTTCGCGACTATTTACAATAATGCGTCCGGCTGTCGGGCGGTCAAAACCGGTGATCAGATTCAGCAGGGTCGACTTGCCGCAACCGGAGGCACCCAGCAGCACCACGAACTCGCCCTGCGCGACTTCCAGGTCAACGTGCTGTAGCGCCTGAAAAGTACCGAATTGCTTGGAGACTCCTTGGATGGAGATCATGGATGCGTTCATTGCTGCCACCTGAGTATGCGGTTCTCGATAAGCCGGAAGACGAAGTCCGTGACCAACACCGTGATACTAATGAGCACCATGCCCAGTACCACGACTTCAGTCTGAAAAAACTCCTTGCCGTTCATTATTAGAAAGCCCAACCCTTCCCGTGCAGCCACCAACTCGGCCGAAATCACGCAGGTCCAGGCTAGGCCGAGAATGACCTTCATCCCGCTGAGTATCTGCGGCAGGCTCCCCGGCAAGATGACCTCACGCATCACCTGCCACCGACTAGCACCCAGGTTTTGTGCCGCACGGATCAACAACGGATCGACATTGCGAGTTGCCTCGATCACGTAGACCAGCGCCGGCGCGAATGTTCCCATGAACACAATGCTGTATTTCTGGGTCTCCGTGATGCCGAACCAGAGAAGTGACAATGGGATCCAGCTCATCGACGGCAAGGGCCGCAGGAAGGACAGTAGAGGATCAAAAGCCGCGCGAGCATAGCGGGAAGTCCCCAGGACGATCCCCAATGGGATGGCAACTGCCGTCGCCGCCAGAAAGCCCATCATCACGCGCCGCGCAGATGCCAGGACATGTCCAAGCAACGAACCGTCCCCGCCCATGGCCATGCCCTTCTGTAACACCGCGCTTGGCGGCGGTAAGAATATCGGGTCCACGAGCCCGGCTGCGCAGGCGGCCTCCCATATCGCCAGGAAGGCCAGCACGGATACTGCACTCGTGGTGAGAAGTGACGACCTTGAGGGTGTAGCGTGACTCACTATGTATCTCCCGCCCGATCAAACGAACGACGCATCGACCCAGTCCTTCACGACGGGGGCTTTATCGATCTGCTTGTACTGAACGAGCATGTGGGCCAGTTGCTGAAGGCCGTCAATAAACGGTCCGTTCATCAGATGCGCCTGCTGAGATTCGTCGTACCAATCAGCGCCCTTAACGGCTGCAAGCTGATCCTCGATGGACAGATTCGTCAGCTTCACTAGCTGAGATGCTGCCTCTTCGGGCGCATCACGCAGGAATTGGGATGCGGTGAAGTAAGCTTTCAAGTATGCCTTCACTGTGTCTGGATTCTTGGCGGCGAACTCGCGGCGCACAATCAGGACATCCGGACCGGGGGTGACGTTATGAGAGTTGTACAGTGAGAAGGCTGTATCATCCGCAAGCAATTTCGCGCCTGGCTGGCGCAGAATATGGTCAAACTGAGGCGTCCACGCGGCGGCGACGTCGATTTGGCCCGACTGCATCGCGGCAGGCAACTCGGGCGCCGGCACATTGAGTACAGTGACATCCTTTTCAGTCAGACCCGCTTGATTCAGGATGTCCAGCACTAGCAGATGGGCGCTGGAGGCAAAGGTCACTCCGACCTTCTTGCCTTTGATATCTTCAAGGCTTCTTACATTCTCCCGACCAATCAAACCCTCGACGCGTCCGAACGTCTCCGGCACAGCGATGATGGAGAACTGCCGGGCCCCGCGGGCCATCAGTGCGAGAGCCGAGACGATGCCCGTGCAGGCGATGTCCACACCACCAGACATCACAGCGCTCATCCGCGCGGAGGACGTCCCAAACGACTCCCAACTTTGGTCGATCCCTTCGTTAGCCAAGTACCCAGCGCTCATGGCTAAGTACGCCGGGTAGTGCCCCAGCCACGCGGATCCGCCGTAACGGACGGTCTGGCCTGAAGCCCATACGGTCATCGGCAGCGTTGCCGTGACACCTGCTGCGGCACAAACCATAAGAAATTCGCGGCGGTTCTGATTCATTTTCAGTCTCCTTCTATTTATGAAAAGCGGACGTAAAGTGCGATCGAAAGCCGCCGCCCCCGGGCGGCTGACCATTTAATTGGGTTCAACACAAAGCCATGCTTCCACGTAGCCAGGGGATATGGCTGCGGGCAAGTGGGAAGATTTCACTCTCGAGTACTTCACGGCTCGCCTGGAATACGCTCTCGGCCATTTCTTCGTACTCGCCTTCTCGGGAAAGCTGATAGATAGTGCGCGAAAGCGGAACGCCGGGCAGAGGCAATATTGCGAGCTGCTGGAGATAGGAGCGGCCTTGCAATACACACAACGGCGTAGTGATCGACCACCCCAGGCCGGCAGCAACCATTGCCATGACCACGTCCGCCGTATCGATCTCAAGCGATGGCAGTGGTGCATGACCGCTGCGCCTCAAATGCCGCTCAATGACCGCGCCGAAATGTGAGCGTGCACTGAATCGAATGAGGGGCGCCAGCTGGACCGCTTGCAGCAGATTCGCCCCAGCGAACTCCTTGCTTCGAGCGGCCGGCACAACCATGAGGAAGGGCTCAGTGAAGATGCGACGACGAATAATTCGATCAACGTCTTCCAATGTGTCAGAAGTCATAATGAGATCGAGCTGCCGGTTCAGCAGTGCCTGCGCATGACTGTTGGCCAGCCCCGACCATAGGAGCAGCTGACTCGCACTGGCCGTCACCCGCTTAACAATGGCAGGCCCTGCAGTTGCGGCAAAGGAGTCGATCATTCCTACTCGGATGGCAGGGCGGCTGGCTAGGTCCGCCTCCCGAACATCCGAAATCAGCCGATCCATCTCGTCCAGCAAATGCCTGGCACGACGATTCAGTGCGATCCCCGCGGGAGTCAACTTGAAGGGGCGATGGCTGCGATCGAATACAGAAGTGCCGAGGATCTGTTCGATCTGATTGAGAGCCTGAGAAACGGCGGACTGCGTGACACCTAGGCGTTCGGCAGCACGGGAAACATTTCCCGTGGCGGCAACTGCTTCGAATATGCGCAGTACACGCACATCAAGCGATCCACCCTGCTTCATATGGTCCCCGAATCTAGTTATCAGAATAATTTCTGATGTTATCGATCCGATGGAGAAATGGGTAGCAGTTTAAGTAAAACTAATAGTAAGTATAAAAGGAACGAAAGAAGCGCATCCTTTCTCGGATGCGCCTCCCCGCAA
>DATGNX010000079.1:0-3106 GCA_035306485.1 Burkholderiaceae bacterium
GCAATGCGGCGGGCCTGACTCAGCAATGCGGTGTCCATGCCCGGACGCGCGATGAACTGTATGCCCAGCGGCAGGCCGGTGGGCCCAACGTCGATCGGGAAGGACAGCGACGGCGCGTGCAACATCGTCCACAACGCCCCGAATCGGGCGTCGCCGGCCGATTCCAGCCCACTATCCGCCTCGCCGGCGGCAGCCGGATACAGGATCAAATCGAAATCATCGAACACGCCCTGTAGCGCCGCGTTTGCCGTGTGCACGTGCTGGCGCATGCTCATGTATTCGTCGAACGAGACCGTACGGCCTTCCGTCAGCCGATCCCGCAGACGCTGACTCAGCTGATCCCAGGCGTCACGCATTTCGTTGGCCAGGGTTCGCCGCGCTTCGTACATGAACAGCCGCGGCTGCATCACGGTCGCCAGCTCCAGCGTTTCGGGCATACGGCAGTAACCGACATGATGCCCGGCCTCCGACAGCCGCCTCGCGTAGCGCTCAATGGCGTCGGCCATGCCGGGACGCACGTAGTCCCATTGACGAGACTGCATCACGGCGATCCGGAAGGGACCTAGCGCCGGCGCCGCCGGTGACTGCCCATGCAAAGCCATCGCTACCAATGCTGCGTCGTCCACCGTCCGGGCGATGAGTCCGATCGTATCCTGCAATGGGCTCAAAGCCTTGAGCCCCGCCGCGGGAATGAATCCATAGGTCGGTTTGTAGCCCGTGACACCGCAATATACGGCCGGCCGCACAATGGAACCGGTGGTTTGCGTACCGAACGCAAACGGCACCATGCCGGCCCCAACGGCGGCCGCGGAGCCACTGGAAGACCCACCCGGCGTATGCGTAGGCCGCAGTGGGTTGCGCGCCGCACTGGGCGTTTGGGTAGCGAACTCCCCGGTAGCAACCTTGCCGAGCAATACCGCACCGGCGCTGTCCGCCATCAGCACGCATGCGGCATCCAGCTGGGGGCGGTGCCCACGGTAGATCGGCGAGCCGTACTCCGTGGGGTAGCCGGCGGTGTCGATCACATCTTTCACCGCATAGGGAATGCCGTGTAGCGGTCCGGGCGATGCTGCCCGGGCAGCGTTCAGGGCCTTCTCCTCATCCCAGGAAACAAAGGCGGCGATCTCTGGATTGCGCTGTGCAATGCGATCCAGATAGCCCCGCGCAACGTGCTCGGGCGTCAGCTCGCGAAGCTCCAGGGCGCGCAGCAGTGCCGCTATGTCCATCTCATGAATCTTGTGCTGCATGTCGCTCATTCGATGCTGATCCCGGCTTCCTTGATGACGCGTGCCCACTTGTCGTGCTCGGCGCGCACAAACTGATCGAACTCAGCCGGCGAACTGCCATCGGTTTCCGCACCTTGGGCCAACAACTGTTGCTTGATGCCTTCGTCATTCAGCGTCTTCATCAGGCTCGCGTTCAACTTGTCGATGATGGCCGGATCCACCTTGGCGGGCGCGAACAGACCGAACCAGCCGGTCACCTCGTAACCCGGCAGTCCGTTCTCCGCAATGGGGGCCACATCTGGCAACAACGAAGACGCCTGGCGCGATGTCACGCCCAATGCGCGCAGCTTGCCCGATTCGATATGAGGCAGGCACAGCGGCAGGTTGCAGAACATGGCGTCTACGCGGCCCGGCAACAGGTCGGCCAGCGCCGCGCCGCCGCCCTTGTACGGAACGTGCATAAGGTCCGCGCCGGACATCGACTGGAAGAGTTCGCCTGACAAATGCATGCTGCCGCCATTGCCCGTCGACGCATAGCTTAATTGCCGCTTCTTGGAGAGCTCAATGAATTCGGCAACCGTGGTTGCCGGCACGTCCGGGTGCACGACCAGCACGTTGGGCACGGTCGCGATATTGGAAATGGGAGCGAAGTCGTCCAAGCCGAACTTGATGTTCTTGAACAAGGTGGGATTCACCGCGTTCGTGCTGGTGGGGCCAACCAAGAGCGTGTAGCCGTCCGGTGCCGCGTTCGCGACTTCAGCGGCGCCGATGTTGCCACCCGCGCCGGCCTTGTTATGCACTACGACCGATTGACCGAGGTCGTCGCCAATTCCCTTGGCAACGATGCGCGCCAGCAAGTCGGTGACGCTGCCGGGACCGAAGGGCACCACCATGGTGATCGAACGTTCCGGGTAGTTGGCGGCCTGCTGGGCCGACGCCATCATCGGCATGATCGCGACCGCCGTCGCCAAGGTTGCGCTCCAACCCAGCCGGGCCACGTTTCTCAATTGCGGGTATCTCATTTGACTGACTCCTCTAGAAACCAGTACAGAGTACGGAGCGGATGCTATCGTTGTCCAATTCGAAATATAGACAGATTAATTTCGTTAACGAATCAATGATCCTGCTAGACGCCCGCCTGCTACAAGCCTTCATCGCCGTCGCAGAAGAACGCCACTTCGGCCGCGCGGCGCAACGTCTGCACCTGTCGCAACCGCCTGTGAGTCAGCGCATTCGGCAGCTCGAAGACGCCCTGGGCGTGCAGTTATTTGTGCGCAGCACCCGGCAGGTGGCGCTAACTCCGGCCGGCGCCGAACTGTATCGCCGCGCACTTCAGTTGACCAACGACGCGGCGTCCGCCGAGGCGGCGGTCAGGCGAGTGGCTTCAGGCGAGCATGGTGAACTGCGCATAGGCTTTACACGCACGGCGGCCGCCCGGCTATTGCCTCGCCTGCTTGCGAACTACCATGACCACCGGCCAGGCGTGAAGCTGCACCTGCATGAAGACTGGTCTGCACAACTGATCGACCTATTGCTGCACGAGAAGCTCGATATCGCGCTCCTGCGCCGCTCCACCGCGGCCACGCACCCCAAGATCCGCTTCACACTGATCGAACGCGAACCGCTATGGCTGGTCATGCCAAAGGGGCACCGCCTTGGCCGCAAACGCAAGGTGCATCCCTCCCAGCTACACGGTGAGGCCTTGGTCGGGTATAGCCCGTCCACGGCTCAATACTTTCATGAAACACTGAACACCATGTTGTCGCGTTACGGCGTTGAACCGAATATCCGTCACCAAAGCGCGATCCCGACCATTCTGACGCTGGTCGGCGCTGGGATGGGAGTGGCGCTAGTGCCTCGGCCGGCTGTCCGGCTGCGCC
>DATGNX010000080.1:0-14377 GCA_035306485.1 Burkholderiaceae bacterium
GCGCAAGGCGCCGATGGCGCTTATGCCGAGCCGGATGCCGATGTGCGCGAGGCGGCAGAAGCCGCGATACGGCGGATCGATCGGCACCTGTGGCGGATCGAATGGGCCGGCAACCTGTTCTACGGCGTCAGCCTCGGCAGCATCCTGATGCTGGCCGCGCTGGGTCTGGCGATCACCTTCGGGCTGATGGGCGTGATCAACATGGCGCACGGGGAACTCCTCATGATAGGCGCGTACGTGACCTATCTGATGCAGGTCTTCTTCAAGCAATACCTACCCGCCTGGACGGATTGGTACGTGATTGCCGCCTTGCCCATGGCCTTTCTGGTGACCGCATGCGTGGGCATGGCGCTTGAGCGCACGGTCATCCGCTGGCTGTACGGGCGTCCCCTGGAAACCTTGCTGGCCACCTGGGGGATCAGCCTGATCCTGATGCAGGCCGTGCGCACGATATTCGGCGCGCAGAATGTGGAGGTCGGCAACCCGTCATGGATGTCGGGCGGGGTCACGGTGCTGGGCGGATTGGTGCTCAGCTACAACCGGCTGGCCATCATCGTGTTCTCTCTGCTGGTGGTCGGCTTCGTCTGGCTACTGCTCAACCACACGCGGCTCGGGCTCTTCGTACGAGCGATCACGCAAAACCGTCGCATGGCTGACTGTGTCGGCGTACCCACAGGCCGTATCGACATGCTCGCATTCGGACTCGGTTCCGGCATTGCGGGCCTGGGCGGCGTCGCGCTTTCGCAGCTCGGGAACGTAGGGCCGGACCTGGGCCGCGCGTATCTCGTGGATTCCTTCATGGTTGTGGTGCTGGGCGGAGTCGGGCAGCTGGCCGGGACCGTCGTCGCGGCGTTCGGCCTGGGCGGCATCAATAAATTTCTTGAACCCTGGGCAGGTGCCGTCATGGCCAAGATCACCATCCTGGTGCTGATCGTGTTGTTCGTTCAAAAACGCCCCCAAGGCTTGTTCGCGCCGCGCGGCAGGAGTGTGGAATGAGCACGGCCGCAACGACGCTGATTCACGAATTTCAGGCGCGCAACCGGCTGTTCTCGCCGACGGCCTGGTTGAGCCTGCTCACGGTGGTGGCCTTTCTCGCCTTGCTGCCGCTCTTGAACCTGATCGTGTCCCCGGATCACCCGCTACATGTCTCGTCGTATGCCGTGGCGCTGCTGGGAAAATTCATGTGCTACGCCATGGCCGCGCTGGCGCTCGATTTGGTCTGGGGTTACGCCGGCATTCTATCGCTTGGACATGGATTGTTCTTTGCGCTGGGCGGCTATGCGCAGGGTATGTATCTGATGCGCTCGATGGAGAACGCCAGTGCGGGCGGCCTGCCCGAGTTCATGGTGTTTCTGGATTGGAAGGTGTACCCGTGGTACTGGGCGTTCACCGATCACTTCCTCTATGCGATGGCATTGGTCATCCTGGTGCCGGGCGCCCTGGCTTTCCTCTTCGGCTACTTCGCGTTTCGATCCCGCATCAAGGGTGTGTATTTCTCCATCATCACGCAGGCCCTGACCTTCGCCGCCATGCTCCTGTTCTTCCGCAACGAGACCGGCTTCGGCGGCAACAACGGCTTCACCGGCTTCCAACGGATCCTTGGATTCGAGATCACCGCTCCGGATACGCGTGCGGCCCTTTACTGGACAACGCTCGCGGTCTTGGTCGGCATGCTCGTGCTGGCGCGAGCCATCACCCAGTCCAAGCTGGGGCGGGTCTTGAAGGCGGTACGCGATTCGGAGAACCGGCTGCGCTTCATCGGCTATGAACCGCTGGGGTTCAAGCTGTTCGTGTGGTGCACCTCCGCCGTCATGTGCGGCATAGCCGGCGCACTCTACGTGCCTCAGGTCGGCATCATCAACCCCAGCGAAATGTCGCCGGAGAATTCGATAGAGATGGTGGTGTGGGTGGCCACCGGCGGTCGCGGCACCCTGATCGGGCCGATCATTGGCGCCGGCGCGGTCAACGGACTCAAGACCTGGTTCACCAGCGTGATGCCCGACTACTGGCTCTATGTGCTGGGTCTGATCTTTGTGCTGACGACGCTGTTCCTGCCGCAGGGCATTGTCGGGCTGGTGCGGCGGATTGCGGACCGATACAACGCCGGGAGGCAGCCATGAAACAGCAACACGCCAGGGAGCTGCAGGAAATGATCGTTGCCCTGGAGACAGACCGCGGCAGCGACGCATCGTACGGCCGCGTCGTCTCGAGCGATGTCGATACGCGCCACGGGGTGATCCTGTACCTGGAAGGCATTACGGTGAGCTTCGATGGATTCAAGGCGCTCAACAACCTGAATCTGGACATCGGTGTGGGCGAGCTGCGCTGCATCATCGGGCCCAATGGCGCCGGAAAGACGACGATGATGGACGTCATAACCGGCAAGACGCGGCCAACTTCGGGCACGGCCTATTTCGGCCAGAACATCGACTTAAGCGCGCTTTCGGAAGCGGAGATCGCCCATGCGGGCATCGGTCGCAAGTTCCAGCGGCCTACCGTCTTCGAGGACCACAGCGTATTCGAGAACCTCGAACTTGCCATGAAAACCGACAAGCGCGTGAAGCCGACGTTGTTCTCCAGGCTGACCGGCGAGCAGGCCGACGCCATCGACGAGACCCTGTCGCTGATCCGCCTGAATGCGCAAGCGTGGCGGCCGGCGGGGCTGCTGTCTCATGGTCAGAAGCAATGGCTGGAGATCGGCATGCTGCTGATGCAGGAACCGCAGCTTCTCTTGCTGGACGAGCCCGTGGCCGGCATGACGGACGCCGAAACGGAACGCACCGGAGAGCTGCTCAACGAATTGAAAGGCCGTCATTCCTTGATGGTGGTGGAACACGACATGGACTTCGTGGCGGGGATTGCCGGCGACGGGAAGGTCACCGTGTTGCACGAAGGATCGGTGCTGGCCGAGGGCGGCATGGCCGAAGTGCAGAGCGATCCGCGCGTGATTGAAGTCTATCTGGGGCGCTAGCATGCTGAACGTTCAGTCGATCGATCAATACTACGGCGGGAGCCACACGCTGCGCGGGGTGTCGCTGTCGTTGGAGCGGGGCCAGTGCCTGGCCTTATTGGGACGTAACGGCGTCGGCAAGACGACCTTGCTTAAGTGCCTGATGGGGGTGGAGCCGGTGGCCTCCGGCCGCATCCAGTTCAATGGCCAGGACATCACCCGTCTGCCTCCCCACCAGCGGGCGGCCCGGGGCATTGCCTATGTACCGCAAGGCCGCGACATCTTCGCGCGGCTGACGGTGGAAGAGAACCTGTTGATGGGCATGGCGGCCAAGCCCGCTGCCGCAGCCCGGCGCATCAAGGAAGAAGTGTTCGAGCTGTTTCCCGTGCTGAAGACCATGCTGGCGCGCCGGGGCGGCGACTTGTCGGGCGGGCAACAGCAACAGCTGGCCATTGCGAGAGCCTTGTTGGCCGAACCCGAACTCATCATCCTGGACGAGCCTACCGAAGGCATACAGCCGTCCATCATCAAGAACATCGGCCATGTCATCGGTTTGCTGCGTGCGCGGGGCGACATGGGAATCCTGCTGTGCGAGCAATATTTCGACTTCGCTCGGGAACAGGCCGATGCCTTCGTGGTGCTGTCGCGGGGCGAAGTGGTGGCGGCCGGTGACCGCGCCGATATGGACGGCGACGACGTGCGCCGCCATCTCTCGGTATAGCGAGGAGCGGGCATGACGGGGGATTCTTCAGCATGAGCGCGCTGCCCGATACGTGGCGAGGAAGTCTGGCTTTGGCTTTCAGCCGCCAAGCCTCCGGGCGCACAGTGCTCGCCAGCCGTCGGCATGAAGGCCCGCTCCTCGTTCAGAAAGCGCTATATCCCGAGGGACCCGAGGTGTGTCACGTAACGCTGCTGCATCCGCCTTCGGGCATCGCCGGCGGCGATGAACTGAATATCCACGTCCAGGTCGGATCGGGCGCTCATGCGCTACTCACCACACCCGGCGCGACGCGCTGGTACAAGGCCAACGGCCGCGGCGCCGCCCAGCATGTCTGCATGCAAGTGGCTGCCGGCGCGCGCCTCGAGTGGCTTCCGCAAGAGAACCTTTATTTCGAGCAGGCCGATGCCTGGGTGGACAACCGCATCGAGATCGCCAGCGGTGCCGCAGCCATCGGCTGGGAGGTTCATCAGCTCGGCAGTATCGAGAAGACGACACATTGGGACGACGGTCGGCTCCTGCTGACATCGACATTGAGCGTGGACGGTACGCCCCTATGGCTGGAGGCGGGCGAGCTCGCCGCGCACGATGCTCTGCGTCACGCACAGATCGGGCTGGCGGGCCTCCCGGTGCTCGGCACATTGTGGGCATACGGCCGGGTCATGGGCACCGCTCAGGATGAGTGTGTGACTCAATCGCTGCCCTGGACCGACACGTTGCGGGCCGGCCTGACCCACCTACGCCATGGCGAGGAGGATGGCCTCATGCTGGTTCGTGTGCTGGGGGTGCACGCACAGGACGTCCGCCAACTGCTGGTTGAACTGTGGTCGCGCTTGCGCCCGACCGTGCTTGGGACGCCGGCCGTGCCCTTGCGCCTGTGGAACACCTGAGAAACCCATACAAAGGAGAGAAACCGTGGACCTGACACCCAGAGAGAAGGACAAGCTCTTCATCTTCGTTGCGGCGCTATTGGCCGAGAGACGCAAGCGTCGGGGGATCAAGCTCAACCATCCCGAATCGGTTGCGGTCATTACGGCCGCGATTCTGGAAGGCGCACGCGACGGCCGCAGCGTGGCCGACCTGATGCACTACGGCACCACCATACTGACCCGCGACGAGGTCATGGACGGCGTGCCGGAAATGATTCCCGACATACAGGTGGAAGCCACGTTTCCCGACGGCAGCAAGCTCGTCACGGTTCACCATCCCATCGTTTGAGCGAGGCCGGCGAAGCTGCAGCTCCTTTTCTGGATTCCATCATGATCGCCTTCAACACAATCGCCAACACCCGTCGATATTCGATACACCACGCGGCAGCCCGGCACTTTGCACAGCGCGCCGTGGTCGCGACGGGCCTCGCGCTCGCTTCCGGCGCAGCGCTCGCGCATCCGGGCCATGAGGCAGCCGACCCCATGCTTCTGACCGGCCTGCTGCATCCCCTGACGGGTCTGGATCATCTGCTTGCCATGCTGGCCGTCGGTTTATGGGCCGCTACGGGAACCGCCGACCGCCGAGCTGCGCTGGCCACACCGTTGAGTTTTCTTGCACTCATGTTCCTGGGCGCACTGTTGGGCATGGCCGTCGAAAGCGTGCCGGCCGTCGAACCGATGATCATCGCGTCTCTGTTGGTCTTCGGGCTGCTGTTGGCGGGACGCATCCCCGCGGCGGCTCGGGTTGCGCCGGTACTGGCCGGCGGCTTTGCCTTGTTCCATGGCATCGCGCATGGCCACGAATTGATGCCGGGAGGCAGCGCTGCCGCTTATGTCGTAGGTTTCATGCTCAGCTCGGCATGCCTGCTGATGGCCGGCCTGACGCTCGGGTGGCGAGTGCGCGGCGGAACGCCTTGGCTCGCGCGATTGGCGGGCGTCGGCATCGCCGGTTACGGCGTCGCCGTGTTGTCGGTGGTCGCATGATCCCGGGCGAAATCCTGGTCGAACCCGGCGACCTCGAACTGAACGTCGGGCGCGAGGTGGTGACCCTGGACGTCGTCAATGGGGGCGACCGGCCGGTTCAGGTGGGATCGCACTATCACTTCGCGGAGGTCAACAGTGCGCTGAGCTTCGACCGTGCGCGGGCGCGCGGCTTCCGTCTGAACATCGCCGCCGGTACGGCGATACGGTTCGAACCGGGGCAGAAGCGAACGGTGGAACTTGTGGCGTTGGCCGGCGACCGGCAGGTCTACGGGTTCAGGGGCGCGGTCATGGGAGCACTGGAATGAAAATAAGCCGACAGGCCTACACGGAGATGTTCGGGCCGACCGTCGTCGACGGCGTAGGTGATCGCGTGCGCCTCGCGGACACCGGTTTGCTGGCCGAAGTGGAAAAGGATTTCTGCATCCGCGGCGAAGAGGTCAAGTTCGGAGGCGGCAAGGTGATCCGCGATGGAATGGGGCAGAGCCAGCGCGATAGCGCGGACTGCGCCGACACCGTCATCACCAATGCGCTCATCATCGACGCCGTCAGTGGCATCGTAAAAGCCGACATCGGTATCAAGAACGGGTTGATCACCGCGCTGGGTAAGGCCGGCAATCCGGACATACAACCCGGCGTGACCATCGTCATCGGTCCCGCTACCGAGATCATTGCCGGCGAAGGCATGATCGTCACGGCCGGCGCCATCGATTCGCACATTCATTTCATCTGCCCCCAGCAGATCGAAGAAGCGCTCGCCAGCGGCGTCACCACCATGATCGGCGGCGGTACTGGCCCCGCGACGGGCACCTTGGCCACCACCTGCACGCCCGGGGCCTGGCATATCCACGCCATGTTGTCGTCGCTTGATGCTTTCCCCATGAACTTCGGCTTGCTGGGCAAGGGCAACGCGAGCCGGCAGGCGCCGCTGGTGGAGCAGGTGCAAGCCGGCGCCATCGGCCTGAAGCTGCACGAAGACTGGGGCACGACGCCGGCCGCCATCGATACCTGCTTGACCGTCGCCGACGCGATGGACGTGCAGGTCGCCATCCATAGCGATACGCTCAACGAGTCGGGCTTTGTGGAAGACACCTTGGCGGCCTTCAAGGGACGCTGCATTCACTCCTTCCATACGGAAGGGGCGGGCGGGGGCCACGCACCGGACATCATCAAGGCAGCGGGCATGCCGAATGTCCTGCCGGCGTCCACAAACCCGACCATGCCGTTCACGTCGAACACCATCGACGAGCACCTGGACATGCTGATGGTCTGCCACCATCTGGATTCCGCTATTGCGGAAGATCTCGCGTTTGCAGAAAGCCGCATTCGCCGGGAAACCATCGCGGCGGAAGACATCCTGCACGACCTGGGCGCGTTCTCCATCATGAGTTCCGATTCACAGGCGATGGGTCGGGTAGGGGAAGTCATCCTGCGCACCTGGCAGACGGCCGACAAGATGAAGACTCAGCGCGGCGCGTTGCAGGGCGACAGCGCGCGCGCCGATAACCAGCGCATCAAGCGCTATATCGCGAAGTACACCATCAACCCGGCCATCGCTCACGGTATCGCTCACATGGTAGGGTCGATCGAACCCGGCAAGTTGGCGGACCTGGTGCTGTGGCGCCCGGCCTTTTTCGGCGTGAAAGCCAGCATGGTTTTGAAAGGCGGCATGATCGCCGCCGCCAGCATGGGCGACCCCGGCGCCTCCATTTCCACCCCGCAGCCGGTCTGCTTCCGGTCTATGTTCGGCAGCTACGGCAAGGCGTTGCGGACCTCGGTCACATTCGTGTCGCAGGCCGGCATGGAGAATCCGGAACTTCACGCCCTGGGCCTGATCAAGCCGCTGGTCGCGGTGCATGGCTGCCGGACCATCGGCAAGGCCGACATGGTCCACAACAACTACCTGCCTCATATCAGCGTCGACCCGCAAACCTATCAGGTGGTGGCCGATGGCGAATTGCTCACCTGCCAGCCGGCGGCCAAGCTGCCCATGGCGCAACGCTACTTTCTGTTCTGACCATGCGTACCGTTAACAAGTACCTGCCCGGCACTGCCATCGCTCCATCGCTGATCCAGCGTGCGCCCAAGGTACAGCTGGCGTACGCATCCCGCCGTCGTAGCCGACAGAAGCTCACATTGGATAGCGGCGAAACGATCGCCTTGCTGCTGAACCAGGGCAGCATCCTGCATCACGGCGATGTGCTCATTGCCGATGACGGCGGCTTCATCGTAGTTCAGGCGGCGCTCGAACCCGTGTTGTATGTCCAGGCCGATACCACGCTGGCATTGACGCGGGCGGCTTATCACCTGGGCAACCGCCATGTGGCCGTGGAGGTCGCGGCCGATCATCTCAAGCTTGAATACGACCCCGTGTTACTGGAAATGCTGCAGCGTCTGGGCGGGGTCAGCGTGACACGCGCCGAATTGCCGTTCGAGCCCGAGTCCGGCGCTTATGGCGGAGGTCACAAACACGGCCACGACGCGACTTTCGCCGAAGATCATGCGCTGGCCCAGGCGGCCTACGCGGCACACGCGCATCACCATCATCACTAGCGACTTCGTCATGGACACCGGCCGGCTCGCCGCCCTCCTGCAACTCTCCTCGCCCGCATTGCCGATCGGGGGCTATAGCTATTCGCAGGGGATGGAAGCCGCCATCGAGCAGCGGCTGGTCACCGACGAAGCGAGCGCTGCGAGCTGGATCAGGCAGCAGCTGGAATGCGTGCTTATGCGCTGCGAGGCACCGCTCTGGCTGCTGCTGTACGACGGCTGGCAACAGGGCGACGGCGCGGCGATCGCGTATTGGAACCAGTGGTTTCTTGCCTCTCGCGAAACGCAGGAGCTGCGACAGGAAACGGTGCAGATGGGCTGGTCGCTCGTGAAGCTGGCGGGCGAACTGGCGTGGGGTAGTGATGACGCACGGGATCATTTGCAAAGCCTGGATACCGTGATCTATCCGACGGCGCACGCTTACGCCGCTTGGGCGCTAGGCCTGGAGCGGCGCGCCGGCCTGACCGCTTACCTTTATAGCTGGCTGGAAAACCAAATGATGGCCGCGTTGAAAGCCGTACCCCTAGGGCAGGTTGCAGGGCAGCGCATTGTGCAGCATGTGCGCCCGCTCATGGCGGCCGTTTGTGATTTCGCGGTTGAGAGCGCGGCAGCCAGTCCGCCCCGCATCAGCACCCTGGCGCCACAGCTGGCGATCCTGTCGTCGCGGCACGAGACGCAATATTCACGCTTATTCCGTTCCTGAAGGTTTCATCATGTCCGTACATCCTCATGCCTCATACAGCCCCTCGTCTACCGGCCGCCGCAAGCCCCTGCCCGTGCTTCGGGTCGGCGTGGGCGGCCCCGTGGGTTCGGGCAAAACCACCTTGTTGGAAATGCTCTGCAAGAAGATGGCCGAAAAGTACGACCTCGTCGTCATTACGAACGACATCTATACCAAAGAGGACCAACGGCTTCTGACGATATCGGGCGCCTTGCCGCCCGAGCGCATCATGGGCGTGGAGACCGGCGGCTGTCCGCATACGGCCATACGCGAAGACGCTTCCATCAACCTGGAGGCGATTGACCGCATGATGAGTCAGTTCCCGGATGCCGACGTGGCCTTCGTCGAGTCGGGAGGCGACAATCTCGCGGCCACCTTCAGTCCGGAGCTGGCCGACCTCACGCTATACGTCATCGACGTGTCGGGCGGCGAGAAGATACCGCGCAAGGGCGGGCCGGGCATCACGAAATCTGACCTGCTCATCATCAACAAGACGGATCTCGCGCCTCATGTCGGGGCCTCCCTTGAGATCATGAGAGAAGACACCAAGCGCATGCGCGGGGAGCGCCCCTTTGTGATGGGGGCGATCAAGAAGGGGGAGGGGCTGGACGAGGTCATCGCTTTCATTGAAAGCGAAGGCATGCTCACAGGGGCGTTAGGGTGATCTGCTTCGTGTGACGCACATTCGCTGGCCCGCATAGGGCGTCGATTGCGTATGGCGTGACGCGTATGGCGTGACGTGTACGTAGCGCGGATCGCCACCATAGCGTTGGCTGCCTATAGCCTGGGTCGTGCATCGCGGCGCGCCGGGATCACCCTTGCGCTTCATCCTGGTTGCGCGGCGGCCCGTGCCGCGCGACAGCCAGCGCCAAGAGAAGCAGGCCGATACCCGCTACAGCAAAGATCAACCGGTCCGAAAGATGGTCCGCCACCCACGCCGCGCCCCACACACCGGCGGACTGTCCGATGAACAGAAAGCAGGCGAACAGCGACATGGCCGCGCCGCGGGCAGCGGGCGCCATCTGCGTGGCGTTGGTTTGCAAGGTGTTGTGTAAACAGTAGAAGCCGAAGCCCGACAGCAGGCATGCCACGGGCGCCCACGCGAGCAGCGGCACATAGGCGAATGACACGAACCCGATCAGCAGCAGCACACCGCCCATCGTAGCCAGACCGGATTCGCCCAGGCGGCCCAACAGATGCCTGGCAACGCGTGTGTAAAGGAAGCCGCCCACGCCGTAGCACGCGGCGATTCCGCCGGCCACGGAAAGCGAAACCTCGTGATGGCGCTGCAGCAGGCTCGGAATGAAAGCGAGAGCCCCGAAGGCCAGGGCGCCCTCCGTCATGATGACCATTAATATCCAACGTGCGGCTGGTATTGCGATGATCTTGCGTAGCGCCACGGGCGCTCGATTATCGGTTTGCTCGGGCGCAGGCTCATTCCGCAAGGCGCGCAACAGCAGGCCGCCAGTGATCAGGAACAGCACCGCCAATACGAAAAAGGTAAGACGCCAGCCGGCCTGTTCGGCGATTAGCCCACTGAGCCATTGCCCTGCGAGCATGCCCATGACCCCTGAACTTACCAGCCTAGCCAGTGTCGCCTGCCTCGCATGGTAGGGAACGTTGTCGCCCAGCCAGGCGAGAGACAGCGGGAAGATGCCGGCCGCGCACGCGCCCGAGATAATCCTTGCGGCTACCAGCCAGTCCAGCGTTGGCGACACAAAGGCGATCACATTGCCGACGACACTGGAGAGCGCGCATAGCGCGATGATGCGCAGTTTTCCGTAACGGTCGCCCAAAGGACCGAAGAAGAGTTGGAGCAGGCCATAAGCCACGGCAAACGCAAACACCACGCGGGCCGCCTGCCCGACCGTGACGTCGAAATCGGCGGAAAGCAACGGGAGCAGGGTGTCGCAGGCGCGCAGCGCCGCCATGCTGACGAAGCAGCAGGCGCCCAGGAGTCGGGGGATGTTGGCGGATGAGGCGGCTGTGGCGGACAACGTTGCTAATGACGTGGTTTGACGCAAGCCACAGCATATACCACCGGCGCGTAAACTCGCGCTATGAACAGGCCCTCACTCCGACCCCAACTCCGATCGAAGCGGCGTCCGCCGCCCGCCCAGCCGCGGCTTCTGATGCTCAACAAGCCCTTCGACGTACTGCCTCAGTTCAGTGACGAACAAGGTCGCGCCACGCTCAAGGATTACGTCGATGTGCCGGACGTGTATCCCGCGGGGCGCCTGGATCGGGACAGCGAAGGCCTGCTTCTGTTGACGAATGACGGACGACTGCAGGCCCGTATCTCCGATCCGCGGCATCGGCTGGCGAAGACGTACTGGGTGCAGGTGGAGGGCGAGCCGGAAGAAAAGGCGCTGGAACAACTGCGCCGGGGCGTGACGCTGAAGGATGGGCCCACTTTGCCTACGCAGGCGCGCCGTATCGACCCGCCGTCGCTGTGGCCCCGCAATCCTCCTGTGCGGTTTCGCAAGAGCGTTCCCACATCGTGGCTGGAGCTTACTTTGACGGAGGGGCGTAACCGCCAAGTGCGCAGGATGACGGCCGCGGTCGGCCTGCCCACCCTGCGCCTGGTTCGCGTGCGTATCGGCCCGTGGGCGCTGGACGACCTCGCGCCGGGAACATGGCGGGAACTGGATCCCGCCGACTTGAAGTAAAAGGGGCCTAGCGGCCCTTGAACACCGGCTTGCGCTTTTCCACGAAGGCGCGTGCGCCTTCCTTGCGATCCTCACTGCCGTAAGGGTCGGGTCCTACTGAAAGTCGTAAGGCAGCGGCGGTTGGCAGCCCCACACTTTTCAGCACAGTGGCTTTCATACGCTGGATGGAGAGTGGGGCGTTGTCGGCGATACGCTGCGCCAATGTCTGGGTGAACCCTACCAATTCTTCGGGTTCGACAACATGATTGACCAAACCCAGACGATGGGCCTCGTCAGCGCCCACAAGATCGCCAGTGAACATCAGCTCCAGCGCTTTGCCACGGCCAATGAGCTGCGGCATGAGAACGCTACCGAAGTTAGCTCCCAGACCGACGCGGGCCTCCGGCAGGCCCAGACGTGCGCCCGCCACGGCGATACGAATGTCGCATGCCATGGCGAGTTCACAGCCGCCCCCGACCGCTACCCCATTGATCGCGGCGATGGTGGGTTTTGCCATCTCCAGCACGACCTCGTTCAGATTCCGGCCCGGCCGTCGCATGGGATTGGCGATCGTTCCGGCCTGATCCAGCGCCTTGAGATCTACGCCGGCCGAGAATGCGCGCTCACCTGCGCCGGTGTAGACGACGACCCGCACCTCGGGATCCTCGTCGAGCTGAAGCGAGACCTCCGTCAACCGCGCGAAGGTCTCTGGAGCAAGCGCATTCAAGCGTTCGGGCCGGTTGATCGTGACCCATGCCACGCGCTCGCGCACATGGGTCATGACGGCTTCTTGGGCGCCCATGCTCAGCTACCCGGCTGAATGTTCGCCTGCTTCATGACGTCGAGCCAGGTGTTGCGCTCGTTTTGCGCAAACTCGGCGAACTCCTTGGCAGTCAGTTTGCTTGGGTTGACGCTGTATTTCTTCATGCGCTCCTGGGCCTCCGGCGTGGCCGATGCTTCGCGCATAGCTGCGTTGACGCGGTCGACAATCTCCTGTTTCGTGCCCTTGGGCGCCCATACGGCGTACCAAGCCGTTACGTCGAAGTCGCTCAGACCCGTTTCCTCGGCGATTGTCGGAACGTCAGGCAGCTCGGCCATACGCTCCTTGCTGGAGACGGCCAGTGCGCGCAGCTTGCCGGCATAGATTTGCGGCATCACGCTGGCGGCGGTGGAGTACAGCAAGTCGACGTGGCCGCCCAGCACGTTGGTCAGCGCCGGCGCCGTGCCGCTATACGCGATATGGGTCATGTCCAGCTTGCCTTGCAGCGCAACGCGTTCGCCAGTCAGGTGGGGCAGCGAGCCATGGGCGCCGGATGCATACGTGACGTTCTTGGTCTTGGCTGCTGTAACCACATCTTTGAACGTTTTATAGGGTGACTCGGCACTGGTGACAACGATGATGGGCGCGGAACCCAGCACACCCACAGGAGTGAAGTCCTTGATGGGGTTGAAAGGAAGATTCTGCAGCATGCCGTCGTACATCACGTGTTGAGACGTATTGCCCAGCAACGTGTAGCCGTCGGCGTCCGCTTCCGCGACGCTACGTGCGCCGATGGTGCCGGACGCGCCCGGGCGCGGCATGATCACGATGGGCTGACCCAGGATTTTGGCCACGTCGTCGGTGATCAGGCGCGCGAAGGTTTCAGTCGTGCCGCCCGCTTGGTAGGGGATCACCATTGTGATTGCGCGCGACGGATAAGTGTCTTGCGCGAAGGCGCTGGATGCCGCGCCAATGAGGAGTGAAGTGCCGAGAATTGCAAAACGTTTGATCATGGTGTCTCCTTTCTGTTGCGCGTATCGCGCTGGTTTTTATACCGATGAAGTTTCGCCGTAAGGCAGCATGACGACTCTGCCGACCACGCTTCTGGACGTGATCATTTCCAGGGCCGTCCGAAAATCGCTCAGAGGCATGAGCGCATGGGCGCGGGGTTTTAGTTTTCCTTGCTGCACCCATTCGAAAAGTTGTGCGTAGGCCGCTCGCATCCGGCTATCGTTGTCGGGCAACGGCGCGTGACGTCCCCATCCGAAGTGGTAGCCCCAATAGACGCCGAGAATGCTGATGTTCTTCACCAACACGATGTTGGCGGGGATAGACGGAATGGTGCCGCTGGCGAAGCCCATGGTGATGATGCGACCCTCGGGCGCAATGCATCGCAGCGACGTGTCGAAGGTGTCGCCGCCGACCGGATCGTAGATGACATCGGCGCCGCGCTGCCCCGTCAAGGCCAGTACGGCTCCGCGCCAATCAGTATTGCGGTAGTTGATGGCATGGTCGGCACCGTGTTCACGCACCACCTCGCATTTTTCGTCCGATCCCGCGGTGGCGATCACTTGCGCTCCCAACGCCTTGGCGACTTCAACCGCAGCCAGACCGCTACCGCCGGCAGCGCCATGCACCAGCACGACCTCATTGGGCTGGGTGCGCGCCCGCCATTTGAGCGCGCCGTAGGCGGTGCCGTAGATGGTCGGCATCTGTGCGCCGACTTCGAAACCGATGGTGTCAGGGAGATGGAAGACCGTCGCCTCAGGCGCCACGACCTCCTGTGCATAGCCGCCCGACTGTACGCCCGCGATTACCCGGTCACCCGGGCGAAATCGCGTCGCCGCGGTATCCGCTTCGATGACCGTGCCGGCCACTTCGGTGCCTGGGATGAGAGGTAATGGGGCGCGATTCTGGTGCTTGCCTTCCATGACCAGCAAGCTGGCGAAGCTCGCACTACAGGCCTCCACGCGAATGCGAACACCGCCCGGCGACATGGCGGGCGCTGGGACGTCCTCCAGGTTGGCGAGTTCTGGCCCACCATAGGTTCTGCATACAACGGCCTTCATGAGAAAGCTCCGTCAATGACAACATACTTCCCAGTATTACGTAAACGGATT
>DATGNX010000081.1:0-11323 GCA_035306485.1 Burkholderiaceae bacterium
GAAGCGCTGAAGTCCGACGTCCTGCGCGAGAAGCTCGCTGCAAGCGGTGCGTCGCTGTACGGGCCGGAGGTCGACCCGGTACAGTTTTATGCGTCTGAAAAGGACAAATTCAAACGGCTAGTTGATCTGGCTGGTATTGGCCGGTCGAATTAAAGCGAGGCGGCACATGCGTTTCGAGCTTTCCAAACCCGATCTGTCCACGGAACGGGTAGGCAACACCGGCACACCGGGTGTGTGGCTTTTTGAAAGCGACGCGCCCGGACCCACGGTCATGTTGACGGCGCTCATACATGGCAATGAACTTTGCGGGGCCTGGGCGCTAAAGGACCTGTTGGGCGCGGGCGTGCGCCCCCGGCGGGGTCGACTGATATTGGCTTTCTGCAACCTGGATGCTTTCGACCGTTTCGACCCCGCGCAGCACGATGCCAGCCGTTACGTGGATGAGGATCTGAATCGAGTCTGGCAAACCGAGCGCCTGGCCCAGGGTGGCACGCGGGAGCGCGAACGCGCCGCGCAGCTGCAGCCTTGGGTGGAACAGGCCGACTGGTTGCTCGACCTGCACTCCATGCATGAGCCGTCCGCACCGTTGCTATTGACCGGGGTGCTGCCCAGAAATATCGCGCTGGCCCGGACCCTGGGGGCGCCGCAGCATGTGATTGTGGATGCCGGGCACCAGGACGGTGTGCGCTTGCGTGATTTCCGGCAGTTCGGAGACCCCGCGGGAGACGCCCTGGCCTTGCTGATTGAATGCGGTTTCCATGGGGACCCCGCCTCTCGCGAAGTCGCTTGCGATATGGTAGCCCGCGTCTTGCGCGCCGCCGAGGTAATTGATTCGGACGACGTGCCGGATGGGTGGCTGCTGCCGACACCGGCCGAGCAACGCGTGTTGGAAGTGACGCGGGCGGTGGTTGCGCCCTCCATGGATCTTAAGTTCGTTCAGGATTGGCGCGGCCTGGAAACCCTATCCCATGCGGGCGATCTGATCGGCTGGGCGGATGGTCAGCCGATCGTGGCGCCTTATGACAATTGCACGTTGGTCATGCCTTCCTTGCGGCAGCTGCGGCCAGGCGTCACCGTGGTGCGTTTGGCACGCGACTATATTTCGCCCCGGGAGCCCTGAACCCGCCGCGCACGCTACGTGCTGCCTTCCCGTTCGGTCGTCATTCGAACGGGAGGAGCAACATGGCGCATCGTATCGTGATAGTGGGGGGCGGAGCAGGTGGGATCGAGCTCGCCACGCAGTTAGGTAAGCGCCTGGGGCGCCGCGGTCTTGCACGCATCACCTTGGTGGACCGGACGCTCACCCATGTATGGAAGCCTCTGCTGCACGAGGTGGCGGCCGGCTCACTCGATTTCTCGGCCAATGACGTGAACTACTTGGCGCAGGCCCGCTGGAATCATTTCGAGTTCCAGCCCGGCATGCTTTGCGGACTGGACCGTCAGCACAAGGAGGTCAGGCTGGCCGAAGCATTGGACGAGGGCGGCGACCCCATGACCCCGGCCAGACGCCTTCCGTACGATACGCTGATTCTGGCGGTGGGAAGTCGTAGTGCGGATTTCGGGGTGCCGGGTGTGCGGGAATATTGCAGCTTTCTCGACACGACAGAACAGGCCTTGCGCTTTCATCGTCGGCTCTTGCGCAGATATCTACAGGCGCATGCCCGGGCGGAACAGGGGGAGGGGCCCGGCATGGAGGGTCACGATGCGCTCAATATCGTGATCGTCGGAGGCGGGGCAACCGGGGTGGAGCTGGCAGCTGAGCTGCGCCACGCCTCGCGTCAGCTGCCCGTGTACGGGCTGGATTCGATTGCGCCCCAACATGTACGCATCACGGTGCTGGATCGCGCTCCGCGGCTGCTCGCTGCGCTGCCCGAACGCCTGGGGCGCGACGCCGAATCGACCTTGGCCGCATTGGATGTCCAGGTGCGGTGCAACGTAGCGGTGGCCGAAGTCACGGGGGATGCAGTGCTGACCAAGGAGGGCGAGGCCTTCCCCGCCACCTTCGTGGTCTGGGCAGCGGGCATCGAGGCGCCGCCGGTACTGAACACGTTGGACGGCCTCGAAACGAATTCGCGACATCAGCTAATGGTGAGGCGGACATTGCAGACGACGCAGGATGACGCCATTTTCGCCATTGGCGATTGTGCTGCGTGCCCCATGGACGATGCCGGCGACACGATGGTGCCGCCACTGGCCCAGGCCGCGCATCAACAGGCTCGCTTTCTCGCGAAACATTTGCCCCGGCATCTTGATGGCGCATCGCTGCCTTCCTTTGTATTCCGCAATCGCGGCTCGCTGGTGTCTTTAGCGCACACGTCCGCCGTCGGCAATCTCATGGGCAATCTGTTGCGCAATGTGACACTGGAGGGGCGCCTGGCGCGCTATTTCTATGCCTTGCTGTATCGCCGACATCAACTCGTGGTGCATGGGGTCCGGCGTACCGTCCTGGCCATTCTGTTGACTCGCCTGAGGCGCCGGACCGAGCCTCGTCTCAAGCTGCATTGATAGAATTAACTCTTGCGTGTTCAGCGCCCGCTTATAACTGACGGTTGTAAGCTTTAAAAAAAATGTTTCGAATCATCATGTTAAATTCTGCCGTCCGCTGCGGTGATCCCGCAGCATCTCTTTTCAGAGGGCCGCCGCCTTGATCGTCCTGGAGAATTTGCGCAAAACGTATGCGACCCCGGAGCGTGTGTCTCACGCTCTGGCGGGTGTCAGCCTGCGCATTAAGCAGGGCGAGATCTTCGGCATAATCGGACGATCCGGTGCGGGCAAGAGTACGTTGATCCGGATGCTGAACTTGCTGGAGCGCCCCACCGAAGGCCGCGTGCTGATAGACGGACAGGACATCACGACTTACGGCGACGCCGAACTGAGGCAGTTCCGTCAATCCGTAGGCATGGTGTTCCAGCACTTCAATCTGTTGAGGTCGCGCACGGTCTTGGAGAACGTCTGCTTTCCGTTGCGCCTGGCGGGCATGAACCGTAAGCAGCAGCGCGAGCGCGCGCAGGAGGTGCTGTCGCTGGTAGGGCTGTCCGAGCACGCCAACAAGTATCCGCGTCAGCTGTCGGGCGGCCAGCAGCAACGCGTGGGTATCGCGCGGGCGCTGGCGAGCAAGCCTCGCCTGCTGCTCTGCGACGAGGCCACCTCTGCGCTCGACCCGGAAACCACCCAATCGATCTTGCGGCTGCTCATCGACATCAACCGCCGGCTGGGCCTGACCATCGTGCTCATCACGCATGGCATGGATGTCATTCGCAGCGTCTGTGATCGCGTGGCCGTGATCGATGCCGGGCTTATTGTGGAAAGCGGTGACGTGCTGGACGTCTTTCTACACCCTCAGCATGCCGTCACGCAGTCGCTGTTGTCCGAGAGCGGGATGGACGCCGAAGGCTGGCGCGATATGGCGCAGGGAATGGAAGGCGCTTTGTTGCGGCTCAGCTTCCGTGGCGATGCTACGTTGCAGCCCCTGCTGAGTCGAGTGAGCCGCGAGCTGAATGTAGATCTAAGCATTCTGCAGGGATCGGTAGGTCGAATCAAGGACACGCCTTATGGGCAGCTTGTGGTGGCGGTGCAGGGCACGGCGGAAGCCTGTGCCCGCTTGCCCCAGGTCTTGCGTGCCGAGGGCGTCGAATGCGAGGAGCTGCGCCAATGAACTTCGGCAATATTGATTGGCTGCTGATCGGCGAGGCGTCCATCGACACCTTGTTGATGACGGGGTTCTCGTTGTTGTTCACCGTCATTATCGGTCTGCCGCTAGGCGTCATCCTATTCCTGACGAGCCCGCGCCAGATGCTGGCGAACGCTGCCGTCTATCAAGTGCTCTCGTTCATCGTCAACGTGTTGCGCTCCGTGCCTTTTCTGATTCTGCTGATCGTGATGATTCCGCTCACGCGGGTCTTGGCGGGCACGTCGTTAGGCGTCGAAGGCGCGGTCCCGCCGCTGGTCGCAAGCTCTGCGCCGTTCTTCGCGCGTCTGGTGGAGAACGTCCTGCGCGAGCTGGATCCCGGTGTGTCGGAAGCTTGTCGCGCCATGGGCGCCAATTCCCGCCAGACCGTGCTGCTGGCTCTGCTGCCGGAAGCAATGACGGGCATCGTGGCTGCGGTCATTGTGACGGCGATCGCGCTCGTGGGCTATTCGGCCATGTCTGGCGTGATTGGCGGCGGGGGACTGGGGGACTTGGCCCTACGTTTTGGATACCAGCGCTATCAGACGGATGTCATGATCGTCACCGTGGTGATACTGGTCATCATGGTGCAGGTGTTGCAAGTGTTCGGTGACCGCTTGGTCGCCCGGCTGAATCGTAAATAGATCTTTTCCTGGAGAAAACCATGTTGCTCAAGAAGTTCGCACCTGCTGCCGCTTTTGCTTTGGCAGCCTTGCTCGGCACATCCGCCGCTCAGGCCGAAAAGCTTTCCGTGGCCGCCACGCCCGTTCCACACGCCGAACTGCTCGAGTTCGTGAAGCCCGCCTTGGCCAAGGACGGCGTGGAACTGGATATCAAGGTCTTCACCGACTACGTGCAGCCTAACGTTCAGGTATCCGACGGCCAACTGGATGTGAACTTCTTCCAGCACAAGCCCTACCTGGATTCCTTCAATTCCGAGCACAAGACCCAACTGGTGTCGGTTGGTCTGGTGCACGTGGAGCCCTTTGGCGCCTATTCCAGCAAGATCAAGAGCATCGACGAGCTGAAGGACGGTGCGCAAGTCGCTATCCCGAACGACCCTTCCAACGGCGCACGGGCGCTGCTTCTGTTGCAGAAGCAGGGCCTGATCAAGCTGAAGGATCCTTCCAACATTCTGGCGACTGCGCGCGACATCGCCGAGAACCCGAAGAAACTGAAGTTCCGCGAACTGGAGGCCGCCACGCTGCCGCGCGTGCTGCCTGATGTGGATATCGCCCTCATCAACACCAATTACGCCTTGGAAGCCGGCTTGAACCCGGTGAACGACGCACTCTTCATTGAAGGCGAAGACTCGCCCTACGCGAACCTGGTAGCCACTACCGACGCCAAGAAAGACGATGCCGCCATCCAGAAGCTGGTGAAGGCGCTGCAATCGGACGAGGTTCGCGAATTCATCAAGGAAAAATACAAGGGTTCGATCGTTCCGGCGTTCTAAGGCGCCAGTTACGGTAAACTTTAGCTCGCGATAAAGAGCATTGCCGGGCCGGCGGCCCGGCTGTCCCATCGTTGTCACGAACGACGCTGGGCATCCACTCGAATACAAACAACGCGTCACACTCGCGACAAGGAGACAACATGTCGAAGCAGAATTTCAAGGCGTTCGTCGCCGGTATCGCTCTGACCCTGGCTATTCCTGCCGGCCTGGCACACGCGCAGGGCAAGCAACTTCTCGTGGCAACCGATACGGCATTCGTGCCTTTCGAGTTCAAGCAGGACGGCAAGTACACGGGCTTCGACATCGACCTCTGGGAAGCGGTCGCCAAGGAGGCCGGTCTGACTTACCAATTGCGGCCCATGGACTTCAACGGCATCATCCCCGGTCTCCAGACGCGCAACCTGGACGTCGCGCTGGCGGGCATTACCATTCGCGAAGACCGCAAGAAAGTCATCGATTTCTCCGACCCCTACTACGAGAGCGGCTTGGCGGTGCTGGTAGGCACCAACAATAACGACATCAAGACAGCCGCCGATCTCGACGGCAAGCTCGTGGCGGTCAAAATCGGCACGGCCACTGTGGACTACCTGAAAGAAAACGTCCCCAACGCCAAGCTCAAGCTGTTCCCCAATATCGACAATGCGTTCCTGGAACTGGCCACCGGTCGCGTGGACGCCGTCGTGCATGACACGCCCAACCTCCAGTACTTCGCCAACACGGCCGGCAAGGGCCAGGTGAAGGTCGTGGGCTCGCTCAAGAGCGGCGACTTCTACGGCATTGCGTTCCCCAAGGGCAGCGAACTGGTGCCGGTCGTGAACAAGGCTCTGGCTTCCTTGCGCGAAAGCGGCCAGTACGACGCCATTTATGAGAAGTGGTTCGGCAAGCAGGCTGCAGGCCAGTAAATCCGCGTCGCCGCCCCCACGCGGCATAAAGCGAGGCGAACGACGTGACATTCGAATGGTCTGCCATCTGGGCGGCGCTCCCCAGTCTGCTTGAAGGCGCCAAGATGACCATCCAGATCACCCTGCTGGGCTTGCTCGGCGGTACGGTGATCGGTTTTCTGAGCGGGGTGGTCACCACCTACGTAAAGGTGCCTATCACCGTCCGATCGGTGCTGGCCGCCGTGGGGGTCATCATTGTCGTGTACCTGCTGACTCGCCTGTCGGGCTGGGTGGCCGATACCTATATGGCGGGCGTGCCCCCGGTGGTCTGGACTCTGGTCAAGCTGGCGGTGGCGCTGTTGCTGGTGTGGCGCTTCGTGGCGTATGTGCCCAAGGCGCTTTCGTTTCTAGCGCAGCTGTACATCCTGGTGATTCGCGGCACACCCATCGTGGTGCAGGTCATGTTCATCTACTTCGCCTTACCGCTGATCGCGGGATGGCGCATTGATGCCGTCATGGCCGCGATCTTCACGCTGATGATCAACTCGGGTGCCTATATTGCCGAGATCGTGCGCGGGGCACTGCAATCGGTGCCCAAGGGGCTGAAGGAAGCCGGCGAAGCCATGGGGCTGCCGTTCTGGAAGATCCTGGCCTACATCATCGGTCCTGTGGCATTGCGGCGCATGATCCCGGCGATGGGTAATCAGTGCATCATCAGCCTGAAGGACTCCTCGCTGTTCATCGTCATCGGCGTCGCTGAGCTGACCCGCCAGGGCCAGGAGATCATTGCGGCGAACTTCCGCTCGGTCGAGATCTGGGGCGCCGTGGCGGTGATCTACCTGATTCTCACCGGCTTTATTGCACTGACGCTGAAGTTCGTCGAACACCGGACGCAAATCGTATGAGCATCGTCGAATTCAAGAATGTGGTGAAGCGCTTCGGCGACAACACCGTGCTCGACGACATCAGTCTCGAAATCGAGCCGCACGAGGTCGTGGTCGTAGTCGGTCCGTCCGGCTCGGGCAAGTCCACCTTTCTACGTTGCATCAATGTGCTGGAAACGATTCAGGAAGGCGACATCATCGTCAATGGCTTGAGCGTGCGGGGCACGCCTAAGCAGGTGCGCGAGCTGCGTCGCGAAGCCGGCATGGTGTTCCAGCAATTCAATCTGTTCCCGCAATTGACGGCACTGGAGAACGTCATGTTCGGCCCGGTGCACACGCGCGGCCTCAGCCGGCGTCAGGCAAGGGAAGAGGCGGCGGAACTGCTTGCCAAGGTGGGCCTGGAACAGCGCATGGATCATTATCCCGGGCAGTTGTCGGGTGGTCAGCAACAACGGGTGGCGATTGCGCGCGCCTTGGCCATTAAACCGCGCCTCATGTTGTTCGACGAACCGACTTCGGCGCTCGACCCCGAACTTCGCTACGAAGTGCTGAAGGTCATGCAAGACCTCGCGGAAGCAGGCATGACCATGGTGGTAGTGACGCATGAAATGGAATTCGCCCGACGCGTGGGCAGCCGCCTGTTATTTATGGACGGTGGCCGTATCGCCGAGGACGGCGTACCGGCGGAAATGCTGAGCAACCCGCCCAGCCAGCGCTTGCGCGACTTCCTCCAGCACGTCTCTTGAAAGCTGGGTAGCGGTCGCGCTGCCCGAGCCGCCGATTCATCGCGGTACGCGAATCACGCGCATAGCGCTGACGCGTTCTGAACCCTTGGCGCGTATCTGTATGGTGACTTCGCGAGGCGTGAAGCCTTCGGGCACTTCCACTGTGCCTTGCAGATGAGCATAACGCTCCAGCGAGATGGGAAACGGAGCCAGTTCTTCGGTCCCGTTGCGCCCATTGCTGTAGCGGCCTGCGGCAACCAGCGTGACTTCTCCGGTGAACGGGCCGCTACCGGCGTCCTGCATCACGAGTATGTGATAGTCCAGTTGGCCGTCTTCGAAGTTGAATGTGACGGCGCGGATGCCGGGCGAGGTGCCGCGAGGATCCTCCGGAGCCGTTTCCACGAATAGCGCGACGTCGGAGGTGAGCTTGTCGATCTCGGCTTGGCGCTCACGCAGCGCCACTTCCTGCGACTGAATCCGCGTATTGGCTTCTTTCAGTTCCTGAATATGCTGGTTCAGCTGCGTCTGCAGACGCTGCTTGTCCATATTGGCGCTATTGAGGTCGTAGTGCAGCTGTTCCGACTGTTCCACGGTCAGCCGTGTCGGACCATAGCTTTTTTGCAGAAAGAGCAGGCCTCCCGCGCCCAGGACGATGCCGGTCAGCATCAATACCAGCCACCGTGGTATGCCGCGTCGCCGCGAGGTGCCGTAGGCGGTGGGTCTGAATGCTTGACGCTTGGACGATCCGAACATGGGTAACCTTCATTCCTTTATTGCATGCAAAACCCGGCCAGTTTAACAAGGGCGCATCAGCGCCGACCACCGTTCAAGGGCGGAGAAGCGTGTCCAGGTGTTGCAGACGTTCGGGTGTGCCGATGTCCATCCATTGGCCGGCGTGGCGCGCGCCAATGACGGATCCGCCGCGAAGGGCGTCGCGTAGCAGGGGGCCGAGGGGGGCGGGCTCGTTGCCGCTCAGGCCTCTGAAAAGCAGGGGCGAATAGACGCCGATACCGGAGAATGTCAGAGCTTGTGGCGGGGCGGGGTTCAGCACCACCTGCCCGTCGGGATCCAGGCTGAAATCGCCCTTTTCGTTATGGGCGGGGTTGTCGACCAGTAGCAGCCATGCTTGGGCGCGGGCAGCGGTCAATGCCGCGGCACTATCGATAGCGAGGCGAAAGTCCCAGTCGCACCATACGTCGCCGTTGACGACCAGAAAAGGATCTGGGCCCAGAGCGGGCACGGCCCGGGCGATGCCCCCCGCCGTTTCAAGTGCGGTTTCTTCGGGCGACCACTGCAGCCGTGCGCCGTAGCGCCGGCCGTCGCCCAATGCGCTTTGCAGGCGCTCTCCCAGCCAGGCGCAATTTACGACGATATCCGGGAAACCGGCCGCCACCAGCCGTTCGATATGCCAGACGATCAGCGGTTTCCCGCCGACCTCCAGCAAGGGCTTGGGTGTGTGATCGGTCAGCGGGCGCATGCGTTCGCCGCGGCCTGCCGCCAGGATCATTGCCTTCATAGCGGCTGCAGCGGGTTGACCGGTTGAACGCCTTCCAGACGGTCAAGCAGACGCAACAAGGGACGGAAGCGTCCATAACGGGACGCGACCTGGCGCACGTAGCCCGTGACCCGCGGCAGGTGGTCCAGATAGTGGTGCTTGCCATCGCGCTGCGAAAGCCGCACGAACACGCCGAGTATCCGCAAGTTGCGTTGCAGGCCCATCCACTCGTATGCGCAATGGAATTCTGCAAAGTCGTTTCCTATCGGCAGGCCGGCGCTGCGCGCCGCTTCCCAATAGCGAATGGCCCAGTCCAGTTGCTGGTCCTCTTCCCAAGTCGTGCGGGCGTCGGTTACCAACGACGCGATGTCGTAGGTGATCGGGCCGGCGACGGCATCCTGGAAGTCGATAATGCCGGGCTGGCCGCCCGGTTCTTGCGGCAGCATGAGATTGGGGGAATGGTAGTCGCGGTGCACGAGCACGGTGGGCTGCGCTGCGTTGTCGGCTGCGAGGTCCGCAAACAGCTGCTTCAGTGCGGCGTCCTCCGCCGGCGTCAATGTGGCGCCATGGTGCGCCTCGACATACCACTCGCGGAACAGCGTGAGCTCCTGGCCGAGGTCCGGCACGTCGTAGCGCGGCAGATCGTCGCAACGCGCCTGCTGCATGCGCACCAATGCATGCAGAGCGGGGCGGTAGAGTTGCTGAAGTGCGGCATCGTCCAGACCATCCTGGACTGCCTGGTAATAATTACGGGTACCGAGATCCGACAGCAACAGGAAGCCCTGTTCCAGATCTTGAGCCAGGATGCGCGGCACATTCAGGCCGGCGTCCCGCAGGCGTTGCCCCACATGAAGAAAGGGGCCGCAGTCTTCGTGACTGGGCGGCGCGTCCATGACGATTGCCGTGCCGTCGCCGCTGTTCAGGCGGAAATAACGACGGAAACTGGCGTCGCTGGAGGCCGGGCGCAGTGTGCCGGTGTCCAGTCCCAGCTCGGGCGCAAGGCCGGCTAGCCAGGCCTGAAGCGAGTCCAGCCGGTCGTCGGTTTGAAGGGGTGTTCGGGATTCCATGGTTTGCGGCATTCTCTCACTATAATACCGGGTCGCCTTTCAACTGGCAGCCGTCTCATCGACTCACGTCGCGTGCGATCAAGGCTTCCGGCTCGAGCGGCAGAAGTGCCAAAATATAATCGGTTTTTTGGGGGCGAAACACTCGTGCGTTCGGTCTGGTGGTCACTACTCATCGCTTATGGCTGCGGTCAGGCTGCAATGGCGGCGTCTCCGCAGGCCGAAACGATCCGGGTGCCCGAAGGAACCGATCTGCAGATTTCCTCCAAGTTGCGCACGCATGTGCTCGACGAAGATCAGATGTCGGCATTCCTGATCGCCGACGACATCCGCTCCGATGAAGAAGGCAAGGTCATCCTGACTGGCAATGCCGAGGTGCGCCGCATCGACTCCGTGGTGAAGGGCGATCAAATCGATTATCAGCGTTCCACAGGGCAGGTACGCGTGCGCGGCAACGGCCTGATCATGCGCGATGCCAATATCGTGAAGGCGCCGGCATTCGACTACAACGTGGACGCCGAGACGGGCGAGATGACCGACCCCGATTTCTGGCTGGGCGCCACGGGCGGCGCCGGTCGCGCCGAGCGAGCCGAGATCTTCAGCCGCGACCACATGCGCTTGAACCGCGTCACGTATTCGGGCTGCCCCTGCCCGGAGCCTTCCTGGTACATCAAGTCGAACCAGGTGGATCTGTACTTCGAGGAAAACGAAGGCGTAGCGCGCCACGGCACCTTGTATTTCAAGGACGTGCCGATCATGTATTCGCCGTACCTGACGTTCCCAATACGCAAGGAACGCAAGTCCGGCTTCCTGCTGCCCACCTATGGCACGTCCACGGCCGGGGGGATGGAGTTCTCCATTCCCTATTACTTCAACCTGGCTCCCAACTACGACATGACGCTGACGCCGCGCATCATGGCCAAGCGGGGTGTGCAATTGGGTGCTGAGTTTCGCTACCTGGGCCGCAGCTATGCCGGCGAAATGCAAGGCACTTATCTGAACGATGACCGCGAAGCGAATCGTGATCGCTGGTCGTATGGGTGGCGACATAGCCAGGCGCTGGGAGGTGGGGTACATGCCAGCTTCGACGTACGCCGGGTATCCGACGACGATTATTTCCGCGATTTCGCATCGCTGGGGCTGAACGAAGC